>DASYPZ010000139.1:0-9667 GCA_036006105.1 Gemmatimonadales bacterium | reverse complement strand
TGACATAGGTCGCGCCGAACAGGTCGCGCGCATCGGAGCACACGCGCTGCAGCAGTTGGTTGGAATCCTGCGCGGAGGCGAGCTCCAGCCCGATATTGATGAGTGCCCGGAGCCGGGCATTGGCGGATCGGAGATCCTCCGCCTTCTCGGAGAGGCGATCGGAAAGCAGACGCAGCTGGGTCCGCTGGCCGCCCCCGGTCGCTCCTGCGCCGGCGGGCTCCGGTTCCGGCTCGCCGGCGAGCAGCCGGGTCACGATGGCGAGAACTTCGTTCGGCTCGGCGGGCTTGTTGAGGACGTACGAAATCCCGCTGAACAGCACCAGCGCCTTGGCTTCCCGTTCCGCGTATGGCGCGGTATAGAAGAGCACCGGGGTTCGGGCGGTCGCCGCTTCGAGACGCAGCTGGCGCACGAATTCGAGTCCATCCATGACGGGCATCAGCACGTCGGTAATCACCAGGTCCGGCGGATCGGTGCCTGCCGCGGCAAGCCCCTCGGCGCCGTTCGACGCCTCGATCAACCTGTGCCCCAGCCCGTCCAGAATCGCAGTCAGGGATGTCCGGTGAGCCGAGACATCGTCGACGATCAGGATGGTGGCCACCGGATCAGCCCGTCACCGGTTCCGTAGCTGCCGCGAGCGCTGCGGCGACGCCGGCCACGAGCGCGGCCGGGGAAAACGGTTTCTCGATCAGACTGGTACCCGGCAGGAGGGTCTGCCGGCTGTACTCGTCCAGCGCATGGCCCGACATGAAGAGGATGGGAAGGTTCGGCCACCGATCCCGCAGCCGGCGCGCCAGCTCGGCCCCGCCGATACCCGGCATGGTCAGGTCGGTGAGCACGAGCCCAGGTGGTCCGTACCGGTCCACCAGCTCGAGCGCGTCATGCCCGTCGTGCGCCTGAAGCACCCGGAACCCGCTTTCCCTGAGGCATCGCGACGCGATCGCGCACACCCCCGGCTCATCGTCGACCACCAGGATCGTCTCGCCGGTGGGTGCCTCCTCCGCGAGGGTCCCTCGTACCGTCTTGCGGCGCTCGGCGCCAACCTGCGGACTGTGCTCCGGCAGGTAGATCGTGAAGGTCGTACCCTGCCCGGGGGCCGTCGTCACCGTAATGCAGCCATTGTGCTGCCTCACGATGCCCTCGGCCGCGGCGAGCCCCAGACCGGTGCCCTGCCCCAGCGGCTTGGTGGTGAAGAACGGTTCGAAGATCCGCGCCCGGGTCGCCGGGTCCATGCCCACGCCGGTATCGTGCACGCTCAGCGTGCCGAACCGGCCGGCGGAAACCGCCCCGCAGTCGGCCACCGGAATGCCGCCCGGAAGATCCACCACCGAGGCAATGATGGTGAGTGTGCCCCCGGGCGCCATCGCGTCCCGGGCGTTGAGGGCCAGATTGACGATCACCTGCTCGAGCTGACCGGCGTCGACCCACACCTGGGCCGCGGCGTTGGTGATCACCACCAGGTGCCGGTCCTCGCCCAGCAACCGGCGGATCACCCCATCCGTGGCCCGCGCCAGCGCAGCGAGGTCGACCGCGGTGGGTCGATGGGCCGCGCGGCGGCCGAATGCGAGGAGCTGCCGGGTCACGGCCGCGGCGCGATCGGCGGCCTTCATGATCTCCCGGACATCCGCGAGGCAGTCCGGCGACAGCCGCTCGTCCCGCAGCAGAAAGTCGCTGAACCCCAGGATGACGCCCATCATGTTGTTGACCTCATGGGCGACTCCCCCGGCAAGCGCGCCCACCGCCTCCATCCGCTGCGCCTGTTGCAGCCGCTCCGTCACCACTCGGGCCTGCTCTTCGACCGCGAGGCGCTCGGTGATGTCACGGATCACGGCATGCACCGACGGGTGGCCCCGATCCAGGAAACCGACGGCCCGCACCTCGACCTGGACCTCGGATCCGTCGAGACGTCGGAAGGTCTCCTGCACCGGGGGCGTCGGTTCGGCCGGCACCACCGAGTCGACCAGCTCGGTCTCGACCGCCTTGAGAAACGGGGGATCGAGAAACCGGTCGATCGGGAGGCCGAGGAGCTGGTCCCGCCGGGTCGCGCCGGCGAGACGCAGCACCGCATCGTTGGCGAGCACGATGCGGGTCCCGTCGTGGATCAGGATCGCGTCCGGCGCGAGCTCGACCAGCTGGCGGTAGCGCTCGTCCTGTCCCCAATCCTCCCGGTCTTCCACGCTTCCGGTCACGTCGGATCCCTTCAGAGGCCGCGCGGACGCGCCTCGGCTACATAACGCACGCCTTTGCGCCCGACGTACTTGAGGTTGACCAGGCGACTCAGAATGACATCGATGTCCCCCCGCACCAGCCCGGTATGCTTCGCGACCTCGGTCGGCGACATCACGCCGGACCGGATGAGTATTTCGAGCACCAGGATCTCGCGCGCGGTCAGCCCGGGGTACGCCGGCGGCGGCATGCGGAGCTGGCGCGTAGGCATGCCGGTGATGACGCCATCGTAGTCCCGCAACGACTCCCCGAGGTTGACTCCGGTCGAGGTGATCTGGTAGGTCCGGAATTCCAGACTGTGCGGGCTGCCCCGCATTTTGACCACCACCAGGGCCTTGTGCAGCTCGCCCTCGATTTCGATGTAGCGCTGGCTCACGATGTCATCGGTCAGGAACGAGACCTGGTACCCGGTCAGCTGGATCCCCGCCTCTTTGCCTTCCACGACCTCGACAGTCGAGAACATGGTGACCCCGAGACCGGTCAGCGCGCCGATCAGGCGGTAGAGCGACTCCCGGAAGTCCTCCCGGAAGGCCGGCGCCAGCGCCATTTCGAACCCCGAGATCGAATCGATGACCACCCGCTTGGCGCCGACCTCCTCGACGGCGGTCCGGATCTCATCCAGTGTCTCGTCGACTGAAAGGTCCAGCGGCCGGAGATAGATGATCCGAAGCTTGTCGGCACGCACCGCCTCGCGCAGGTCCACCTCGACGCTCTTGGCCCGCTGCAGGTACGCCTCCGGATGCTCCTCGAAGATCGCCACCACCGCGGGCTCGCCCGCGGCGAGTCCGGCGGCCACGAACTTCATGGCGAAGGTCGTTTTGCCGGTGCCGGTCGGGCCCGCGAGGACCAGGGAATCGCCGGCCGGGATGCCGCCACCCATCATTTCGTCCAGGCCGGGAATCCCGGTCGAGAGCCGGACATTCGACCGCGGATGCTTCTGGCCGGGGCGCTCGGGCGTCCGGGGAAAGACCTGCACGCCGCCTGAAGTCATCCGCACGGTGTGGAGTCCGGGCATCGAGGACATGCCGCGAGCTTTCACGATCTGGAGCCGGCGCACCACCGAATTCCGATTGCTCTCCTGCGACAGCCAGAGGATGCCATCCGCGACGGTGAACACCGGATTCCGAAGCTCGCTCTCCTGATATTCCCCGATGAGAAATGAGGTGACTTCCCAGGTCGTCAGATGCTGCGCCAGGCGCTGTACGAAGTGCTCCAGCCGATCGGTCGGACCGTCGGGCCCCTGGGCGGCATGCAGCGACCGGAACGAGTCGATGACCACGATGCCCGGCTTCAGCCGGCAGACTTCCTCGGTGATCCGGGTCAGCACCCGATCCAGGTCTCCGCTCAATACCTCCTCGCTCAGATTCAGGAAATGGACGTCCACCCCGACCCGGCTGGGGTCGAAAAAGGCGAAGAGCTGCTGATAGCGCAGCATCTTCAGCGACGTTTCGCCCAGCAGGGTGATGAACAGGCCGGGCCGCTTGATCGTGGCGTTGGCGAAGAGCAGCTGCATCGTCAGCGTGGTCTTTCCCGACCCCGGTCCCCCCGCGATCAGGTTGAACGACAGGGCCGGAAGACCTCCGCCCAGGACCTGGTTCAATCCGGGCACGCCCGTATCCAGGAGCGGGAGTACCGGCCCGGCTTTCCGGGGAATGGATGCTTGCCTCCTAGCCATGATGGCTTCGCTTTCTTTCGTTGTTGACGACCAGACGCGGCCCCGGCACGCAGACTTGCTCGACCAGACGGACTGCCATCTCGTCTCCGATGATGCGACCCAGCAGCTCGATCAGCTCGGAGACCAGCGCCACCATCCCGGCCCCGACGTCCGCCGCCCCGTGCACCTTGGCGGCGGCGGCAGGAACGAGCGTGTCCTTGTCGATCTCGAAACAGCTCAGGGCCGGGTGATGCGGCCGAACCGACTCGAATGCCCGCACGAGCAGTGCGTCAGTCCCATGGGAGCCGATCCAGCGCGCCAGTCCCTCGCGGAGCTGGGCGCAGACCCGGGCCGCGGATTCGACCGCGGCCTCGGGCGCGCTCGAATCGTCCCCGGTCCGGGTCCACAAGTCGCGCGCAACGGTCCCCGGTGGGTTCACGCCGAACGCTGCAGGGTCTGGATCGTCACCTGGCCCTCGGCGTCCATCAGGGGCACCGGCGGAATGACGGCCCGGCCCTGGGCATACCCGACCCCGATCTCCCGGAGCTTGCGCAGGAGGGGCTCGCTGCCCACCTGTTTGGCGACGGTGGAGATCCCCATGCTCCGGCCGATCTGATTGATCGCCCCGACGATGCTCCCGCAGACCGGATCGCTGGTGACGCCCCGGACAACGGAGCCCCCGACTTTCAGAAAGTCGACCCCCAGCGACTGGAGGCTGGTGAACGAGGACACGCCGCTCCCGAAGTCGTCCAGCGCGACGCTGCAGCCCAGGGCGCGGATCCCGGCGACGAAGCGGATGGTGCGGTTCAGATTGATGAGTGCCGCAGTCTCGGCGATCTCGAAGCAGACTGCCCCGGGCGGAACGTCCTGTCTGACGAGCTGCTGCTCGATGACCCGCAGCAGACTGTCGTCCGCCAGGGCCGATGCGCTGAGATTGATCGAACCGACCGGGTGTTCGGCATCGAGATGCGCGCGATGCCACTGGCCGAGCATGGCAATGGTTTCCCGGACCACCCAGCGGTCGATCGCCGGCATCAGGTGGTGTCGTTCCGCCTGGGGCAGAAAATCGGCCGCGGCCTGCATCCTCCCCTTGCTGTCCGGCAGCCGCAACAGGACCTCGAATCGGGCGGGAGAATCGCTGGACGACTCGGGCTCCTGCAGTGGAACGATCGGCTGGCCGTAGAGGTGGAAGTGGCCTTCGTCCACCGCGCGGGCCATCCGGGTAACTCGCCGGGCCATCGCGTGGGACATACCCAGAACTCCCCGCCCCGCGTGCTCGATCTGAACCCGATTGCCTCCGGCTTCCTTGGCGGTATACGACGCCGCATCGGCGGCCCGAAGTACCGACGCAATGCCGCTCGGGTCTGCGCCGATGGGCACCAGGCCAATACTGGCCCCGATCGAGAATTCGGCACCACCCCACTGGAATCGATATCCCTCGACCTCGGCCCGGAGGATCTCGGCGACGCGCTCGGCGTCGGCCAGCGGACAATTTTCCAGCAGGACGCCGAACTCATCCCCGCCCAGGCGTCCCAGGGTATCGCGCTTGCGGAGGTGGTGACCGAGGCGGGTGGCCAGGTTCCGCAACAACTCGTCGCCGGCATCGTGCCCGCAGGAATCATTGATCGACTTGAAGCGATCGAGGTCGATCCAGAGCAGCACGTGGTCCGACGTGAGCTCATTCAGTCCCGCCACCACCCGGCTCAGCCGCCGCTCGAACTCCCTCCGGTTGATCAGGCCGGTCAGGGGGTCGTGGGAGGCCTGATAGGAGAGCCGCAGCCCTACGCGCCGCTTCTCGCTCTCGTTTTGTATGACGAGTACCACCCCGACCGTAGCCCCGGAACGATCCAGGATCGGGGCCGCCGAATCCCCGATCGGCACTTCGGTTCCATCGCGGCGAACCAGCAGGACCCCGCTCTCCAGATCGACCGCCCGCTCCTCCATCAGGCAGCGAGCCGCCGTATTCGCGACCGGCTCGCGGGTAGACTCCGAGATGAGCGGCAGCACGGTGTCGAGGGACTGACCCAGCGCATCATCGGCGTCCCATCCGGTGACGCTCTCGGCGAAGGGGTTGAGGTAGGTGATCCTGCCGTCGGCATCGGTCGTGATGACGGCGTCTCCGATCGCCTCCAGCGCCGCCTTGGCCTGATCGTTGTTCGGGTATTGAGAATCACTGGGAGTCTGCATAAGCTCGCTCCTCGGTGGAGTGATGTTTGGATACACAAAGCGTGGAAGACCCCAGGGGGTCCAGGGCCCTTCCCTCGCTCGGCTTCGCGTCATTTGACCTGCGATGAAGGCTCGCCGCCCCGATGCAGGACGACAATCCATCACACGGTGGGTTTTGGGACTAGATCGGAAGAGCTAGGCCGGAAACATCAGCTGTCGGCGGGCTTGCGATCCTGGTTCCGGCTGAACGCGGCCACCTCCAGTCTGCTATGGAGCGCCAGCTTTTCCAGAACATTGTGGACGTGGCTCTTGACGGTGTGCACGGCGATGTGCAGCTGGGCGGCGATTTCCTTGTTGGCCAGTCCCTCGGCGATGAGGTCGATGACCTGGCGCTCCCGCTGCGTCAGCCGAACCGCTTCCAGCTCGCGGGCAGTACCGCGCTGGCCCGCCTGGTGGGCGATCTGGTTGAAGAGTGATCCGGCGAGTTGGGGGGGCAGGACGACACCGCCACCGACCACGCTGCGAATCGTGGAGATGAAATCCTCGAAGGTGGCGTCCCGCATGATGAAGCCGGAAGCCCCCGCCCGGACGAAGCTGACGACGTCCTCCTCGACCGGAAGCAGTCCAAGCACTATGACCCTGGCCTCGGGAACTTCCCGATGGACCGTGGCGGTGATGGCCAGGCTGTCGTGCCCTTCCAGACCAAAATCGAGGAGCACTACGTCGGGCTTGGCCGCTCGGACCCTTTCCATCGCCTCGTCGGCGTCCGCGGATGCGGCCAGGATCCTGAAATCGTTGTGTTCCCGGATCAGGCGGGCGAGGCCTTCCCGCAGGAGTCGGTTATCGTCGATGAGGACGAGGGAAATGGGATGGCTCATGGGACCGACCTATGCATGACAGGCTGCCTGTCGGCACACGGCCGTCCCGGTAGGGCGGGGGCACGACGGGCACCAGGTATGTATCTCAGCGAAAGTGGATGCTTATCCTCCGCCCCCCAACAGTAGGATAAAGCGACTGGTCTGGCAAGAATCGGTCACCCGGCGACCTAACAGATGTACTAGGCCGGTCCCCTTCACCCCGCGGATCGTCACCTTCCGCTCAGGCCACCGGCGTCGGCGGGCGCAGGACCAGCACCGGCTTGGTCGTCCCTCGAATCACCTGGTCCGCGACGCTCCCGAGCAGAAGCCTCCGCACTCCACCCCGGCCATGCGTCGTCATGGCAACCAGGTCGAACTCCTCGCCGTCCAGCAGGTTGAGCAGCGCGTCCGCGGCCCCCGAGCCGACCACGACCCGGATGTCGGGCTCGAGTCCGAGCCGGCGACTCCGAGTGGCGATCTTCTTGAGCCGCTTCTGCGCCACCGCTCGGGCCGTCTCCAGCAGGTTCAGGTCGGGCTGGGCGCCCGGCATCCCGGACATGGGAATGCTGAAGGTCGGCTCCGCGACGTGCGCCAGCGTCAGGGTCGCTCCGCTGGTCCAGGCCAGCGCGATCGCCGGCTCCAGAATCGCTTCGGAGGCGTGCGAGAGATCCAGCGCCACCAGAATGCGGCGCGGTGCCGGCGGCTCGGGCACCATCGCGGTCCTCCCGGGATGCACCAGGAGCACGGGACCTCCGATGTGCCGGACCACGTAGTCCGCGACCCCGCCGAGCCAGAATCGGCGCAGCCCGCCGCGCCCGTGCGTCGCCATCACCACCAGATCGGCCCCGACCCGGGCGGCTTCTTCACAGATCTCCGGTCCCGCCATTCCATCGACTTCCCGATAGTCCACCGTCAACCGCCGTTGGGCGGAAACGCCCGCCGCGGTTTCGGTCAGGTAGACCTGATCCTGGGTCAGCATCTCCCGCTGGAACTCGGGGCTCGCCACCACCAGATCGCCCATCCCGGAGAGTGCCGGTACCGGCTGACGAACCATCACCAGGTCGAGCGTGCCGCCCGCCGCCTTCGCGATCCGCGCCGCGGCCGGAAGCGCGGCCTCGGCAAACCAGGAGCCATCGAGGGGAACGAGGACTTTGTGAAACATATGCCGATCCTTTTTCAGGTTCGGCTTGCAATGTCGTTCGAAATTGGTGAAGCGGTTATGAAGGGACGGGGAAAGATTCTTGAGGAGGCGTGCGGAGTCGATTGTACACCCAGGCGGCCGCCGCCATCCCGGTGATCGGGGCAACCCAGTAGATCCAGTGGGCCGTCCAGCCGCCGCCGGCGACCGCGGGCCCGAAGGATCTGGCGGGGTTCATACTCGCGCCGGTCAGCGGCCCCAGCAAGGCGCAAAACCCCACCGTGAGCCCGACTGCGAGTCCGGCGAACCCATCCGCCACCCGACTGTCGGTCGCCACCGCCATGATCACCAGCATCAGGACGAACGAGAACAGCCATTCGATCAGAAAGGACCGCCCCACCCCGACGTGCGGAAGGGTGGCGCCGAGCGACCCGATCGGCCCGAGGACGAAGCGAAGCACCTGCGAGGCGAGCACCGCGCCCACGCTTTGCGCGACCAGGTACGGTGCCACCTCGCGCCCCGGCACTCGCTGGATCGACCAGAAGGCGACGGTCACGGCGGGGTTGATGT
Source organism: Gemmatimonadales bacterium (assembly GCA_036006105.1). Taxonomy (GTDB): domain Bacteria; phylum Gemmatimonadota; class Gemmatimonadetes; order Gemmatimonadales; family GWC2-71-9; genus JABFSM01. The sequence continues at coordinate 1,059 of DASYPZ010000139.1, read as the reverse complement.
GCGCACCGGAGAGGTGACCCAGGGCGTACACCATTGCCAGGACCACGAACGCGAACGCCAGCGCGATTCCCGTCGGGCCGAGGGCACCCCCGGTGTAGGCGTCCACCATGACGGCACCGGGACCGATCAGGACCAGGAAGAACGTGCCGATGCCCTCGGCCACTGCCCGCTGACCGAGGCTGGGCGGCTCCATCAGCGCGCCCCGCCGCGCTCGAGAAATTCGGCGAACGCGTGGGGTAGCGTGCTGGCGCGAATCGCCTGCGTCGCCCGGGGGAGATCGTACTCCACCCGAACCACCTCCGACGCGATCGATCCGCTCTCCGCGGTGAGCAGCACGTAACCCGCCCGCCAGTCGCCATCCTTGGGCCGGCCGACGCTGCCGGCGTTGACGAAATGAACCCCGTTGATTTCTCGATGCCACGGCAGGTGCGTGTGTCCGAAGGCAACGACATCACCGGCCCGGGCGCCCGCCTGATGGGCCATCTTGAGGCAGAAGTCGTCGGAGCGGTCTTCGGTCCAGTACACGGTGTTCAGCGTCGGGGTTCCGTGCACCAGCACCAGCGACGGTCCCGCAAGGTGGCCACCCAGCGGCCGGACATCCAGCCGGAACGGAAGAGCGCCGAGAAAGGCCTTGGCGCCGGCATCGGTGTGCTTCAGGGTCCATTGGAAGCTCTGGTGCGACTGGGCTTCCTGGGTCGGGTCTTCATACTTGCAGCCGCAATGCTTGTAGTGCGTGGCCACGGTGGAATCGTAATTCCCCGCCACCCCGGGAATGTTCCGGCTCCGGATCAGCCCGACGACCTCGTTCGGCCAGGGGGCATAGCCCACCAGGTCTCCCAGGTGGTAGATCGCGTCCACCCCTCGGGTGTCCACGTCCGCCAGCACCGCTTCGAGCGCCGGCAGATTGGCGTGAATATCGGAGAGCAGCGCGAGGCGCATGAACTAGGCGTCCCGGAGCGAGCGGTGCATGACGATGGCGCTCTCGGGACAGGCGCCCCGAAATTCGACCGAGGCCTGGACCGTGTCCGGAACCATCTCCCGGGCAATTCGGGCAAACCC
>DASYPZ010000138.1:0-11522 GCA_036006105.1 Gemmatimonadales bacterium | reverse complement strand
GGCTTCGGGATTGCGGCCTGGAGTCACGCGCTCTACGACGTATTCCTCTCGCTGTTTCACTAGTCCTCCTTCTCACCTTCCGGACCCACCGCCACCCATGTCCGCTTCGATCGTGCGCCACACCCGGGTTCTTGCCGGGCTCGGGCTTCTTCTTCTGGTGACCCCGCCGCTCCGCGCCCAGGACACTTCGCCCTGGTCCGTCCTCGAGCGGCCCCGCACCCGTCCCGCGCAGCCCACCAGCCGGGCGATTACCCCCGACGATTTGCGCTCCCGGCTCTATGTCTTCGCGGACGATTCCATGGCGGGGCGGGAGCTCGACACCCGCGGGAACGCGATGGGGGTCGAGTACATCGCGCGCGAAGCCGCGCGGATCGGACTGGTACCGGCCGGTGACCACGGCAGCTTTTTTCAGACCATCCCGCTGGTGTACCGCGATTTCGACAGTACCCGGACCATCGCGCTCGACGGCAGGACGCTGATTCCGTGGGCCGACTTCATCCCGCGGGATCAGGGCGAAGGGACCCGCTCGATCGACGGAGTGCCCTCGGTATACGGCGGCACCTGGGGCGTGCCGGGCTCGCTGATCGACGCCCAGGCGGCGGCGGGCAAGCTGGTGGTGCTTTCGCTCGTGCCGGCGGGATATGGCCAGGGCATTCCGGGCACCGCGGCGCGGGCGGAGGTATCGGCCCGCTTCCCGGATGCGGCGGGATTCGCGGTGGCCGGGCTCGACGTCATGCCGGTCCAGATCATCCCGTACTACCGCGACTCCCCCGCGGAGTTTTCCACCACGGGACCGGCGCCGAGCTTCCTGTACATCCGGAAGAGCGTCGCGGCGGCACTCCTGGGCGCGAGTCTGGACAGCCTCACGCCCGGCGCGCGCGGGCGCTCGTTCACCGGCACTCCGGTCTTTCGCAGCCGTCCCCTCGAGTTTCCGGGGAGAAACGTGGTGGGGATCATTCCCGGCAGCGACCCCTCGCTCCGCGGCGAGTACGTCGCCATCGGGGCTCATAACGACCACATCGGGCTGAGCGAGGCCGCCTATCCTCACGATTCCCTCTACGTCGTCAACCATCTCTATCGCCCGCAAGGCGCCGACGGCCCAGAGCCCCGCCTCACGGCGGCGCGGGCCGACACGGTCAACCGGATCCTGGCGGACATCCGGAAACGAACCGACGGGCGGTCGGCGCGCCCCGACTCCATCAACAACGGGGCGGACGACGATGGCTCCGGCAGCATGGGCGTGCTCGAGATCGCCGAGTGGTTTGCCGGTGCGCCGATCAAGCCGAAACGGTCCCTGTTGTTCATCTGGCACGTCGGGGAAGAGGAAGGCCTGTTCGGATCGGAGTACTTCACCGATCATCCGTCGGTGCCCCGCGATTCGATCGTGGCGGAGCTCAACATGGACATGATCGGGCGCGGCGCGCGGACTGACGTCACCGGCGAGACCCGGACCGGACTGCTGATTCGGGGAGACTCCAACTACGTGCAGCTGGTCGGGTCGCGGCGGCTTTCGACCGAGCTGGGCAATCTCGCCGAGCTGGTCAATGGATCCAGCGGGCACCCGCTCAGGTTCGACTACGCGATGGACGCCAACGGGCATCCCCAGGAGATCTATTGCCGGAGCGATCACTACGAGTACGCGCGCTACGGCATTCCGATCGTCTTCTTCACCACGGGCGGACACGCCGACTATCACCAGGTGACCGACGAGCCCCAGTACATCGATTACGACCGGATGGCGCGGGTCTCCCGCTTCGTGGCCGAGCTGGCCGGCAGCATCGCCAACCTGGATCACCGGGTCGTGGTGGATCAGCCGAAGCCGGATCCGCACGGGGAGTGCCGGCAGTAAGAGGCAGGAGGCTAAGACGCTAAGACGCTACGAAACTACCTTTCGTCCTAGCGTCCCAGCTCCTTCTCGATCTCTTCGCCCGCCGCCAGCAGCCGGTCCACCGCGGCGCCGATGTCGCCCGCCGCGGCAAGGTCCGCGGTGATGCGGTCGATGCCGCTGGCACCGGCGCGAAGCCGGAGCAGGTCCAGCCGGATGATCTCCAGCGCGGCCACCGTTTCGCTGAGCCGCTCCCGGGCGACATCCCGCGCCGCGACGAGCTCGGTCGTCAGCGCGGCACGATGATCCGGTGCGGCGCCGTGGGATGTCTCGCCGCCCGCGTCGATCAGCGCCTGCTCCAGCTGCTCGAGCCGGGCTCGCACGGCGCGGGCCTGCTTTTCCAGGTGGGCCACGATGCCCGGCAGCTCCGGCAGCGAGGCCCGGATCTCCTTGGGGAGGCCGGCGTACAGATCTTCCGCCGCAAACGCGATGGCCAGCTCGGTTCGCCGATGCGTGGCTCCGGCGCCTGCGAGCCGGGCCGGGAGTCCCGCCGCGGCGATCTTGAACAGCCAGCGGCCGAACTTACTCCCCCAGTACCTGATTCGCCGCTCTCCCAGCACATCCCTCCGCCGGCGTCCGACCACGATGCCAACGACCCAGAGCACGATGCCCAGCATGATGCCCAGGGAGAGGGGGCGTCCGAGGGCGCCGGGAATCACCCCTTTGACGAGCAGGACCGCAGCCGTGACACTCGCGACGAAGGCGGCCCAGCCGAGCTTGGGCATGACCCGCTCCAGCGGAGTCACGTCGCGACCGACCGTCACGGCCAGCTCTTCCTTCCGCTGATCGGTGTCGGCCTTCGCGCCGGCGAGAACGTCCTCGATGCCGTAACCCGCCCGAACCAGCCGGCGGACCCGGTTGACGTGGATCAGGAACGGAATGCCTCCCAGCACGACCGCGAGGTATCCGATGTAGGTGAACAGCCCCGCGGCCAGGAGGCCGCGCGATATCAACGGGCCCAGGAGCATGGTGAGTATCGTCGGCCCGACGTACAACGCGCCGACGAGATAGAGACAGCCGCCGCCTTCGATCGCGAGACTCTTCTTGACGAAGGCCCGCACCGGAGCGGGGATCTCCCGGCGCGCCTCCAGCGCCACCGAGAGCGCATCCGCGAATCCCTTCGCGTCCGGGAAACGGTCGTCGGGGTCCTTCTGCAGACAGCGTCCGACCGCCTGGGTGAGCGCCCGGGGCGTGGACGGGGCAAAGTGGGCCACCGACGGCGCGGCCTCGGTCGCCTGCCGGAGGAGGAGGGTCGGGATGGACCCGCCCTCGAACGGCAGCCGTCCCGAGAGCGCGAAAAACCCGACGATTCCCAGTGAATACAGATCGGAGCGGCCGTCGAGCTCTTCCCCGGTCGCCTGCTCCGGGCTCATGTACTCCGGCGTGCCGATCAGATCGCCGCCGGCGGTCAGCCCGGTGGTGGTCAGCAGCCGCGCGATGCCGAAGTCGGTGAGCACGGCCCGGCCGGTGGCGCGCTCGATGATGATGTTGTCGGGCTTGAGGTCGCGATGGATGACGCCGTTCGCGTGCGCATAGGCCAGCGCCCAGGCGATTTCCCGGAGAATTCTCCCGCATTCGCCGGGGGTGAACGGCCCCCGGGTGCGGACCCGCTCGCCCAGCGTCTCTCCGTCGATGTAGGCCATGACGAAGAAGACGAAGCCTTTGACTTCGTCGACCGTGTGAATCGGGACGATGTTCGGCTGGGAGAGCTGGGCGGCGGTGCGGGCCTCGCGGAGGAATCGGTCCCGCAAGGCCGGCTGGGCGGCGAGGTCCGGCGGCAGCAGCTTGATCGCGACCAGGCGTTCGAGGGCGACCTCCCGGGCGAGGTACACGACGCCCATGCCGCCGCGCCCGAGCTCGCGCTCGAGGGAATACCGCCCCGCCAGGGCGGTCTGAAATTCCAGGAAGAGGGTGTCGATGACGCGCGGCGCGTTAGGGCTTTTTCTTCACGCGATAGAGCGAGTCGAGAATCGGCCGCCACACGACGGGCGGCCACGCGCCGGCCATGATCCCGCCCTCGATGTAGAACGTCGGGGTGCTTTGCGCTCCGGTCTTCGCCGCGCCGGCCGCATCCTGTTCCACCTCGGTGCGGGCGTCGCCCTTCTCGAGGCAGGCCGACACCTTCGACTTGGACAGCTTCAGCGAATCGGTGAGCGACAGCAGAAAGGCCGCCGGATTCTTGAGCGGGGCCCAGACGTCCTGATTGCGAAAGAGCAGGTCGTGCGCCGGCCAGAACTTGCCTTCCCGCGCGGCGCAGAGCGCGAATTCCGCCGCCGCGACGGCATTGGGGTGCAGCGACGTGAGCGGCATGTTGATGAAAATCCAGCGCACCTTGCCGGTCGCAATGTACTCCTTCTGCAGGACCGGGAAGGTCAGCTCCGAGTGCCTCTTGCAGTACGGGCACTGGAAGTCCGACATCTCGTAGACGGTGATCGGCGCTGTCGCCGATCCCAGGGTCCGCGCCTCGAGGGGATCCTTCTGGGCGGCCAGGGGAGCCGCGATGCCGAGCAACAGGAGTGGCAGGAGGGAACGCATCGAATCAATACCTCGGACGGTGGCGCCCGGTGGCCGGGCTCAGGCGAATGGTGTCTCCAACCAGCGGTACGTTCCAGTACCACTCGAAGTTGGGATCCTGCGGGTCGGGCGAGCGGGCATGAACCCACCAGGTGCCCTGGTTGATCCGGAGCGTTGCCCATCCAGTGGCCCCGGTGGTATCCGAGGCGATCATCCGCATCCGGCCGGTCGTCTGGCTCCGGGAGAGCGTGTCGTAGCCGGCGTAGGTACTATGTTCCCACGCCCGCGCGGAATCCCGCAGCCGCTCGATTCTGGGCCACAACGTGTCGCGCGCGGAGCTCAACGTGGTCCGGGCTCGCTCCATCCCGGCGGTCTGGCGGGTGAGCGAGTCGGTGAGCGTCTTCCGCATGGCGGAGAGCTCCTCGGCCGCGGGACTGCCCGGCGCGGCTCCGGACAGCGCGGTGTTGATCGAGTCGAGGCGGCGCCCGGTCCGCTCCACCAGCCAGGCAGCGCGGCTCATCTCGAGGAATGGACCGTGAAACGCCTGAAACAGACTGTCGAGGACCTGCGTATGAGGACGGCCGGTCGGGGCGCGGCGCTCCATGGTTTCAATGAGGCTGTCGCGATCGTACGGCAGCACGACGACGACCGCGCCGGCGATTGGCGTGTCGACTCCGGCAAGATCGGGTACCAGGACCTGGACCGAGACATCGCGGGTGCTGTTGCATGCGGCAAGAACCAGGAGCACGAGTGCGGCGACGCGTAACATTTGCCAAAGCTATCCTGCTGGCCGCGGTGCTCCAAGCCGTGCCGGCGGCGGCTGGCGCGCAGGGCAGCGGCATCTCGGGCCTCTTTCCGGCTCGTCCCAGCGGATACGTCACCGACGCCACCGGCACCATCGACCCCGCCGCGATCCGCCGCATCGACGCGCTGACGGAGCGATTGAAGCAGATGACCGGCGCGGAGGTCGCGGTGGCAGTCCTTCCCACCATCGGCGACTACGCCGCGGTGGACGTCGCGGTGGCCATCGGACGCGCCTGGGGGGTGGGAGACAGTGCGGCGGTCGGCGACCCCACCCGAAACGCCGGGGTGGTGATCCTGCTGGTGCCGCGGCGGTCCGAAGACCCGAATTCAGGGCAGATCTTCCTGGCGACCGGCACCGGCATCGAGGGAATCGTCACCGACCTCGAGGCCGGACGGATCCGCGATCTGATGCGGGAAGCGTTTCGCCGCGGCGACTATGCCGGCGGGCTCGAATCGGGTGTGGGCGCCCTGGCGGCCCTGATCGCGAAGGGAATGGGGGTCCGCGATTCCTCGCTCCTGGCCGGCGACCGCGCGGTGCAGGCGCCGGCGCCGCAGGGCGTGAATCCGCGGCTGGCGATTCGGATGATCCTGACGATCATCATCATCCTGGTCGTGCTCGCCAACAACCGCCGAGGCGGCGGACGGTCCGGCGGGATCTTCTGGGGCGGGGGCGGTTTCGGCGGGTTTGGCGGCGGGTTCGGCGGGGGCGGTGGTGGTGGCGGCTTCGGTGGGTTCGGCGGTGGCGGCGGGTTCAGCGGTGGCGGCTCCGGAGGGAGGTTCTGATGCAGGACGCGATCGATCGAATCGTGGCTCCGCTGCTCGACCGGCTCGATGCGGCCATTCCCGCGGGATACTCCGCGGTCCTCTACGGCTCCGCCGCGCGCGGAGAGCATCGCCCCGGCATCTCGGACCTCAACCTGCTGGTCGTCTGTGAATCCCTGGCCCCGGCCGCGCTCCGGCACATCTCCGGCGCGATGACCGGTCTGCGCCGGCGCCGCCAGCCGCCGCCGCTGTTGATCGAACGGGAAGAATGGGAGCGCTCGTCCGACGTGTTTCCGATCGAGATCTCCGATATGCAGATCGCCCACACCGTGCTGCGCGGCACCGATCCGGTTGCCGGACTCACGGTGGATCCGGCCGATCTGCGGCGTGCCCTCGAGGCGGAGCTGCGGGCCCGGCTGCTCCGCCTCCGCCAGGCCTATGCGGCCGGGTTCGACAACCCGAAACTGCTGGGACAGGCGGCGGGATCCACCGTGAGCTCCATCGCGACCCTGTTCCGCATGAGCCTGGTCCTGGCGGACCGGCCGGTCCCGCTGCAAACCCCGGCGTCGCTGACGGCCGCGGGCAATGCCCTGGGCGTGGACCCGCGCGCGGTCATCGACGTATGGGAGAACCGCGGCACCCGCCGGTGCACCCCCGATCTGTTCGAAGGATATCTTTCCACGGTCCGGGCGGCGGTCCGCGCGGCCGATCAATTCACTCGAGGAGGCTTGTGATGGGAACGTTTCGGCGTTCGTTTGCGGCGCTGGTTGCCGGGACCCTGCTCGCGACGGGCTGCGGATACAATACGATTCAGACCAAGGACGAAGCGGTGAACTCGGCCGCCGCGCAGATCAAGACCCAGCTCCAGCGGCGGGCCGACCTGATTCCGAACCTGGTCGAGACCGTCAAGGGCTTCGCCCGGCAGGAGAGCACCGTGTTCATCGCGGTTGCCGAGGCAAGGAGCAAACTCTCCGGGGCGGTGCAGAGCGGGAATCTCCAGCAGATGGCGGAGGCCAATCAGGCGCTGACGCCGGCGCTGGGCCGGCTCATTGCCATCGCCGAGGCCTATCCGGAGCTGAAGTCGAATCAGAATTTCCTGGATTTGCAGAATCAGCTCGAGGGAACCGAAAATCGGATCTCGGTGGCGCGACAAGACTACAACAAGACGGTGGAGGACTTCAACGCGTACATCCGGCGCTTCCCGTACAACCTGACCGCCAAGGTGACCGGCCACGGGAAACCGCGGGAATACTTCGAGCTGACCACGCCCGGCGCGGCGGAGGTGCCGAAGGTGAAGTTCTAGGGGTGAGGGGTGAGGGGTGAGGAGTGAGGAGTGAGGAGTGAGGAGTGAGGGTTGAGGGCGGAAACGCGAAGCCCCGCGAACAACGCGGGGCTTCGTGCGTACGGCAGTTTCCTCGATCCTCGATCCTCAATCCTCAATCCTCACTCCTCAATCCTCAATCCTGACTCCTAGTCCGTCACCACCTGCGGCAGGATGTACCGCCGGGGGTCCACCGGCCGCCCATTCACGTGCACCTCGTAGTGCAGATGCGGGCCGGTCGAGAGTCCGGTGGCCCCGACCAGGGCGATCCGGTCTCCCCGCTCGACCTTCTGGCCCACCCGCACCAGGAGTCGCGAGGCGTGGGCGAACTTGGTGACGATCCCGAAGCCGTGATCGATGGTCAGCGTATTCCCGTAGCCGGTTTCCCACCCGGCCGACGTCACCACGCCTCCGGCCGGAGCCTCGATCGGAGTGCCCATCGGCGCGCTCACGTCCAGACCCTCGTGCGCCCGCGCCACGTGCAGGATCGGATGGTACCGCATCATCGAGAAGGCGCTGGAGAGCCATCCGGCCGTCGGCATGATGGAGGGCGTCGCTGCCAGCCGGTTGGCGTGGAGCGCCAGGCTGTCACCCGCTTCGCGGAACGAGATCGCCAGCAGGCTGGCCCGGCGGATCAGCGCGTTGATGTCCACCCGGACCATCGCGGCGCGGCCCAGGAGCTCGGTCGACGGCGGCTCGACCGCCGTCTTCGGGAGCGGTCCACCGATGCCGACCTTGTGCACCTGGGCGTCGATCGGATCGACGTTGGCGAGCAGGCGGAGTTGCGCGTCGCGAACTTCGAGCTGAGCCATGGTATCGGTGAGCGCGCTGACGTGGCTGCCCAGGAGATTGAGCTCGTCGGCGAGACGGGCATTCTCGTGTTCCAGCCGTTCGGCGCGGGCGAGATTGAGCGAGCGTCGGATGGTGGCATAGCCCAGCAGCATCGCCAGCATCATCGCCGCCACACCCAGGCTCCCGAAGAGCTTGAGCGCGATGTGCGACACCTCGATGATCTTCGAGGCGCTCGAACCTTGCGGCACGATAACGATGGTCCAGCGACGCTTGGACATCCGGCACCTGCGGAACGCTTGGATCGCTTCGGAAATGTCGGAGACAATGCAGCCGCCGACAGCGGGCACTTCGCGGCCCCCGACCACCGGGACCGGGAGATATAGTGCACCCCGGCGGGGCCCCTGTCAAGGCGAATCGTGTGTCTAAATATTTGTGATGTCGCGGGTTACGACACCGGGACGTTACCGGACCGGAACCTCCGGCTTTGGAAACAATACCGGCGCCCGGCTGGTCCGGTCTCCCGCGACCGGCGGGTGGGCCAGTGACTCCCACAGCGGGCCTTCGGGGCGTCCCGTGCGGCCCAGGGACTGATACAGCAGCGCGCATTTGTCCGGCATGAAGGGAGCCGCGAGCACCGACAGGCGATAGAGGCACCGCGCCAGGCTGGCGAGGGCGCGATCCAGCTCGACCTCCTGGCCCTCCTTGGCCAGGGTCCACGGGGCGGTCCGGACGATGTACTGGTTGGCCTCGCTGACCAGGGACCAGGCCGCATCCGCGCCGCCCCTGACGTCGAATCGGTCCATTGCCGTCCCGTAGGCGGCGAGGACCCCGGCGCCGGCGGTATCGAGCGGTGTCAGCGTCGCGTCGGCCGGAACCACTCCATCACGGTATTTGGCCAGCATCGCGAGCGTGCGGGACGCCAGGTTGCCGAGTCCATCGGCCAGGTCGGACGTGTAGCGCTCGTCGAATCGGTCCCAGGTGAAATTCCCGTCATTCTCCATGCCGATCTCGCGCAGCAGGTAGTAGCGCAGGGCATCGGGTCCATGGCGTTCGATCGCGCTCTCCAGACTCACCGCGGTACCCGCGGTCTTCGACATCTTGACGCCTTCCCACTGCACGTAGCCGTGGGCCCAGACCTGGCGGGGCAGCTCGACCCCGGCACTCAGGAGCATGGCCGGCCAGATCACACAGTGAAATCGGCTGATACCCTTGCCGATCACATGCACGTCGGCCGGCCAGAGACGCTGATACCCCGGCTCGGGGTATCCGGTCGCGGTGAGATAGTTGATGAGGGCATCGAACCAGACATAAACGGTCTGTTGCGGATCGCCGGGGAAGGGGATGCCCCACTCGGTGCTCTGCCGGGAGATCGAGACGTCCTGCAGCCCGGCCTCGAGGAGACGAAGCACCTCGTTGCGCCGGATCTCCGGCTCCACCGCAAAGCCGCCGGAGTGGATCAGCTCCAGCAGCGGTGCGGCGTACCGGCTGAGCCGGAAGAACCAGTTGCGCTCCCGCGTGGGCACCAGGTCGAGGGTCGGGTGCTCGATGCAGTGTCCGTTCACGATCTGCGCGTCGGTCTTGAACTCCTCGCATCCGGTGCAGTACAGTCCCGCGTACTCGCCCTCGAAGATGTCGTCCGGCGAGCGGTCCCGGATGGCGGTGAGCAGCGCCGTCACCCCGGTCCGGTGACGCGGCTCGGTGGTGCGGATCCAGTCGTCGTTGCTGCACTCGAGCCGGCGCCAGAAATCCGCGAATCGGGTCGCCATCCGCTCGACCCAGGCCGCGGGAGTCACCCCGGCCTTGGCGGCGGCCTGAATCACCGACTGGCTGTGCTCGTCCATTCCCATGAGAAAATGGACCGCGTCGCCCCGCAGCCGCCGATAGCGGCACACACAGTCGGCGCCGATCTTCTCCAGGGCGTGGCCGAGGTGGGGATCGCCGTTCGAGTAATCGATGGCGGTGGTGAGATAGAACTTCGCCATTCAGGCCCCGGGCGTGGGCGGAGGAGGCGGGGGACCACCGCCCTCGGGACGGGGACCCTTGCGCTTGCGCCGCCGCCGCCGCTTGCGGGGCGGGGCGGCCGGATCGGCACCGTCGGCCGGTGCCGCTGATCCGGCGGGCGCGTCTTCCCGGGGCCGCGCCGCGGCCGGGGCGGCTCCGGGCGGCGCGCTGCGCGGGGCCTGGCTCACCGGCACCACCTCGGGCCGCTGGCCCCGCGCTTCGGGTGGCGGCTCGCCCAGGCTCTCGAGCTCTTCCTTGAGATCGATCAGGGCGATGATCCGGGGGCCCTGCTCGTCGCTCCGCAGGAAGACCCGTTCCCGGAAGATGTCCACCGCCACCACGCGCTCGGCGCCGCGACTGGTGCGGAGCGCCTTGCCTTCCTTGGGAAACCGTTTCCGCGCCGCGACGTAGAACTCGTGCTCATACTTGAGGCAGCAGAGCAGGCGGCCGCAGCCGCCGGAGATCTGGGCGGGGTTGAGCGAGAGATGCTGATCCTTGGCCAGCGCCAGGCTGACCGGCGACAGGCTGGTGAGCCAGGTCGAGCAGCAGTACTCCTTGCCGCAGCGCCCCACGCCACTGAGCCGGGCGGCTTCGTCCCGGGCGCCGATCTGCCGCAGGTCGATTCGGGTATGCAGAATCGAGGCAAGATCCCGGACCAGTTCGCGGAAGTCGACCCGTTTCTCGGCGGTGAAATAGACGGTGAGCTTCTTCTTGTCGAACTGCCACTCCGCGTCGCTCACCTTCATGTCCAGCTGCCGGGCCCGAACCCGCTCCAGCACGGTGCGCCGGGTATCCTCCTCGGAACGACGCAAGTCGTTGGCGGTCCGGATCTCCTCCTGCGTGGCGCGCCGAACCACCGTGAATTCGGGGGTCTTGGTTTCGCCCACCGCGCACCCGCTGCAGCCGCTGGCGCATTTCTTCGTCGCGGTCTCGCCCACGGCGGAGACCCGGCCGAAGTCGAGGCCGCGATCGGCCGGCACGATCACCGGCTCCGACAGGCGGAGCGGCTCGGTGTCGTCGGCCCAGAGGAAGTAGTCCTTCCGGTTGCCCTTGAAACGCACTTCGACGGTGGCTGTCATCAGGCTTCCGTGAACACTCCCATTCCCGCGTATTTCTCGGCCCGTCGCCGGACCAGTTTTTCCGGCCGGAGCTTGCGGAGCTCGGTCACGTGACGGATGAGGGCCTCGCGCAGCGCTTCGCCGGCGGCATCGGGATCCTGGTGCGCGCCGCCCAGCGGCTCGGCGATGATTTCGTCGATGACCTTGAATTGCAGCAGGTCGGTGGCGGTGAGCTTGAGCGCCTCCGCCGCGCGCTCGCGCTGGCTCGCGTCCTTCCAGAGGATGGCGGCGCAGCCCTCGGGCGAGATCACCGAGTATACCGAATTTTCGAACATCAGCACCCGGTCCGCCACGCCCAGGGCGAGGGCGCCACCCGAGCCGCCCT
>DASYPZ010000137.1:0-3096 GCA_036006105.1 Gemmatimonadales bacterium | reverse complement strand
AGCGCCGAGAAGGGCAGGGGCAGGACGCCGCGAAACGGCGCCGGGTCGATGGCGACCGTGACGGCGGCCAGCCCGCGCCCCGCCAGGATCTGCGCCAGCAGCCCCCCGAACGAGTGCCCGATGATGGCCGGCTTGATCTTGAGCTCCCCCACCACCTCGTCGTAGTGATCGGCCACCTGTCCCACGGTCTTGTGCGCGAAGAGCTCGGGGTGCGCATTGCCCTCCGCCACGGTCATGGGATCGTCGGGCCAGCCGGGGGTCAGCGCGGTGTAGCCGGCCGCCTCGAACGCCATGGCCCAGCGGTCCCAGCTGCTGGGCAGCAGCCAGAGTCCATGCACGAAGACCACCGGACGAAGCCCGGTGGCGTTGGCCCGCTCGACCTGAAGCAGCTCGTGCTCGCGGATCGTGGTGGGGTGGGTGGTCCCGGCTTTGGATGTCGCGGTGGTCATCGTCGGCCTCGATTCCGAGTGGCGTCAGGAGATTGCGGCTGTTGCGGGCACCCGTGGGATCTGGGGAGACAAACCTTGTGATTATCATGAATGTCGTCAAGCACCGAAAACCACCCCAACTGGAGGATCACATGAAAGGCCTCGCCCCCACCTGGATCGTTGCCTCCGCGTTACTTGCGGCGTGCGGTTCTAAACCGGCGGAGACCCCGAAGCCCCCGGCCGTTCCGAACGTTCAGACCCGCGAGGTGGAATACCGCCAGGGCGAGACCGTCCTCAAGGGCTACATCGCCTGGGACTCGGCCCGGACCGGCAAGCGTCCCGGGGTGCTGGTGGTGCACGAATGGTGGGGGGAAAACGAGCACACCCGCGATGCCGCGCGCCGTCTGGCGGCGGCGGGCTACGTCGGCTTTGCGATCGATATGTACGGCAACGGCCTGGTGACCACGCACCCCGATTCGGCCCAGGCGTTCATGAAACAGGCCATGGCCGACATGAAGGCGCTCGATGCCCGGTTTGCCGCCGCGCGGGCCGAGCTGATCAAGGACCCCCACGTCGATCCCGAGAAGATCGGGGCCATCGGATACTGCTTCGGGGGCGGTGTGGTGCTGGGCGAGGCGCGGTCCGGCGCCGATCTCGACGCGGTGGTGACGTTCCACGGGGCCATTGTCCCCGGCAAGGTGGACTCCGGTGCGGTGAAGGCGCGGGTGCTGGTGCTGACCGGCGCCGACGACCCGATGGTGCCGCCGGCGGCGATCGAGAATTTCCGGAAGGAGATGACCGCGGCGGGCGCCAACTTTCAGATCGTGAGCTATCCGGGGGCCAAGCACAGCTTCACCAACCCCGCCGCCGACGTGGTGGGGATGCCCGCCCTGGCCTTCAATCCCGAGGCGGCCCGGCAATCATGGGATGCGATGCTGGCGCTGTTCCGGGAGGTCTGGCCGTCGACGAGCTGAGGCCCGCTAGTTCCGGCAGGCCCCGTAGGCCGCATCATAGAGTCCGGGCGCGTCGCTCACATAAGGACGCGCCCGGAAGGTTTTTGCGAACCGGGTGCCGGTGCACGTGGCGATCCGCTCCACCTTGGCCGAGGAGATACTGTTGGCCTTGAGCTCCAGGCGGTAGCTGCTGCGGGCCCGGTCCGCCGCCCAGGCGGAGAGCCGGGGAGTGTCCAGACACTCGGTGCAGGGCAGCCGATGCTGGTAGAAGAGATTGGGCAGCAGCATCCAGCCGTCGTACTCCCCGCCCGTGGCCTTGTGGTACTCTCTCATGTGCGCGATGCGGTAGCGCAGGACCATCCTGGAAAAACAGTCGCAGTCGAGCAATCCGGAGATCACCGCATTGGCGCGGCAATAGTCCCGGGAAACCCGGTTCGCCTCCGCGGCGGCCCGGCCCCGAAACTCCTTGGGGAGCACGCTGGGGTCGAGATCGGCGACCGCCGCGGAATCCTTCTGCCTGGGGCTGAGCGCGGTCGCGGCGGCCGTGTCCGCGGGAGGCGGGTTCGTGAGGTTCCATTTGGTATTGGTGACGATGCTGCTCCGCGCCTGCGCCAGGACCAGCCTGCGGTTGGACTGCACCTGGCTCTCCAGCTGGGCCTTGCACACCGCCTGCCCGGTGTAGCCGTACCGTCGCTTCAGGAATACCTCGAAGGCCCCCTGCACCGTCTCGACCGGCTCGGCCGACGCGAAGTTGGCGCTGAGATAGACCTTCGGGAGATTCGGGGGCGAATAGCAGAAGTACTGCTGCGGCGCCTGGAGGAGCAGGAAGAGTCCGAGCATGATCTAGTGTACTCCGGCGATCATCCGCCCGGCAATCTCCTTGACCAGCTTGGCCGCGACCTGTGCGGTGACGCCCTGGGTATCACAGAGCGGATTGTACTCCACTACATCGGCGCCGACGAAGGGGTCCGGCAGCGCCTGGATCAGGCTCAGCACCTCGCGCACCGTGAGGCCGCCCGGCTCGCGGTGGCCGACCCCCGGAGCAAAGGCGGGATCGATTCCATCCAGATCGAGCGACAGGTACACCGGCCCCTCGATGCGGGGCCGCACACCCCGGCTCCAGTCTCTCATGTCGATCGTCGTGACCGAATACCGGTCTGCCTGCTCACGCTGATGCCGCGACATGGTGCGGATCCCCACCGACACCAGCCGGCCGGCCAGACCCTCCTCGAGGACCCGGGCATAGGGACAGGCGTGGGAGAGCCGGTCTCCCTCGAAGTCCTCATACAAATCGGGGTGGGCGTCGATGTGGAGCACGGTGAGTCCCGGATGGCGCCGGCCCACTGCCCGCAGCACCGGCCAGCTCACCGAGTGATCCCCGCCCAGCGAAATGGGCCGGGCGTCGGCGTCGAGCAGGCGAGTGATGCCGGCCTCGATCAGGCCCAGGAATTCCGGAGTCGGCGGAAGCTCGAGATCACCGGCATCGGTGAGACCGCCGGGCGCGCTCAGATCCACCAGGGCCTCGGTCCAGGTATTTCCGGCCGGCGAATGCAGCGCCTCCCGAATCAGCGGGGGCGCCTGCGCCGCTCCTCGGAGAAATGACGAGGAGGCGTCGTAGGGCAAGCCGATGAGCCGGGGAGGAGGCAGGGTCACAGGGTCGGCGGGAGGCGCGCTTCCACCCGCCGCAGAAACTGCCGCACCTCCGCGATCAGCAC
>DASYPZ010000136.1:0-2828 GCA_036006105.1 Gemmatimonadales bacterium | reverse complement strand
GACCGCGCCCGCCGCTCGGCCTCTTCCGCGATACGGCTGGAGGTACCGCCGATGTGGAAGGTCCGGAGCGTGAGCTGGGTGCCCGGCTCGCCGATGCTCTGCGCCGCCAGGATGCCCACCGCCTCGCCCATGTCTACCATGTCCATGGTGGCCAGGTTGCGGCCGTAGCACATTCGGCAGATGCCGCGCCGGGCCTCGCAGGTGAGGACCGAGCGGATCTTCACCTTCTCGATGCCCGCGTCCTCGATGTGGTTGGCCGCGTCCTCGTCGATCAGCTGGCCGGCCTGCACCAGCAGTTTCGGATCGCCGTGCTCGTCGAGCTCGTGCGGATCGAAGACGTCTTCTCCCGCGACGCTGCCGAGGATGCGCTCCTTGAGCGTCTCGATGACATCCTCACCCTCCTTGAGCGCCGAGCTCTCCAGGCCGAGGATGGTGCCGCAATCTTCCTCGGTGACCGTGACATCCTGCGCCACGTCCACCAGCCGGCGGGTCAGGTAACCCGCGTCCGCCGTCTTGAGCGCGGTGTCCGCGAGACCCTTCCGGGCGCCGTGGGTCGAGATGAAGTACTCGAGCACCGACAGGCCTTCCCGGAAGTTCGACTTGATCGGGCTCTCGATGATTTCGCCGATGCCGCCGGTCAGCTTCTTCTGCGGCTTGGCCATCAGGCCGCGCATACCGGCCAGCTGCCGGATCTGGTCCCGGGAGCCTCGCGAGCCGGAATCGAACATCATGAACACCGGGTTGAACCCGCCCCGGCTCTGCCGCATGTGGGCCACCATCGCCTCGGCCACGTCGTTGTTGGCGTGGGTCCAGGCGTCGATCACCTTGTTGTAGCGCTCACCGAAGGTGATCTGACCGGTGTTGTAGGCCCGCTGGAACCGCTCCACCCGCTTCTGGGCCTCCTCGAGGATCGAGGCCTTCTCCAGCGGAATCTCGAGGTCCTCGACCCCGATGGACACGCCGCCCATGGTGGCGAAATCGAACCCGAACCGCTTGAGGCGGTCCAGGAAGTCGACGGTCTCCTTGAGCCCGGCGCGGCGGTAGCTCTGCAGCACCAGCTCCGAGAGATTCTTCTTCTTCATCAGGTCGTCGCGGAACCCGAGCTCCGCCACCACCCGCCGGGGCAGGATGTTGTTGAAGAGCACCCGGCCGACCGTGGTCTTGACCCACCGGGGCTCGCGATCGAGCGCCTCGGCGGGGGGGATGTACCAGAACTGAATCATGGTGTGATACGACAGCTTGCCGGTCTGCAGCGCCATCTCCAGCTCGGAGATGCTGCCGTAGAACTTGGCCTTCTTCCACAGCCGGGTCTTGACCTCTTCCACCCGGCCGGCGCCGCGCCGGATTTCCTCTTCCAGGCCCTTGGGCAGCTTGGTGAGCCAGTAGGATCCCAGCACCATGTCCTGGGACGGCTCCGCCACCGGCCGGCCGTCGGACGGCTTGAGAATGTTGTTCGAGGACACCATCAGCAGCCGGGCCTCGAGCTGGGCCTCGAAGGACAGCGGCACGTGCACCGCCATCTGGTCGCCGTCGAAGTCGGCGTTGAACGCCGCGCAGACCAGCGGGTGAATCCGGATGGCCTTGCCTTCGACCAGCTTGGGCTCGAACGCCTGGATGCCGAGCCGGTGCAGCGTCGGGGCGCGGTTGAGCAGCACCGGGTGATCCTGGATGATCTCCTCCAGGATCTCGTACACCTCGGGGCCCTCCCGCTCCACGATCTTCTTGGCGCGCTTGACCGTTTCGGCGATGCCCTTCTCCACCAGCTTGTGGATGATGAACGGCTTGAAGAGCTCCACGGCCATGGCCTTGGGGAGCCCGCACTGGTGCAGCCGGAGCTCCGGACCCACCACGATCACCGAGCGGCCGGAGTAGTCCACCCGCTTACCGAGCAGGTTCTGGCGGAAGCGGCCCTGCTTGCCCTTGAGCATGTCCGAGAGGGACTTGAGCGGGCGCTTGCCGCGGCCCCGGATGGCCTTGGAGCGGCGGCCGTTGTCGAACAGCGCGTCCACCGCCTCCTGGAGCATCCGCTTTTCATTGCGGAGAATGACCTCCGGCGCGCGGTGCTGGATCAGCTTCTGGAGCCGGTTGTTCCGGTTGATCACCCGGCGGTACAGGTCGTTGAGATCCGAGGTGGCGAAACGGCCGCCATCCAGCGGGACCAGGGGGCGCAGGTCCGGCGGCAGCACCGGCACCACGTCCATGATCATCCAGGCCGGATTGTTCGGCAGATCCTGGTTCTCCCCGGAGTACAGGAAGGCGTCCACGATCTTGAGCCGCTTGAGCATCTGCTTCTTGCGGTGCTGGCTGGTCTCCGTCGCAACGCCGGCGCGAAGCTCCTCCGCCAGCTTCTTCACATCCAGCCGCTCGAGCAGCGCGCGCACCGCCGGAGCCCCGATGTCGGCCCGGAAGCCGGTGTCGCCCTCGTCCCGCGCCTTCTGCCGCAGGGTGAGGTACTCCTCTTCGTCTAGGAGCTGGTTGGCATCGACTTCCTGGTCCCCCGGCTCGATGACGATGTAGCTCGAGTAGTAGATGACCCGCTCGAGGTCGCGGAGCGTGATGTTGATCAGGTTCCCCATCGGCGACGGCAGCGTCTTGAAGAACCAGATGTGCGCCACCGGCACGCTGAGCTCGATGTGGCCCATGCGCTCGCGCCGGACCTTGCTCAGCGTGACCTCCACCCCGCAGCGGTCACAGATGACCCCGCGATAGCGGATCCGCTTGTACTTGCCGCAATGGCAGTCCCAGTCCTTGACCGGACCGAAGATGCGCTCGCAGAACAAGCCGTCCTTCTCGGGCTTGAACGAGCGATAGTTGATCGTCTCGGGCTT
>DASYPZ010000135.1:0-4879 GCA_036006105.1 Gemmatimonadales bacterium | reverse complement strand
CCACCTGGGCTCGGGATACCTGCCCGACCCCTTGGGGTACTCGCGCCCCTGCAATGAATCCCGCTGGGCCACGTAGGCTCGGGCGCCGTTCAACCCGGTCTCTTCGTTGTTCCACAGGACAAAACGGATGGAGCGTTCGGTGGTCACGCCCGGCATGCTGAAGACCCGCGCGAGCTGCATCACCAGCGCGGTGCCGGACCCATCGTCGTTGGCGGCCTCGTTCCAGCCGTGGCCGTCCATGTGCGCCCCCACGATGTACATCTCCTCGGGATGGGTGGTCCCCACCTTGGTGCAGTAGACCTCCTCACGGGGGCCCGGCGTGGTGGGCTGGGCATCGATGGCGCGGATGGCGGGATCGGGTTGGCGGAGCGAATCGGTGTTGACGCCGGTGCGAGTACGGATGCCGCGCATGCGCCCGCCGCCCTGGGCCTGGCCGGCCGCGATGCGCGCCAGCGCCGCCGCGCGCGTGGCACTGTCGGCCCGAACCGGCGGTGCCGGGTTGTACTCGTAGTGAATCCGCTCGGTGTTGGTGCAGCCATAGCTCTTGAGCTGGGCCTCGATCCAGTCCACCGCCGCGCGGTTCCGGTCGGTGCCCTGGCGGCGATCCCCGAACTTGGTCAGCCCCCGGATGTTTTCCTTGTAGAGCGTGAGGTCCAGCCGGCCGACCAGGGTCCGGATCGCGGCCTCGCTGGCGGTATCAACCTGGGCCGGCAGCATGGTCACGCCGGGCGAGCCCGCCGGTGTGGGCGCGGGCTTCGGACTGGGTGGCGCAACGGTTTTGGAAGGGGAACAGGCGCCGAGGATCAGGACGAGTCCCCAGCTCCCAGTGGCAGAGAGGTAACGGCGCATGGCATTCCTGGAAGGAGGCGGAATGCCGTAGATAATAACCTCAGTTCTCCTTGTGGTCTCCCGGCCGGCCCGAAGTCTCCAGTACCCGGTCGAGTACGGCATCGACGTGAATCTGCGCGGTGTCGAGCACCGGGAGCGGACTGTTCGCCGGGGTGATGGCCACCGGGAGATCGGTACACCCGAGGATGATGGCTTCCGCGCCCCGGCCCTTCAGGTCGTCGACATCCTGGAGCAGCCTCATCACGGTGGTCGCCGGAACCACCGGCTTCTGGAGGTCTCCCAGGATCACTTTCATGACCCAGTCCTGTTCCGCCTCCCCCGGCGACAGGCACTGGATGCCTCTCGCCTCGAGCGGATCCCGGTACATGCCGCTCTTCACGACGAAGGTCGACGCCAGCAGCCCCACGGTTCGATAACCGCCGCGCACCGTCGCGTCGAGCACCGCGTCGATCAGGTTGACCATCGGCACCGTCACCCGGGCCGCGACCCGGTCGTAGGCCAGGTGCATCGCGTTACAGGCAATCACGACGCTGTCGCAGCCGGCGTCCCCGAGACCGGTGACCGACCGCACCAGACGACCCTCCAGACTGTCCAGGTCCTGGCGGCCGAGGTAACCTTCGATCTCGTGGAGGTTGAGGCTGTCGATCACGACTTCGGGCAGCTCGCGCCCGTCGCTGCGCGCCATGGCCCCGTCGATCAGCAGCCGATAGTACAGGATGGTCGCCGCCGGTCCGACCCCTCCCACCACGCCGATTCGCCGAGTCGCCATGATCAACCCTCCAGGGCCGGTGTCATGGCGGAAAGATACTCCTGGCCGACGGGCTCAGTTCTCCTTGCGGTCTCCCAGCGCCTCGGCGGCCGTCTTCCGGATCTCGGGATCCGAGTCCTTGATGGCCCGGAGCAGGAACGGCACCGTGGCATCATTCTCGATTTCCGCCAGGGCGTGCACCACCGCGCGGCGGGTCTCGAGATCCTGATCGTTCATGGCCCGGCCCAGCGCGGCCACCGATTTGACATCGTGAATCTCCGCCAGCGCCTCGGCCGCCTTGCGCCGGAGATACAGGTCGTCGGAGCCGAGCGCGTCGATCAGCCCCTGGGGAGCAGCCTCGAGCCCATCGAGCTCGCCCAGGGATTCCGCCGCCGCGTAGCGCACCCGCGGGTCGGTATCGGTGAGCGCCCGGGCCAGCGGGTCGGCGGCGGCGATGTTCTCGATTTCGCCCAGCGCCTCCGCCGCCACGATCCTGGTGCCGACATCGGAATCCCGGAGCAAGGGAATCAGCGCCGGGACCCCGCGCACGTCCTCGATCTTGCCCAGGCTCCAGGCCGCGGCGCGGCGAATCCGCGGCTCCCGCGAGGCGACCAGCTCCATCAGCCGAGGCCCGGTCTCCTTCATCTCCAGCTCACCCAGGGCCCAGGTGGCCATTGCCACGACGCTCGGGTTGTCGTCGCGGGTGGCGCGGTCGAGGTCGTCCTTGAATTCCTTTTCCTCGGCGTGGCCCATGGCCAATGCCGCGGCCTCGCGAATCCGGGGCGAGCCGGACTTGAGCGCGCTGCGCAGCGCATTCGACAGCTCGGGCGTGCTGCGCCCGGCCATCTTGGCCGCGGCCCTGCGAATGCACGCGTTCCCGTCGTCCATGGCCGCGAGCACCCGGCGCTGCGCGGCGGGATCGCTGACCGCGCTCGCGAGTGAATCGCGGCTCTCTTCCCAGCTCCGGTTACTGCCCTCCAGCAGCCCGATACCTTCGTCACCCGACGACGACCAGAAGTTGCCGAGCTGATCGGTGATCATCTCGCAGATCATCGGGTCGGTGGCGCGAAGGGCGCCGAGGAAACTCTCGACCCGGGCGCTATCGGGACCGGGGTGACGGTGCTCGTGACGCATGCCCCCGGCAATCACCGGTCGTCCACCCACGATCGCGAGGCCGGAGGCGACCCCGGTGAGGGTCAGGGTCGCGACCAGCAGCGCAGAAGACGTTTTCATGGGAGACTCCTTATCCCCGCTTGCCCAGCGCGTCGGCCGCGGCCTGGCGCACCTTGGGATCCTTGGCCTTGAGCGCCACGATCAGCGCCTCGATGGCCTCCTGGTTCCGGATCTCGCCCAGGGCCTCGACCGCCGACTCCCGCACGTCGCCATTGGGATCATCGAGCAGCAGCTTGAGCGCCGGCACCGCGCGGACGTCGCCGAAGTGGGCCACCGCCTCGGCGGCGTGCTGGCGGACGTCGGGGTCGCTGTCGTGCAGCGCATCCAGCAGTCCCGCGGGCGACGTCTTGAGCTCGAGCTCGGTGATGGCCTCGACCGCCCGGGCGCGGACGTCCTTGTTGGCATCCTTGATGAGCGCGGCGATCGCGTCCCCGGAGGCGGCGTCGTGGAGATTGGCCAGCCCCTCGATCGCGGCCTCGCGGATTTCGGCGTCGCTGTCGCGGAGCGCCTCACGCAGGGCCGGCGCGGTGGACGGGTCCTCGAAGTTGGTGAGCGAGCGGATCGCGGCGCGGCGGACTTCGACATCGGGATCCTTGAGCACGCTCATCAACGCGGCCACGATGCGCCCGGTGTCGGCGCTCTGGAGCTCGGGCCTCCCATCGGAGCTTCGGCCGGGGCGGGTCCATCCCACCTGGGCCAGCGCGGCTCGCGGGCCCGATCCCGGAATGCCGGCCCTCGGAGCGCGCGCGCTCGCGAAGACCGGAAAGAGTCCCCGCGCTTTCGCCGGGGCGGCGGGCGCGATCCTCGGCTCCGGTGTGTTGGAGGGAGCCGGGGCCTGACGCCGGGCCAGCGAAACACCGGGCAGGGCGAGTACGGTGATGGCGAGTACCGCGAAGGAAGCAGCCACGAGAGTTCTCCGGCCAGGGGCCTTGGGGAAGGGGGCGCCATCGAGCAGACGGTGCACCCGCGCGACGAGATGCGATTTGTTCTCGGCCATGCCGGAGACCGGCAGCGACCGCGGGGAGGTTTCCAGCCATTCGGCCACTTTGGCCAGGCACTTGGCGAGCAGCACGCCCGAGCCGGTGCGGCGCACCGCCCACTCGTCGCAGAGATACTCGGCGCTCTCCTGGATCCGGCGCCGGGCCAGTCGGTTGAGCGGCTGGATGAATGCCACCTGCTCGACGATGGACGCGGCGGTGAGCCAGGAGGGATCCCGGCGGTCCAGGTGGGCCAGCTCGTGCGCGAGCATCGAGCGCTGCTGGCCGGGGTCGAGATCGCTGAGCGCCGCCTCGGGAATCGCGATCTCACTGGCCCCCAGCGCCACCGGGCTGGGCAGCCGGGTCGATGCGCTCAACCGGATGGGACGGGCGATCCCGGCGGCGCCGCAGAGCTCGTCCAGCATGTCCGACATGGGGCCGTCGGTCACGTTCCGTCGGGCCGCGATGCGCCGGGCAAAGTGGATCCGGCGCCCGAGGTACAGCGCGAGCAGGAATGCCGCGCCGATCGCCCACGATAACACCAGCATCGTCTCCCTTGAAACTGCAGGAACAAACGCGGATTTCGCGGAATTGGCGGAGGACGCGGAGATATTTGGTGTCGCGGAGCTCTCCGCACCATCCGTAGTTACCTCCGCGTCATCCGCGTCTGCTTTTGTTGTGTTTTTGTTGTCGCTCAATGCGGAATTCGGCTGAGTACCTTCGACCGCCGCCGCCGCGCGCGTCGGTACGGTCATCCGCCCGGCCAGCGGACTCACCCGGAGGAGGCTCTGGCCGGTGGCGGTGACGAAGCCGCCGAAGAGGGCGGTCTTCCAGAGCATCTCCCGAACCCGGTGACTCCGGAACCTGGGCGCCACGATCCACGCGGCCACCAGGAGCAGGGTGCTGTGCAGCAGATAGGTCAGCAGCCATCCGGACAGTTCAGGACTTGGCATGACGCGCTCCCTTTCCTTCGTGATCGGCGATCAGCGCCTTGACCCGGGCGAGATCACCGGCACTCATCTCGCCGGTGGAGAGCAGCTGGCTCACCAGCGCGGCCACGTCGCCTTCGAATACCCGGTCGGTCAGCTCGGCCAGCATGGTGCGGCGCACGTCGGGCTGGTTGACCACCGCC
>DASYPZ010000134.1:0-4217 GCA_036006105.1 Gemmatimonadales bacterium | reverse complement strand
CGGGAAGCCGCTAGGTCTGCAGCACGATCTCTCCGTTGACGACGGTGAGCCGGACCCGCGCATCGAGAAAGGCCTGGCCCTCACCCCGGTGCACGGCGGGATCCACGTCCCACGCCACCAGGTCCGCGGCCGCACCCGGCTGGAGGACGCCGAGTCGCGGAGCCCATCCCGCGGCGCCCGCCGGATTGGCGGTGTAGCCGGTCACCACTGCGTCGAACGGCATCCGCTCCCCAGCGTACCACGCAGTGTCCCTCGACGAGCCCAGCGCCCTCCGGTCCATCGCGGCGAAGACCCCGAGCCGCGGATCGAGCGGCGCCACCGGCGCGTCGCTTCCGAAGGCGAGCGTGGTCCCGCGCGCGCTCAGGGTCCGGAACGCGTAGGCGCCCCGGCCCCGGCTTCCCCAGTGCCGCTCGGCCAGCGGAATGTCCACCAGCAGGTGAGCCGGCTGCATCGACAGGACGATCCCGGCCGCGGCGGCGCGATCGAGATCGGCCGGGTCGACGCATTGGAAGTGCTCGATCCGGTGGGGCAGGGCGGTGCGCGGCAGCGGCTCCAGCAGGTCGAGCGCTCGCCTGACCGCGGCATCGCCAATCGCGTGCACCGTGGAAGCAATGCCGTGGCGTGCCGCCATCCGCACCGCCGCTCCGGCGGTCTCCAGGCTGGCCAGCGGCATGCCGCGGTCTCGAGACCCCTCGTACGGGGTCAGCATCCATGCGGTCCGGCTCCCCAGGCTTCCGTCGAGAAACAGCTTGATGCCGCCCGAGGTGATCCACTCGGAGCCCTCGCCGCTGCGGAAGCCCCGGGATACCAGCAGGGGCAGGTCGCTCACGGGGGGATGAAACAGGACTCGAAGGCGGAGCAATCCTTCGCGCTCCAGCCTCCGGAACGCCTCCAGCACCGCGAGGTCCTCTACGTCCTGAATCCCGGTGATGCCCGCCTGGTGGGCGGCCTGCTGCGCCTCCAGCAGGCACTGGCGGAGCCACTCGGGCTCGGGCGCCGGCAGCACTCGCCGCACCAGGTCCACCGCGAGCTCGAGCAGCACCCCGGTAGGCTCCCCGGCGGCATCTCTCACGATGCGGCCGCCCTCGGGATCCGGGGTCTGGCGGGTGATCCCCGCCCGGGCGAGGGCGCTGGAATTGACCCAGGCGGCATGAACGTCGAGAGAGTCGAGAAAGATCGGGACGGCGCCCAGGGCGTCGAGATCACTCCGAGAGGGCGGGGACGGCCAATCGTTGGCGTCCCAGCCCTGACCCTGAATCCAGCCTTGAATCGGGCTCGCCCGGGCAATCCGGCGTGCGGCCTCGGCGGCGGATTCGGCGCCCGCGAGCTCCACCTGGCGACGTTTCATCGCCCACAAGGCAAAGTGGGTATGGGAATCAATGAAGCCGGCGGTCAGGACGGCTTCGGGCAGCTCGAAGACCGGGGTGGCCCCGTTGGCATGTTTCGCCACCTCGGTCGAGGGCCCGACCTGGCGGATCAGACCATTCTCCCAGAGCACGGCATTCCAGTCCGACGGACCCGGAACAATCCGGCATCCGATGACCAGTCCTGAGGCAGCCTTTTGTTGAAAAATCTTGTCCACGACGTTCACACCGCGTGGGTAGTCACATGCAAGTTATTGAGAGCCATGGGGCGATATGTTTTCCACACGACCTGCAAGGGGGAAGGAGGCCTATTCCGGGTGAGATTTGCTCCTCCACATTCCTGTGAATTCGTCGACTTTCCCACACGTGGAAATGGGAAGAACCCTCGGTGGTGAGGCGCAAGTAACGGCTGGAGCATGACATCGACGAAAGGTTGAATATCAACATTCAGTGTAACGTGTAAGTCGTTGATCCACATGACGTACACATCTTCTTCTCATGTGGAAAATCAGGGAGTAAGTAAGCACTCGCGGATGGTTGTTTGACGCTCTTGGGGGGCCAATCTAGATTGGGCCGTCCCCTGAACCTAGCTCCTTCCGATCTGGCGGTAAATCGGTCAATGACAGGATCCTCCGAGAAGCACCCCTCCGACCTGTTCGGGAAGGCAATCACGGTTACTCCGACCGGCGTCCGGGTCAACGATCCGGCAGCACTGCAAAGTCCCGCCATGGACCAGCTGGTCTGGGAGGCGGTGTTCGGGGCTGAAACGGTTCGTGATGCCGCTCGCAACCTGCTCTGGGACCTGGGCCAGAGCACCGGCGTCAGGCCGGCCTCGATTCATGACCTGTACCTGGCGGCCGGCCGGGGTGAGTTGGGCGGGTTTACCGTCCCGGCCATCAATGTCCGGATGCTCGCCTACGATACGGCCCGGGCGGCCATCCGGGCCGCTCGGGGCCAGGACGCCGGGGCCGTCATCTTTGAAATCGCCCGGTCGGAAATCGCCTATACCGACCAGCGTCCCGCGGAATACGTGGCGGTCATCATCGGCGCCGCCCTTCGCGAGGGCTACACCCTCCCGCTGTTCATCCAGGGAGACCACTGCCAGGTCAACGCCAAGAAGTACGCCGCCGACCCCGAGGCCGAGGTGGCCGAGGTCAAGAAATTGATCGCGGAGGAGGTCGGTGCAGGGTTCTTCAATATCGACGTCGATACCTCGACTCTGGTGGACCTGGAGCAACCGACACTGGACCTCCAGCAGCGGACGAACTTCGAACGGGCCGCGGAGATCACCGCCTTCATTCGGGGTATCGAGCCTCGCGGCGTCACCGTTTCGGTGGGGGGAGAGATCGGTGAGGTGGGGATGAAGAACAGCACCGTGGAGGAGTTGGTGGCCTTCATGGATGGGTATCAACGGTCCCTCGCGTCCCGGGGAAAACAGCTGGAGGGTCTGAGCAAGATCTCGGTGCAGACCGGGACGTCCCACGGTGGCGTCGTGCTGCCGGACGGCTCGATCGCCGCAGTGCAGCTGGATCTCGCCGCCCTCGAGGCGCTGAGCGAGGCGGCGCGGAAGCAATACCATCTGGGTGGGGCGGTGCAGCACGGCGCCAGCACGCTGCCGGCCAATGCCTTCGGAAATTTTCCCCGGGTGGGAGCCATCGAGATCCATCTAGCCACCAACTTCCAGAACATCGTCTTCGATCACCCGAAACTCCCGGCCGACCTGGCTCGCCGGATGAAGGAATGGCTGGACCAGAACGCACAATCGGAGCGGAAGCCCAAGGACACCGATGAGCAGTTCTACTACCGTGCCCGAAAGAAGGCGATCGGCCCCTTCAAGCGGGAGTGCTGGTCCCTCCCGGTCGAAATCAGGGCGGCGATTGCGGCCGATCTCGAACGGACGTTCACCTTCCTCTTCGAGCAGCTCAAGATCCGCGGGACGGCCGGCCAGGTCCGGAAATCGATCCAGGCGCCCGCGCTGACCATGGCTCAGCTGCATCAGGCCGGCGAGCGGGCGGTAGACGACGCGGAGGCAGGTGAGTAGGTATCAGGGAGCAAGAGGCAGGCTCAGGAACGGGCCCAGGGACCGAGCACCCGCTGAGGAGGAGATTCGCGTGTCACGCCGAAATCAACAGGAAATCGTGCTGGTGGAGCGCGACTCGTCCTCGCCGCTGTGGTGGCTGGTGATCGGCGGCGCGCTGGGCGCCGGTCTCGCGTTGCTCTTCGCTCCGGAGCCCGGAACCAAGACTCGGCGTCTCCTCGCGCGACGGCTGGCGCGGCTGCGAAGCTCCGCCGAGGATCTGCTCGGCGAGTTCCGCGAGGCTGCCGATTCCGAGGACGTCGAGGAGGAAGACGACGACGAGGAAGCGGAAGCCATCGAGGCTGAGGAGGAGGAGGAGGACCTCGACGACGAGGATGAGGATGAAGCCGACGAGGAGGAAGAAGAGGAAATCCCCCCTCCGAACGCCCGGGCCGAGCTGGAAAAGCGGCTCGCCGCGGCGCGGGCCCGCCGGCAGCGCGAGTTGGCCGAGGATGAGGAGCCGGTCGCCTGAGGGAGGCTCGGCAACGTGAGTGGCACCGGTCGCTGCGCGGATTCGCGTGGCGGACCCTGCAGGCCGCCGACGAAAACAACATCCCCTTCCTGGCCAGCGCCCTGACGTTCGACGGGCTCCTCGCCGCCGTTCCGCTCATTCTTCTGCTGTTTGCCGGGCTGGCCAAGATCCTTCAGGGCGTGGCGGGGACCGGCGACATGGACCCCCAGCTGCTGTTCGAGCGCTTTCTGCCGCCCCACGAATTGGGAGCGCTGGATCCATTCCGCACCGTCGAGGCGGTGCTGGGACGGCTGACCCAGGTGGG
>DASYPZ010000133.1:0-6434 GCA_036006105.1 Gemmatimonadales bacterium | reverse complement strand
ACCGCCTGGCGGATCGGACCGGCGTCGTCGGGCTGCATCATGATCCGGAGGAGGGAGTCGAATTTGGCCTTGGGCGCCTCCGCCTCCTCGACGGTCATCCCGGTGTCCCCCTGGTCGATGCTCGCGGCGGCCTTCCGGCCCCGCTCCGCCGCCCGCTGGGAGATGGCCTGGAGCTGATCCGGCGTCATCGACTTGAGCAGCTGCTTGTCCACCAGGCTCAGGAATTCCTCGGGCTGCGCTGTCTGCTTGACGCGGTCCAGGCGCTTCTGGATGACACTGTGCTCCAGCGCCGCCGGCATACGGCCGAAGTCGAACTTCCAGGCCAGCAGCACCACGATGTTGTAGAAGAGCGAGATGCTGAGGGCGGCCGCGGCGACCTGTACCCCCGAGGCCAGCCCGACCGCGATGGCGAGGAAGATGTAGATCGCGTCCTTGGGGTCCTCCAGTCGGTTCCGGAAGCTCACCGCGCCGACCACGCCGCCTAACCCGAAGGCCAGGGCGACGCTGGACCGCACCAGCATGATCAGTCCGGCCACCACGATCGGAAGAAAGATCAGGGTCTGGACGGTGGACTGGTTGAAGCCCTTCTTGGCGCGGGTCAGGATGTACACCCAGGCCACCGGAATCATCAGCAGGACCGCACCGAGCATGGCCACGAACGACTCGAAGGCCACCCGGGCCGGGGAGACGTTGACCAGGCTGGCCGCGTTCTCCAGCAGGTCCTTCTTGCCGGTCGCGATCGCCTCCTGGAACCGCTCCATGGTGAAGACGCCCTGCAGGTTCGGGTCGACCTGCTGGAGCAGCAGGATGCCCACGGCAAGGGCCATGTAGTACGCGAAGATCTGGATGACGGGGTGCTTGGCAAACCACGACGGCGACGTTGAGCGGCTGGACTCCATCGAGATCCTCACCTGGGGTCGAAGGCGGAAGGACCGGTTGCCCCATAACATAACTCCCGGCAGCGTTCAGTGACACCGCCCGCCGCTGGGGTCGTATACCCGGCCGTTGACCGACAGGAAGGCCGAGCGCCACTCCTCTTTTCCCAGGGTCAGCTTCAGGACCCCGAAGTGCCCCTGGACCCGGGCGGCGCTGTTCGGCGCCACCGGGTTGCGCAGACCCCGGAGCTCGCCGCCGCCGGTCCCCGCGACCAGCTCCACGATGCCGCGAGCCGAGTCGACCACGCCCGCCGGCGTCAGCGGCAGGAACCGTTCGTAATTGTGATCGTGGCCGTTGAGGACCAGGTCCACGTTGTTCTCATAGAGCATCTGCCACAGGGGAGCCAGCAGGCGGTCGGTTCCGTGCCATCCGGAGCTGAACCGGGGGTTATGCCAGTAGGCGAGCGTGCACTTCTTGGTATTCAGCTTGAGGTCGTCGTTGAGCCAGTCTTCCTGGAGCTTGCGCTCCTCCGCGGTAAAGACCGGGTTCACGATGATCTCGCTGTTGAGCACGACCACGTGCCATTCACCGACGTTGTAGCTGTAGTAACCCTTGCGGGGCTCACCGGCCTTCTTTCCGAAGTACTGGTAATACGGCGAGGCGCCGAAGATGTAATGCTCGTGGTTTCCCGGGGCCGGACGGAGACGCTTGATGATCCGCTTGGCGGAGTCTCCCCACGAGGGGGTAAAGCAGAGCGCGAAGTCCCGGTCGGATCCGTCGGGATAGGCATTGTCACCCAGCGAGAAGACCACGTCCTCGACGATCGCGGCGCTGTCGGCCTTGAGCACGCTGTCCACCAGGGCGGCGGTTTCCTCGTCGCCCTGGGAGGTGCAGCTGGCGATGTCCCCGGCGCCGATCATGACCGAGGCGCCGGTGATCGCGACCGCCTCCGCCGGCGCGTCGGCCGGGGGCGGGGTGGTCCGAACCGGCGGCTTGCAGGCGAGAACGGCCAGCAGAAGGGCAAGAGACATCTGGAAAAGAGAACGCCGCACTCCGGGTACCCCGTCGTGGAGAGAAGTGCCTGCCGATGTCGATCAGGAATCCAGATCTAGAATATCATCCCGGTGCGAAGCCGCGCCCCGTTCAAGCCCTGGCCCCCGCCGATCTCGACGCTCACCGAAGTGGCGGAGTTCAGGATCCCGAGCCAGAAGCCGACGCCCGTCGCGGTGTGCCACCCGCCGGGCGACTTGCCTTTGACGTACACCCGCCCGGCATCCGAGAACCCGAAGACGCCGACATTGAGAGGCAGCACGAACGGAAAGCTGGCCAGCGACACCTGGAGCTCGGCGGATCCGTTCACGGCGGCGTCCCCGGCATAGCGCTGGGGGTCGAGGCTGCGGACCGCCATCCGTCCCCCGATGAACGCCGATTCCTGAAAGGGAAAGTCGCCGAACACCTTCCGGCCCGCGCCCCGGAGCACCAGCTTCGGGTGCACCGGGACCGGCAGAGTAAAGTAGGTCGACGCCGCCGCGGCAAGGGTCCCGAACCCGGTGGTCACATCCCAGATGCCGGGGTACCAGCTGCCCGCGGCCTCGAGCGAGAGTCCGCGACGGGAGTTCCGGGCCCGGTCGGTGCCGTTGTGGCTCAGATTGAGCTGGAGCCCGGCCTGTCCGAAACCGCCAAAACCATACGGGCGCTGGGCCGAGATGAACCGGCCGGGGACGCTGTCGGTGGAGGTGTAGGAGACCACCGGCCCCAGCGAAATGTCGCCGTGGGTGCCCAGCGCCAGGCCCACGCTGGGATGCAGCTGCCAGAGCCGCTGACGCACCTGATAGAAATACTTGGACCCGGTATCCGGCGTCTGATTCCCGAGGCCATGGAAGTTGACGATCTCGATTTCGGACATCCGGGCCTTGCCGCTCAGGTGCAGCCGGGAGGCCTCCCGGCGCAGGTCCGCGACGGCCATGACCCGATAGCCCTTGTACTTGGTAGCGTATTCTCCCGCCAGCCCGTACCGGCTTCCGTAGGGACGCTCGCGAAATCCGAAATGATATTTGTTGACCGACAGCCCGGGAAGCAGCCCCAGGTCGCGCTCGGAGCCCAGCGCGATTCCCGGAACCAATGCGTCGCCGCGGTCGCGCGACGGCGCCTCCATCTTCCCGGCCTCCTTGACCCAGGGCCGCCGGTTCCAGGTCGAATCGGGGCCGTAGCTCACCCCGCTGACCGAGCCGGCATCGTACAGCCGGGTCGGATGGCGGCGTCCGTGAACGGTCGACGAGTCGACCAGGTGATTCTTCCCGTTTCCGCCGATGATCCAGACCGGGATACTCCGTTGCGCGCTGCCGGTGACGAGGGCGGTATCGTCGCCGCCGTGGAGATAGAGCCGGATCTCGCCGGTTTCGGCGGGGTCGAAGCGCCGGCGAAAATACGGCTCCTGGCCCTCGGCCCGGAGCTCGATCTCGACCGACCCGTCATCCAGTCGCCGCACGGACGCGTGCTCCGCGGCATCGGTGGCGTGGAGGTCCTCCACCTCCGCCAGCTCGCGATAGAACCGGTTCGCGATGTCGGGGATGCGGTCCCGGCGCATCTTGAGAATGGTGGCGAGCCCGGGCGCGGTGTACCGGTATTCGGCCGGCATGGCCTGGGTGGCGCGTTCGATGACCGAGTTGCTCATCCGGCGCTCCAGGTCGGCGGCCACCGAGTCCCAGACCGGCTTCTCCAGGCCGGCGAGCAGGCGCCGGTCCAGCTCCAGCGCGTTCCAGGTGAGCCCCCGGATGTTGGGGTAGGTGGCCCGGAAGGTCATGACGTTCGGCGAGAAAATGGCGGTGGGCTTCACCAGTCCGCCGTGATCGATGAAGGGTTTGTCGCGGTCGCGGGGAATCGGCTCCCACGCCTTGGAGCGGCTGGAGTCGAAGCGCGCCCACTTCCACTGGCCCGGGTGGCGATCCCAGTCGTTCAGGAACATGTCCATCAAGCGCGCCTTGAGGTAGGCGCGGGCGTCGATGGCTTCGTGCGGATCCCGGTCGAGGCGCTGCAGCAGCGTGTCGCTGTCGATGATCGCCGCGGCTCCGGCAAAACCGGGACCGCTGTCCGGCTTGACCGGATACAGCTCGATCATGCCGAGCGTGCCGGCGAATTCCTTGCGGAACTCCCCCAGCAGCGCGTCGTCGGGCATCGCGACCAGCACCGGGGTCACATGCAGTACCCCCGCCGCTTGCAGCAGGGGCGCCGCCACCTCCGCCGCCGCCGGATGCTGCGCGCTGACCTGGCTTCGGGTGATCCCTTCGACAATGGTGTGCTCGAACCCTTCGGCAACCGTGACATTGTCCTTGTCGACCAGCCGGAAGACGTATTCGTTCCCGTCCCCGGCCGCGAACCGCAGTGACTTGGTCTGATTCCCGCCGCCCTTCTTGAGCGGGCGCAGGCCGCCGGCGGATCGTCGCAGGTCGAGCACCGGCACCTTGATGGGGGTGGCCCAGAGATCCCGGTAGGTGGCACCCATCAGAAAACGGTGCAGCCGGCTTCCCTTGTACCGGAGCCCGGCGGCGAGGGAGACCGAATCGTGGCTGGCGATCCGTGGTCCTGCCTGCGCGCTCCCGGATCGGACCAGGAGGATCAGTAGAACGGCCGAGAGCGCCAGCCGGTCGACACGGAAGCTCGGCAAGCCGAGCCCGATCAAAGCGGCCACCGATACAGGGTGACGACGGCGGGGCGTTTGGCGGATTCGTCGCTGATGATCAGGATACTGTCCCGGGTGATCGCCACGCCTTCGGCCATGTCGTGATCCCCGGGAAGGGGGCGGGACAGGAGGACGACGCCCGCGGGAGTGATCTCGATCAGCGCCTTCTGCTGCGAGGCGATGATCACGTAGTTCCCGTTCAGGGGATCGATGGTGATATCGGACGGATGAATCGCCTTCCAGCCGTTGGAGCCGGTCGCCTGATCCAGGGGCACCGTCAGCTGCGAGAGCTGGCCGCTGTCCCCCGGCTCCAGCTTCCAGCGGTAGATCACCAGAAAATTCTGGAGCGCTTTCGAGAAGACGTGCTTGCAGGCGAGCAGCAGGGAGCCGATGGCGGGGTCGAAGGCCACCCCCTCGAATTCGCATTCCTTGCCGAGATGCGTGTCGTGCACGGTATAGTCGACCCGCTCGCCGGTCCCGCCTTCCTTGAATTCGTAGAGGATCCCGTTGCTGGCCAGGAGGAAGATCTTGTCGCCGGCGACGGTGATGCCTTCGAAATCGGCGTGGACGGTATGGGGCTTGCCGAGCAGGAACTGCTTGGTCACCACCCCGCGGCGATAGTCGATCTCGGAGACCGCGCCCCGCTCGTCGTCATGGGCGAGCAGCCGCTGGTCCGCCGTCAGGGCGAGCCCGGAAATCTCGGAGAGTCCCACCGGAACCACCCACAAGGCCAGCGGCCGCTCCCGATCCTTGCCCGAATCCGGCCGCGCGAGTGTGGCCGCGAGACGAGTGGCGCGCGCATTGATCCGGGCGCTGTCGGCCACCACGAGCCGGCGACCGGCCCCGGCCGCGCCGCACCCCGCCGCGGCAAGCGCGACCAGGAGCCATCCGCCGGCTGCCCGACCCCGCATCACTTTTCGGCCGCTTCGGCCGCTTCGACGAAGGTGGCGTCCAGCTCTGCGTCGGCACCCTGAATGGAATCCTTCGCGTGGGCGCGAACCGCGGTCAGCAACTCGTCCCGGGTGGTGGACTTGCGGAGCTTCACCAGATAATAGAGCTCCGAGGGCTTGCTGTTGTTGGTGACGACTTCATCGAGCCGCCAGCGCCCCACCATCTCGTCCAGTACCTCGGCGATCTTCTCCTGGGCCTCGGGCAGTTTGTCGGTGGTGATCGACAGAATGGCGTTGTAGCGGGCCTTCTTTTTCTGGGGTCCGAGGATCTTGCGCACCCGGTCGAATCGCTGCGCCAGCGCCTGGGCCTGCTTCTGGTCCAGCATGAGCACCAGATCCCGGTCGGGGATCTTCCCGTTGGACCCCGCATCGGCCAGCTGCGCCAGCGGCTCGCTCCACTGCGCCGCGGGGCTCGGCTCCAGCACGTTGCGGCCGAAATCGTACCGCCAGGTCAGGATCAGCAGGAAATTGAAGATGACCGAGACCAGCGCCGCGACGATGAGGGTCTCGACGCCGGCCGCAAACCCGACCGCGATGGCCAGAAACACGAAGACCACGTCCCGGGAATCCCGGAGCGTCGTGCGGTACCGCACCGCCGCCACCACACCGGCCAAGCTGAACGCCAGGGCGAGGCTGTTCTGCACGATGAGCACGATCCCCGCGACCACCAGCGGGAGAAAGAGCAGGGTCTGCGCGACGGATTGGTTATGGGTCTTGCTGGGGCGGGTCGACATGTAGACCCAGGAAACCGGTAGCATCAGGACCAGCGTGGCCAGCAGGATGATCGCGGTGCGAATCGTGAGCTCGAGTCGGGGCGGCAATTCGGTAATCGAGGTCGACGGTCCTTCGGACGACAACCCATCCTTCATGACCTGGGGAGCGAGCACCAGCTCCTGGGCGTTCTGACCCCCGAAGACCCGATCGACCAC
>DASYPZ010000132.1:0-12074 GCA_036006105.1 Gemmatimonadales bacterium | reverse complement strand
GAAGGGAAGGGGCTCGGTCTCAAATTCCTGCAGCATGTGGAGCGCACTCGCGTGCTGGCGTACCTGGTTCCGGTGGACAGCGAAGATCCCCAGGCGGTGTATGAGCAGCTTCGCAACGAGGTCGGCTCCTACAGCCCGCTGTTGCATGACAAGCCGCACATCGTCGTGCTTTCGAAGCGGGATCTGCTTCCCGCCGACGATCCCCTCCCCGTGGTTTCCGCCCCCAAGGCGGCGACCACGGTGGCGGTGTCGAGCGCTGCGCGCATCGGCCTCGACACGCTCAAGACCACGCTCTGGGACCTGGTGACCACCGCCCGGGCATTGGACCACGCGCCGGTCGATGAATTCGCGGATCAGGGAAATGACGGCGGCGAATGACCGGGAGCGCGAGGCGTACGTTACCCTCGCGCTGGTGCCCGGAATAGGAGCGGTTCGGCTCAAAGCCCTCCTCGACCGATTCGACACTCCCAGCGGCGCCCTCTCGGCGCCGCTCGAGTTATTACGCTCCGTATCGGGAATGAATCGCGCCGCCGCGACCGCCGTCACGCTCGCCCACCGGGCCAGCGGACGCCGGGCCATCGCGGCACTGGAAGAGATCGGCGGACACCTCCTGCTGCCCGCGGATCCAGGATTCCCGCCCCAGCTGCTCGATATCCCCGACCCGCCAACCTGTCTGTTCGCCCAGGGAAACCTGCACGCGCTGGAGCTGCCCGCCGTCGCCGTGGTCGGGAGCAGGGATCATTCCCCCTATGGCGCGGAGGTGTGTCGCGGCGTGGCCCGGGCCGCGGCGCAGTCGGGGCTCGCCGTCGTGAGCGGCATGGCCCGCGGACTGGATGCGGTCGCCCACGCGGGAGCGCTCGAGGCGACCGGACTCACCGTCGGGGTCCTGGGCAACGGGCTCGGCGTCATTTATCCCTCCGCCAATCGCGAGCTCTACCAGCGGGTCGCGGACCGCGGGCTGCTCCTCTCGGAATTTCCCCCCGGCGAGCGCCCGAACGCCGGCAGCTTTCCCCGCCGAAACCGGCTGATCAGCGGACTGGCCCGGGTCACTGTCGTCGTGGAAGCGGCCATCAGCTCGGGCGCGCTGCAGACGGTGGGCTGTGCGCTGGAACAGGGACGGGACGTGATGGCGGTACCCGGACCCATCACCAGTCCGGTCTCCGCCGGGACCAACCGCCTGATCCGGGATGGTGCCGCGCCGCTCCTGGAGCTGGCCGACCTGCTGACGCATTACCCCGAAGCGGCTCGCGCCATCACACCGAGCGCTTCCGCGGAACCCGGGGCGCTGGCACCGGTCGAGGGTCGGATCGTCAACGCCTTGTGGGCGGGTCCCCGTCGGGTCGAAGAGCTGGTGGAAGCCACCGGCGCACCGGTGTGGGCCGCACTGGACGCGCTGTCGGTGCTGGAGCTGGGCGGGCGAATCCGCCAGGAGGCGGGAGGACTGTACCGTCTGGTTACGCCTTCGCTGTTCAAGTAGGCCGCTCCCGGCTTCCCCCCCCATATTCCTCCCGGTGCACCTCTACGTTCACGTCCCCTTTTGCGCCCGTCGCTGCAGTTACTGCGATTTCGCCATCGCGGTTCGGCGCGACGCGCCGTCGGAAGCATTCGTCGGCTCCATCGAGCGCGAATGGGCCGGCTGGCAGACCCACTGGTCCTGGGCCACCTCTCCCGCGCTGGACACCATCTACTTTGGCGGAGGCACCCCCTCCCGTCTGGATCCGGCTGCGATCGCACGGCTGATCCAGGGCTTCGCGAGAGACCGGCCACTCTCGACCGGCGCCGAAGTCACCCTCGAGGCCAACCCCGACGATGTGACCCCGTCTCGCGCCTCGGCGTGGCGCAGCGCCGGCGTCAACCGGATTTCGCTCGGGGCTCAGTCCTTCGATCCGGCCGTCCTGGCGTGGATGCATCGCACCCACGACGCGCATCAAATCGGTGCGGCGGTGGTCACCCTGCGCCAGGCAGGCTTCGACAACATCTCCCTCGACCTGATCTATGCCATTCCATCGGTCCTGAGTCGCGATTGGTCGAGCGACCTCGACCGGGTCATGGCGCTCGGGCCGGAGCACCTGTCACTCTACGGGCTCACGGTCGAGCCGCATACACCGCTCGGCAAATGGACCGCGAGGGGAGAGTCGGTCCCGGCCGCGGATGACCGGGCCGCGGAGGAGTACCTCCTGGCCCACGACCGGCTGACGGCCGCCGGCTTCGAGCACTATGAAGTATCGAACGCCGGGCGGCCCGGCTACCGTGCCCGGCACAATTCGGCCTACTGGTTGCGCGCGCCGTTCATCGGTCTCGGTCCCTCCGCCCACAGCGGATTCGGCGCCGAGCGGGTCTGGAACGTGCGGGACTGGGAGGAATACCGGCGCCGAAGTGAGGCCGGCGGAGCGGTCCGGGCCGAGTCCGAACTCCTGACCGACGCCCAGGTCGGCCTCGAAGAGCTGTATCTCGGCCTTCGGACCAGCGAGGGTCTTCCCCTCGCGCGATTACCGGCCGCAATCCCCCCGCGCTGGATCGGACAGGGATGGGCGAAGTCCTTGCAGGGCAGGCTGGTACTGACTCCGGAGGGCTGGCTCCGCCTCGACGCGCTGGTGGCAAGCCTAAGTCATTGCTAGATTTCCTGTTATGCAGAGCGGCGAAGGCCTCACCGACCGCCAGTTTCGGATCCTCGAGGCAGTCATTCAGATCTACGTCGAGACCGCCCAACCGGCGGGAAGCCAGGCGGCCGCCCGGCGGTCGCGCCTCGGCATTTCTCCGGCCTCCGTCCGCACCACGATGGGTGAGCTGGAAACCCGGGGATATCTCTTCCACGCCCACACCTCCGGCGGGCGGATCCCCACGGATCGCGGATACCGCCTGTACGTCAACCAGCTCATGCGTCCCGCGACGGTCTCCGAGAGTGCCCGCGCCAAGCTCGAGAGTGAGATTCTCCCCGGGTCCCGCAACGCCATCGACGAGATTCTCCGCAGCGCCGCCCAGGTGCTCGGCGTGCTGACGCAGGAACTCGGCGTCGCCATCGCGCCGACCCTCGACGGTCTGGTGCTTGAGCGCGTCGAGCTGGTCCGGGTTTCCAGCGAGCGCCTGCTCGCGGTGCTCACGCTGCAGAGCGGTCTGGTCCGCACCATTTTTGTCGAGGTGCCGGCATCGGTCGCCCCGGCGGCAGTGGAGCACGTGTCCCGAATCCTCAACGAGCGCCTGGCCGGCTTGCCCCTGGGAGAAATTCGCAGCACGCTGCCCGCCCGGCTCCGCGATGTCGACACCGGCTCCCCCAACGGCGAGCTGATCAACATCTTCGTGGCCCAGGGTGAGGATCTCTTCGATCTCTCGGCGGGCGAAGGCGCGGTGGTGCTGGGGAGCGCGCAACCGCTCGCGGACCAGCCGGAGTTCGCTTCCAACGGCAGGATGCGCGACCTGCTGCATCTCACCGAGCGGCGGGACCTGCTGCGCCAGGCCTTCGAAGACCACCACCGCCGAGGACTCACCATTACGATCGGCACCGAGAACACCGACCCGAAGCTGAGCGACTTTACCCTGGTGACCTCGTCCTACCGGAGCGGCGGATTGTCGGGCGTGATCGGCGTGCTGGGGCCGACCCGGATGCCGTACGACAAGATCATCGGGCTGGTCGAGCATACCAGCCGCATGGTGGAAGGATTGATGGAGTGAGCGATTTCTACCAGCTGCTGAGCGTGCATCGCGATGCAACCGAAGACGAGATCAAGCGGGCCTATCGCAAGATGGCGATGGAGTATCACCCGGACCGGAACCCGTCGCCCGACGCGGAGGCCCGGTTCAAGGAAATCGCCGAAGCGTACGAAGTCCTGATCGACCCCCAGAAGCGCGCCGCCTACGATCGCTATGGCGAAGCCGGGCTCCGGGGAGGCTCGGGCGGATTCCACCACGTGGACCTGACCGAAGCGCTCAACATCTTCATGCGCGACTTCGGCTCGATGGGTGGCTTCGAGTCGCTCTTCGGCGGCGGCCGGCCCCAGGCCGATGTCCGCCGCGGCCAGGACATCCGCGTCTCGGTGAAGCTCACGCTGCAGGAGGTTGCCACCGGGACCAAGCGCACGGTCAAGCTCAAGACCATGCTCAAGTGCGAGGCCTGCGGTGGCAATGGCTCCGCCAAGGGCAAACGCCCGAACGGCTGTACTACCTGCGGCGGAAGCGGCGAGGTGCGCCGCGCAACCCGCAGTGTCTTCGGGCAGTTCGTGTCGGTCTCGCCCTGTCCCACCTGCGGCGGCGAAGGCGTCGTCATCACCGACCCCTGCGAAGTGTGCCGGGGAGACGGCCGGGTTCGGGGCGAGCGGACCGTGCCGGTGGACATCCCGGCCGGCGTGTCGAGCAACAACTACATCACCCTGCGCGGGCAAGGCGCCGCCGGACCGCGGAACGGGCCCAATGGCGACCTGCTGATCACCATTGAGGTCAAGAACGACGAGCGATTCGAGCGCCACGGAGATGATCTCTCGCTCGACCTGCCGCTGTCGTTCGGACAAGCGGCGCTGGGTATCACCGTCTCGGTCCCGACGCCTTATGGCGGGGAGGAGCGGCTGGCCATTCCTCCCGGCATCCAGTCGGGAACCATCCTGCGCGTGAAAGGCAAAGGATTGCCCCGCCTGGGGCAGAGCGGAACCGGGGATCTCAACGTCCGGGTCCACGTCTGGACTCCGCAAAACCTGAGTAGTGAGCAGCGGCGCCTGCTCGAGGAGCTGGCCAAGATCGAGGGCGCGCCTCCCAAGGAAGGCAGCAGCTTCTGGTCCCGCCTCAAGGAGGCGCTGGGGGCATGAGCTGGTGCGCGCTCGATGTGCGGAGTCCGCCCGAGTCCCGCGACACCGTGGCCGCGTGGCTGGTGTCCCGCACCGGGCAGGCGGTCGAGGAGCGCGGCGACGGGATGCTGGTGACCTTCGCCGAGAGTGAAGCGGAGGCCGGGTCGCTGCTGGGCGAGCTGCAGCTGGCGTTCGGCGCCGCGGTGGCCGGAATCTCCCGCCCGCTTCCCGATGTCGACTGGAGCCGTCAGTGGCGGGACGGCCTCGGGCCCCGCATCATCGGTCGCCTCACCGTGACGCCGAGCTGGGCGGTGCCCGGCGACGCCGGCCCGATCACCGTCATCATGGATCCCGAGACGGCGTTCGGCACCGGGGAACACGGCTCGACCCGCATCGCCCTCACGCTGCTCGACCGATACCTCGAGCCCGGTCATCGCGTCCTCGATCTCGGCAGCGGCAGCGGAATTCTTGCCATCGCCGCGGCCAAGCTCGGCGCGGCCCGCGCTACCGGCATCGAGCTCGATCCCGAAGTCGAACCCATCGCCACGGCGAATCTGGTTCGCAATGGCGTTCAGGATCGGGTGACCTGCCTGACCGGAGACGCGGCGGCCCTGGCCCCGCTCCTTGCACCGGTCGATCTCATCGTCTCGAACATTCTTCGCACGGTCAATGAGACCCTGCTGCCGGTGATCCGGAACGCCCTCGCGGCGGGGGGGATTGCCATTTTCTCCGGGATGGAACGGCCGGAGCGCCCGGTCTTCCTCGCCGCACTCGCCGGCGCCGGCTTCGCGGTGGTGGACGAGGCGACCGACGGCGAATGGTGGGGAGTCTCCGCCCGCGCGGCGGGATGATGCACACCTGCCTCCTTGCTCCCGAGTCCATGGTGCCGAATTCGACGGTTCCCCTCGATGAGGAGGAACGGCATCATCTGCGGGTGCGCCGGGCCTCGGCCGGCGAGCGGGTGCGCCTGCTGGATGGAGCGGGCCTGGTCGGGACCGGCCGCCTGGTCAAGCTCGGCAGTGAGCTCGGCGTGGAAATCGGCGAGGTCCGCGAGGTCCCGATGCCTCCGGGGTTCATGCTGATCGTCGGTGCCGGCGACAAGGAGCGGTTTGGCTGGCTGGCGGAAAAGGCCGCGGAGCTGGGTGTGACGGTTCTTGCGCCGCTCAAGACCGAGCGGACCCGGAGCGTCGCGGCGGGAATCCGGGACAGCCACGTCGCGGCCTTGCAGCGCCGGGCCCGTCAGGCGATCAAGCAGTCCGGGGCGGCCTGGGAGCCGATGGTCATCGCCCCGGTCGATGTGAAATTCGCCGGCACCCAGGGGGAGCCGGAGTATCGCTGGCTCGCCGATGCGACCGGCGAGCCTCCACCGCAACTGCCGCCCGACGTGCCCCTGGTGGTCGTAGTGGGCCCCGAAGGCGGCCTGGTGCCCGCCGAGCGGGAAGTGTTCCTGCAGGCCGAGTTTCGCCGGGTCCGGCTCGCGCCGGACCTGCTCCGTTTCGAAACCGCGGCGCTCGCCGCCGCGGCGGTGGTAGCCAGCCAGCGCCCCCGGAGGCCGCATGAGTGATTGCATCTTCTGCCGGATCGTCTCGGGAGACATTCCCGCGCGCGAAGTCGCCCGCACCGCCGATGCGGTCGCGTTCCACGACCTGAGTCCTCAGGCGCCGGTGCACGTCCTGGTGGTGCCGACCACCCACATCACCAATGCGGCCGGCACCGATACCGACGACGGCGAGCGCATCGTGGGACGCACCGTCCGGCTTGCGGTCCAGGTGGCGAGCCAGCTCGGATTGCGTGACACCGGCTACCGTCTGGTGATGAACACCGGCCCGGACGGCGGCCAATCGGTGGGGCATCTCCACGTGCATCTGCTGGGTGGCCGGGGCATGAAGTGGCCCCCGGGATGAGGCCACTTGCCCGTCGGAATTGCCCTGGCTATGTTGCATCACGTCAAGTACTTAGGTCGTGTACCGGTAGGGGAGGGGTCGCAGTGATTGAGCCGCAAGGGAAAGTCCATCAGCCGGGATGATGTCCCCTGATGCAGTCGCAGAATCCAACGGGGTGTCGGCGCAACGGAGCGCCGGCACCCCGTTCCCATTACCCCCGGAGGCCTCCGCCGCGGCACTCGCCGTCCTGGAGTTCGGCAGCGCCCTCGAGCTGGTGGCCGGATACGCCGCCGGGCCGCTCGGGGCGGATCGGGTCCGGGCCCGTCGCCCGGTGGACGATGCCACCTGGATCGCGGGGGAGCTGGCTCCGGTGGCGGAGCTGCTCGGACTGTTCGAGGAAGGCGGCGGGATCGACGTGGGGCCGGTCCCGCCGCTGCAGGGCGTGTTAGGCCGGCTCCGCCTCGACGGCAGCGTGCTCGAGGGGCCGGAGCTGGCCGCGGTCCGCCGGACCCTCGCGGTGGCCCGCGTGGCCGCGGCGGAGCTGCAGCGCATCGAAGGCAGCGCGCCGCGCACCGCCATGCTGCGCGCGCCGGTCCCGGAGCCCGCGCTCGAGCGCAAGCTCGATCTCTCGGTGGACGACGAGGGCGAGCTGCTCGACAGCGCCAGTCCCGAGCTGCTGCGGGCCCGCCGCGAGGTCCACGCCGCCAGGGAGCGGCTGGTCAAGAAGCTCGAATCGCTGCTCCGGCACGCCGATGGCGCCTCGAGCGCCGGCGTGACGGTGCGGAACGGTCGCTATGTGATCCCGGTCCGGCGCGACTCCCGGAGCCGTCCCGACGGCATCGTCCATGACGAATCCGCCAGCGCCGGCACCCTCTTCGTGGAGCCCACCGCCGCCATCGAGCTGGGCAACGCGCTGCGCGGCGCGGTGGCCGACGCCGACCGCGAGGCGCTCCGGGTGATGCGGGACCTCACCGACCGGCTTCGTCCCCACACCGAGCTGTTGCGGGACGCCCATGAGATGTGCGTGGCGCTCGACGACCTGCTCGCGCGGTCCCGCTACGCCCGCTCGGTGCAGGCGGTGGTCCCCCGGATTCGCGAGGCCGGCCTCGGCCTCGATCTCAAGGGCGCGCGGCATCCTCTGCTGCTGGGCCGCGGGGTGCCGGTGGTGCCCTTCGACCTGTCGCTCTCGGAAGTGGAACGCACCCTTCTCATCAGCGGCCCCAACACCGGCGGGAAGACCGTGTTGCTCAAGACGGTGGGACTCGCCGCCGCGCTGGTGCAGAGCGGTATCGCACCGCCGCTCTCGGCGGGGAGCGCGCTGCCGGTATTCTGGCGCTTTGCCGCCGACATCGGCGACCATCAGTCGATCGCCGCCGATCTCTCGACCTTCAGTGCCCATCTTGCGACGCTGCGCGGGGTGCTCGAGGCGGCCGATGGGGCGACCCTGATTCTGATCGACGAAATCGGGAGCGGCACCGACCCCGCCGAAGGCGCCGCGCTCGCCGCCGCGGCCCTGCGTGAGCTGACTCGCCGCGGGGCACGCACCATCGCCACCACCCACCTCGGCGCGCTCAAGGCGCTGGCGGCCCAGACCGAGGGCATCGTCAACGGCTCGCTCCAGTTCGATGCCCAGGAGCTGGCGCCGACCTACCGCTTCCAGAAGGGCATGCCGGGCCGCTCCTACGGACTGGCCATCGCGCGCCGCCTGGGGATTCCCGCCCATGTGCTGGCGGATGCCGAGAGCCGGGTGTCCGACGCCGAGCGCTCCCTCGATGCATTGCTGGAAGCCGCCGAATCGCGGGAACGCCGGCTCGCCGCCGACCAGGTGATCCTCACCGACCGCCTGGCCGATGCCGAACGCGAGCAGGCCCGGCTCGGGGCGGAAGCGGAAGGACAGCGCGCCCGCGAGGCGACCCTGCGCGCGCTCGAGAAGGACGCGGAACGGAAGGCCCGCGGGGAGGCGCGCCGGTTTCTGCTGGAAGCCCGAGAAAAGGTCGAAGCAGCGCTCCGCGCCGCCTCGGCGGCCGCCGACGACCAGACCGCGCGCGACGCCCGCCGCTCCCTCGAAGAGGCGATCAAGGTCGAAGGCCAGGCCATCGATGCGATCGGCGCGGAGGATGCCGTGCCCTCCGGCGGAGGCGCGCTGCGGGTGGGACAACGGGTTAGGCTGGGAAGCGGCGGCGCCGGCGAGCTGCTGGAGCTGCGCGCCGATGGCAAGGCAGTGGTGATGGCCGGCGCGATGCGAATGGTGGTTGCAGCCGAAGGACTCACGCCGGCACCCGGAGGGGACGCGAAGACTACCGCCCTCCCGCCCTCCCGCCCTACCGCCCTCGATGCCGACAGTCCCAGCGAAATCGACCTCCGCGGCCTCCGCGGCGACGAGGCCGAATCCGTGACGATCGCCGCGCTCGACGCCGCGATCCTGGCGGACCACCCCTCTCTCCGGATCATCCACGGCATGGGGACCGGCGTGGTGCGGGAGACGGTGCGCCGGGTTCTGGCCGCGGACCGGCGGGTGCGGAAATTCGAATTCGCGCCGCGCAATCAGGGCGGCACCGGCGTCACCATCGCGGAGTTCGGCTCGTGAGCATGATCCCCGACGAGCTGATCGAGCAGATCCGCGAGAGCGCGGATCTGATCGAGATCATCGGCGAAGCGGTCCAGCTCAAGCGCACCGGCTCCGACTATCGGGGGTGCTGCCCGTTCCATGGCGGGACCCACCGGAATTTCGCCGTGATTCCGAAGAAGGGGATGTACTACTGCTACGTCTGCCACGAGGCCGGCGACGT
The DNA here is from genome assembly GCA_036006105.1 of Gemmatimonadales bacterium. GTDB lineage: Bacteria > Gemmatimonadota > Gemmatimonadetes > Gemmatimonadales > GWC2-71-9 > JABFSM01. The sequence goes on along the minus strand of DASYPZ010000132.1, from coordinate 2,630 downwards.
CTTCACCTACCTGATGAAGAAACAGGGCATGGACTACCCCACCGCGGTGCGGGAGATCGCCCGGCGCGTGGGTATCGTGGTGCCGGAGCGCGGCAACCGCGAGGGCCCCGATCCGCGGGAGCCGCTCTTCACGGTGGCGGCGGTCGCGCAGGAATGGTTTGCCGCCCGGCTTCGGGAAGACGCGGAGGCCGCCCCGGCTCGCGCCTACCTGACCGATCGGGAGATTCCCCCCGAAGTGGCCGGGGAACAGGGCCTGGGGTACGCGCCGCGCGGCAAGGCGTTCACCGAGGCCATGAAGCAGCTCGGCATCGAAGAGAAAGTGCTGCTCGAGGCCGGCCTCATGGTCCGTCGCGACGACGGCACCGTCTATCCCCGCTTCCGGGACCGCCTGCTGTTTCCGATTCACGACCTGCGGGGCAGGGTGGTGGGATTCGGCGGCCGGATCCTGGGACCGGGGGAGCCGAAGTACCTCAACTCGCCGGAGAGCCCGATCTTCCACAAGGGCTCGATGCTGTACAATCTCCACCACGCCAAGCAGGCCATCCGCCGCGAGGAATCCGCGATCCTGGTGGAGGGCTACTTCGACGTGCTGCGCCTGGTCATGGCGGGCGTCGATCACGTCGTGGCGCCGCAGGGGACCGGCCTCACCCCCGACCAGGCCGCGCTGCTGCGGCGCTTTGCTCCCGCGGTGACCCTGCTCTACGACAGCGATGGACCGGGGTTGCGCGCCACCTTCCGCGCCGCCGAGGAATTTCTCCGGCACAAGATGCGGGTCAAGGTGGCCACCATGCCGGACGGCGAGGATCCCGACACGCTGGTGCGCCGGGGCGGTGCGGCGGCGCTGGCGCCGATCCTCAAGGATTCGGTCGATGTCCTGGACCGCAAGATCCAGCTGCTGGAGCGGAAGGGCTGGTTCGAAGGCCTCGAGCATCGCCGCGAGGCGCTGGACAAGCTCCTGCCCACTGCGCGGGCCGCGGCCGATCCGATCGCGCGGGACCTGTATCTGCAGCGGATCTCGGAGCGGACCGGCGTCACCCGCGCCGTGCTGGAGCAGGAGCTCAACAGCCGCCCCGAACCCCGCCCGACCCCGCCTCCACCGGAGCCCCGGGAGGCGGGCCGTCGCGAGCCGCGGCCGGCGGCACGGCCCCGGGTGCCCGGCGCCGCGCTCGAGGAACAGCTGCTGCGCACCCTGCTGGCGTCGTCGGCGTGGCTGGACCGGGCCCGGGTGGAGATCCCGCCCGCGACGTTCGAAGTACCGGCATACCGGGAAATCTTCGAGGCCCTGCTCGCGCTGCCCGCGGCGGCGGGTCCCGGGGCAGCCGCCGAGCGCCTGTCCGAACGGGCCCGCGAATCCCTGCAGCGTTTGCTCACCCAGGCCGCCGACGCCGTGGCGGCGGAAATGAATTTCGATGACGAATACGTCGGGGCCCTCACCGGGCTCCGATCCCGCGTGCTGTCCCGCACTCTCGCGCCGGTCTCGGCGGTCGCCGAACGGCAATCCCAGCTGAAACAGTTTTCTCCAGAAGAGAGGGCTCGCATTGTCTTCCGAAACCAAGCCGAAAAAGCGCGCCGCGGCGCCCAAGGTCGCCCCGGCCCCGATCACACCCAGCATCCTTGAGGTGTCAATGCATCCCGATTTGGAAAAGCTGCTCGACCTCCAGGCCAAGGACCTGATCCTGCTGGCCACCGACGTCCGCCTCAAGGGGATCGCGGACGAAATCGCCGGGCTGGACGCGGCCCTGGACCGGGCCCGCGCCGACGTGGACGCGGCCCGGAAGCGTCTGGCCGACGGAATCACCAAGCGCGAAGAGCTCGAGAAGGTGATCGAATCCCAGCGCACGCTGCAGGAAAAGCGCCGCACCCGCATCGAGCAGGTCAAGACGGCGCGCGAGGTCCAGGCGCTGATGACCGAGCTCGATGCCGCCCGCCAGACCCTGGCCCGTCAGGAGAGCGACTGGGTGAAGGCGGCGGAGACCACCCAGCAGCAGGAGGCCGCGGTCACCGAGGCCGAAGTGCGGTTGCAGGCCCTGGAAAGCGACCAGGGCGGGGAGCGGGCCCGGCTCGACGAGGGGAAGGCCGAGGTCGAGCTGGAGCGCGAGGAGGCGCGCCAGGCGCGGGATGCCAGCGCCGCCACCGTCGAGCGGTCCCTCCGGATGCGCTACGACCGGCTCTGGACCTCGCGCACTACGACCGTGGTGGTGCCGCTCCGGGGCGATGCCTGCGGCGCCTGCCACACCGCGGTGCCCCGCAATCGCCGGAGTCAGATTCGCGCCGGCACCCATATCGACTCCTGTGAAGGCTGTGGCGTGATTCTCTACCCGGCCGAAGGCGTGTGATGACGGCACCGCTGTCGCGCTGGGTCCTGGAGCCCGCCCCGCAGGAGGGGACGGTCCGCGCTCTCGCGACGGAGCTTGGCGTGCCGGAACCGCTGGCGGCGTTGTTGCTGCAGCGGGGCTATACCCGAGTGGATGACGCTCGCGCGTTTCTCCGCCCGGCCCTCGATCGGCTGGGAGATCCGTACTCACTCAAGGGGATGACGCAGGCCGTCGAGGCCATCGCGGCGGCGGTCGCGCGGGGAGAGCTCATCCTGGTACACGGAGACTACGACGTCGACGGTCAGTGCTCCTCGG
>DASYPZ010000131.1:0-10676 GCA_036006105.1 Gemmatimonadales bacterium | reverse complement strand
ATCGTGCCGCCGAAGAGTCCGTTGGCGCCGATGCCCTGGGCGATCTTCATCTCCATCAGGAAGTCCTTCCCCAGTCGGTCTCGGGGAATGGCCAGATAGAGCTTGTCTTCCTTCTGGTAGGTGTCGAGGAACCCGGTCCGGACCGTGGCATCCTTGGTCAGCTCGGCAAAGGGGCGGTAGCCGCCCGCTGGACGGGCAGGCGGGGGCGCCGCGGCAGGCTGGCCCGCCGGCTGCTGAGCCGCGAGGGTGGCCGGGATGGCGAGCAGGAACAGGAGGTTACGGCGCATGAGTGGACTCCCTGCGAGGAGGCTATGACGCTATGACGCCAGGACGCTAAGACGGCTAGGAGGCGGCTTCGTACGGCCAACAATGTACCGACGCACACGGACCTTGGAACGTTTCAGGCAGGACTTTGACGACCGGACTCCGAGGGCCATACCTTACCGAGATGTCACCTAGCCTCTTAGCGTCCTAGCGTCTTGGCCTCCTAGATATGTTCCCCATCAAGGACGAAAACCCTACTCTCCGCACGCCGATCGTCACGATCGCGATCATGGCCCTGAACATCGCCGCCTGGCTCCTGGTCCAGGGGGCGGGCCGTGAGCCCCAGCTCTCGGAATCGGTCTGCAAGCTCGGCCTGGTGCCGGGCCACCTGCTCGGAGCGCTCCACGCGGGCGCCCGGATTCGGCTGGGCGAGGACGCGTACTGCCAGCTCGGCCATTTCGCCCCGTGGGCGACGGTATTCACCTCGATGTTCATGCATGGCGGGTGGCTGCATCTCATCGGCAACATGTGGTTCTTCTGGATCTTCGGGAACAACATCGAAGACTCCACCGGCCGGATTCGCTTCGTGATCTTCTACCTGGTGTGCGGCATCGCGGCGGGCCTGACCCAGTCTTTCATCAGCCCGACGAGCGGGGTACCGATGGTCGGCGCCTCCGGGGCCATCAGCGGCGTCATGGGCGCGTACGTGGTGCTCTATCCTCGAGTGCGGGTGCACATGCTGGTCTTCCTGGGATTCTTCATCACCCGGATCACCGTCCCCGCCTACCTGATGCTGGGCTACTGGTTCCTGCTCCAGCTGGTGGGTGGCGGGCTCGCCAACGAGATGGGCGGGACGGCATTCTTCGCGCATGTCGGCGGGTTCATCGCCGGCATGCTGCTGATCTATCCCTTCCGGAACCGGCGGCTCACCGATCAGCGCGGCGCGATCGTGAACGGCTGACGAACCACCAGCACGCCGGCTGCCGTCCGGACCTCCAAACCGAAGGCGCCGCCCGCCGGGGCAGTGAACTCGAAGTCCATCGTTTCCCCAATGGTGATCTGTTCCTCGGCGCGACGGACTCCCCGTTGCCACACGGGGAGGTCGAACCCGTCGCGTGCGAGTGGCGTCCACAGGGGCGCCGGTCCCTCGCCGGCGAGTACGTAGACCAGGCTTGGACCGCTGGCCGAGACATTCATCAGCCGGACGCGGTATCGGTCGCCGGCGTGCAGCGGGATGGGACGGAGGGCCTGCAATCGGAGTGGCAGCACGCCGCCGCGGCGGCCTTCGCCGAAAATGAAGGCAAAGTCGTGGGTCGGGTCCGGCGTCGTACCGGGAGGCAGAACCAGGAGTGGTGCCCAGAGGCCGCCACGAAGCTGGCGGAGGTCGTTGACGTGGGTGTGGTACATGAAGGTGCCGCTGCGAGGCGGAGTCATTCGCACTTCGAATGAATCCTCCGGCATGATGGTCGGGGTTGGACTCCCGTCGTATCCTCCCACACCCACGACGCCGTCATACGGGCTCTCCAGCTCGATCCCGTGCCAGTGTATCGCGGTCGGCTCCCCGGTGCGATTGACGACCCAGATCCGGGTGGGCTCTCCCTGGTGCAGCACCAGGGTCGCCCCGGCCGGCGGCACCGAGTCGCGGCGGGGTTCGCTTCCCTCCTGCAGGACGTAGGCGAAGCGCCGGCCGGAGTCCGCCGCGGTCGAGTCACTCTGCACCAGGAGCCGGAGCGTGCGCCGCGGGACGTCGGCCGGAGCCGTCCAGCCCGGTGCAGGTTTGACCCGTATCCCCATCATCAGGCCGCCCATCGCGCGCTCGACATGATGCTGCGGGTCGTGATCGGGATGGCCCGCATTCATCTCGACCCATCGCGCCGAGTCGGACAGCCGGTCCGGCCCGATTCCGGGATTGGCCACGAGGTGGAAGGTCAGATGACAGTGGAACACCCAGCCGCCGGGCCGGTCGGGAGACCAGACCATGGACATGGTGGTACCCGGCATGAGCCGCTCGGTGACCACCATGCGGCGCTGGGCCGGCCAGTAGGTCGTGTCCTGGGCGGCGTCGCCCCGGGAATCCACGCGATAGTAGAAGCCGTGCAGATGCAGCGGATGGATATCCGAGGAGGCGTTGATGATCCGCCAGCGAATCGAATCACCCACGGTGTAGGTCAGGCGCTCGGTCAGGGGCCAGGGCCGCCCGTTGACGACCACGAACATGTCATTGTCGACTTGAGCGGTGGTCGCCGGTTCGGGCGCGGCGATCCACCCTCCCAGCACCAGCACCCGGTCGCGGGGCGGGCCGCGGGTGCCGGGAGGATCGACGATGAAGGCTCCGCGCAGCTGGCTGTCGTGAAAGAACAGCCGCCGGGCCAGCGGCCCCGCGCCCATCGAACGACCGGCTGCACCGGCCCAGTAGTAGTAGGTCCCCTCCGCATCCGCCTCGAAACGGGCCTCGCCGGTGGCCCCAGGCGCCAGGAACAGGGAATCCATCGGCGCCGTGCGCCGGGAGGCCAGGCCACGAACGACCAGCGCGATGTCGCTCCGGTTGGTCACCGTCGCACGAATCACGGTGCCCTTCGGCACCCGAATCATGGGCCCGGGGATCTGGAGCGGGTGCCCGGTTTCGGCGAAGGCGAGCACTCGTCCGGGGGCCTTGCCGGGTCCGAGCAGGTGCCAGTCACCCTCCCGGATCTCGAGAGCGACCGTCAGGGCTCCCTTCGACAGGTGCCCGGCGGGTATCAGGTTGTCGTTGAGGGCAATGTCATCCGCACCGGCGGCTCCGAAGAGCAGCGTCGCGGCGGTGAGAACCGTCGGTAAGACAATCGGGCGCATCACGTGATGAATGTACCTTCATTCAGATCCTGGACCGCGCGGCGGAGCTCGTCCTGGGTGTTCATGACGATCGGCCCGTACCACGCGACCGGCTCCTCGATCGGCCTCCCGGAAACCAGGAGGAAACGCATGCCTTCTTCACCGGCGCGCACCGTCACCTCGTCACCACCGCCGAAAAGCACCAGGGAGCGGTTTCCGGTGGTCTCGCGGACCGGCGCGGCCTCCTCCCCGATCGGCTCGGTGAGCACGCCGGATGGCGCCGATGCGTCGCGGAAGGTTCCGCTCCCCTCGAACACGTAGGCGAAGGCGTTGCGCCAGGTTTCCACCGGCAGCGTCTTCCGCTTCCCGGGGGGAACCCAGACATCGAGGTAGCGGGGATCGGCGGCCACCCCATCCACCGGACCCTTCTTTCCCCAGAACTCACCGCACACCACCCGCACCCTGGTGCCGTCATCATCGGTGATTTCGGGAATTTCCCTGGCCTGGATGTCCTGGTAGCGCGGCGTGGTCATCTTCAGCGCGGAAGGCAGATTGGCCCAGAGCTGAAAGCCGTGCATCCGCCCGGCGGCATCCCCCTTGGGCATTTCCTGGTGGAGGATGCCCCGGCCGGCGGTCATCCACTGCACGTCCCCGGCGCCCATCGCCCCGCGATTGCCCAGGCTGTCTCCATGCTCCACCGTGCCAGCCAGGACGTAGGTGATGGTCTCGATCCCGCGATGCGGGTGCCAGGGGAACCCCGCCAGGTAATCGGCGGGGCGATCGTTGCGGAAATCGTCGAGCAGCAGAAACGGATCGTACGCTTCGGTGTCCCCGAAGCCGAATGCCCGGCGCAACCGCACGCCGGCACCCTCGACCGTGGGCTTGGACTCGATGATGCGCTGGACTGGACGAATGGACATGGGTCACCTCCTGCGGCGCTGCTGTTCCCTCTATGCGCCGGGTGCAAAACCGGAGAATGCAAACCGATAAGTCTGACCTTTGTCATCCCACACGGCGTGGAAGGTGCGTGGGTAGATCGACGTGAGGCCGGGGATAGTCGGTATGGGGAGATCGAACGACTTCTTCTCCATCAGCATTGCCTTGGTGAGCATGGGCTCGATGAAAATCGGCTTGGCGCCGTAGTACCCGACCACCATGTCGCCGTGGAAGGTGTCCTTCCGCTCCATCTCGGAGGTGGGAAGGGAGTGCATCCCCATGGTAGGGACACAGATCCCGACCAGCGTGGAAACCCCCATCATCTTCGCCATGTCGGGCGGCAATTCCTGATCGGGCAGCGTGTAGCCGTCGGGAAGCGCTGCCGGCTTGCTCAGGTCCTTGCAGCTGTAGGTCATCTCCTCGCCGATCGGCGTGAGGTAGAAATGGAAGTCGAAGTGCGGCGTCATGAACTGCATCGGCGGGTGGCCCATCGCCTCCCAGAACACGGTGAGCTGAGTCAGCCCCGTCTTCGACTGCACTGCATCAGGAAGCTTGAGCTTGGCCTCCGCCACCGGGGGCCAGGCCGGCATGGCATCCCCCGGCGCCCCCTCGATGCTGGCGATCGGCACCACCGCCCCCACGTCCAGCAGGCTGTCTCCCTTGGTCCGGGCCCAGGTGCAGACCTGTCCCTTGAAGACCCCGCCGCAGGCGCCTTGCACCTCGACGATGGGCACTTCCTTCGCACAGGCGGAAGCGAGGATTGAAAGTGCGAGGCATTTCGCGAGTTCAGCTCGGCGCATGGTCTGGCTTCCTTCAAAAGGGGATCGTATCGGGGCTCGTCCGGAGCCAACATATCCTCTATTTCGGAAATGCGCCGCGCGGAATGGCCGGCGTAATCTTGAGCGCGTTGCCGTAGTAGAGCTTCTTGAGCACCGAGTCCGGAAGCCCGAGGCCGTAGAGCTTCCAGAACGCGTGGTAATCCCGGTAGTAGTCGAAATACTCGTCGTTGGTTTCGAAGACCCGCCAGTAATAGGGATACTCGTCGGGCTGGAAACTGTCCTTTCCGAAGAGGAGCCGGTCCTGATACTTGATGAAGAACTCCCGGGCCTGGCGCGGCTGTCGGCCGATGTCGTAGAGCACGGCGCCGACCTCGCTGTACAGGTTCGGCATGCTGTCGAACATCCGGGCCAGCCGGGCCAGATCATTGGCGTGCCATCCCAGGTGGGCAATGACCCAGGTCGTTTTCGGATGCCTGGCCAGGAGGCGGTTGCGCTCCGCCATGAGCTCTTCGAAGGCCGGAAATTTTGTGCGATCCTGATACCGCCGGTCGGGATAGAGCGACAGCTCGAGCCACCGCTCGTTGTGATAGTCGATCGGTTCCCAGAACTCCGACGGATCCGCCGTGTGGATGAACACCGGGATGTGGAGCCGCGCCGCCGTCTCCCAGACCTGGTCGAGCTCGGGGTCGTCGATCTTGAGACGAGTGCCGTCGGCCTTCTTGGTGTACAGACCGAAACCCTTGTTGATCTCCCCGATGCCCGCGGCGCCGGCCGCGACATCGGCCTCGAGCTGGGCGGCGATCTTCGCGCCCGAGCCGGGTCCGATATCCCGGAGATTGAGTCCCGTGAAGATGACGAAACGATCCTTGTACTTGCTGGCGCGGATCGCCGCGAGCTGCGAGGTCAGGCGGTCGCCGGAGCTGCCGTTGGCGCTGACCATCACGCCCAGGTTGAGCGAGTCCATCGCCGCGCCGACCTGATTGATCACCTCCGCCGTGGTGAGTCCCGGCGGGTGACCGTGGAAGTCGATCGCCGGAAACCTGGATCGGGGCACCATGTGCACCGGCACCACCAGGGTCGAGCGGGGCTTGTACTCCCGGATATTGGGAGGCGGAAACTCGGGATCGCGGCCCTCCGCCGGCCGAGGCCGGATCTGGCCCGGCGTGGTGGGCTGCTGGGCGGCGGTGGACTGCGTCAGGGCGAGGAGAAGGCCGGCGACCAGTGCGAAGCGATGACGTGGCGAGGGCATTGGGGTCCAGGGTGCGGTGGTAGGCATCGGGCCGTCAAAGATAACCGAGCGTGCCTCCGGCCAAGTCTTCGGTCAGGATCCGGTCGAGGGTTGCCACCAGATGGTCCGCATCGCCGGTGGTGAAGCACAGCGGCGGCTTGATCTTGAGCACATTGTGATAGGGGCCATCGGTGCTCAGGAGGATTCCGCGGTCCCGCATCCGGTTTGCCACATAGCCGGCAATCTCTCCGGCCGGCTCCCGAGTCTCCCGGTTCCGAACCAGCTCGAGTCCCAGGAACAATCCGAGCCCGCGGGCGTCTCCCGCCATCGGATGCCGCGACACCAGCTCGGCCAGCCCGGCCAGCAGGTGCGCGCCGACGTCCCGCGCGTTCCGCTGCAAACCTTCCGACTCCATCACATCGAGCACCGCGAGACCCGCGGCACAGGAGACCGGGTTGCCGCCGAAGGTATTGAAGTATTCCATCCCGTTGGCGAAGGCCCGCGCGATGTCGGGGGTGGTGACCACCGCGCCGATGGGATGGCCGTTGCCGATCGGCTTCCCCATGGTGACGATGTCGGGCACCACGCCCTGGGTCTCGAACCCCCAGCAGTGGGTTCCGACCCGCCCGAAGCCCACCTGCACTTCGTCCGCGATGCATACGCCGCCGGCGGCGCGGATCCGGGCGTACGCCTCGGCCAGGAAGCCCGTGGGCGCCACGATCTGACCGCCGCAGCTCAGCAACGATTCCGACAGGAACGCCGCAGCCTCTTCTCCATTCGCAGTCAGGCTGCTCACTGCGCTCGACACCGCCGCGGCATACTTTCGGCCGGCGTCGGGATCATCGCGGCGGAACTCCCCGCGATAGTCGTCCGGCATCGGAATCTTCCGCACCCAGGGCGGAGGCCCCGATCCGCCGGGGCCGTCGTGCTTGTAGGGGCTCACGTCGATCAGGGTCGTGGTATTGCCGTGATAGCCCACGTCGACCACTACCATCCCGCGACGTCCGGTCGCGGCGCGAGCCAGCCGGATGGCCAGCTCGTTGGCCTCGCTCCCCGAATTCACCAGATAACACACCGACAGCGGAGCCGGCAGCATGGCGGTGAGCCGCTCGGCGTACTCCGCCAACGCCTCGTGCAGGTACCGGGTGTTGGTGTTGAGTACCGCCATCTGCTCGCGCGTGGCGCGAACCACCGCTGGGTGTGAATGCCCGACGTGGGCCACGTTGTTCACACCGTCCAGATAGCGGAGTCCGTCGTCGTCGTAGAGGAACTGTTTCCAGCCGCGCACGATCGTCAGCGGGCGCCGATAGGACACGCTGAGCGACGGCCCCACGTGCTCCTGGCGGCTGGCCAGAATCGCGCCGGGGCGCCGGTGGCGCTGGGCCAGGAGTGCCTCCGGCAGCCGGGCCACGAGATTGGGATCAGGCGAGAGACTCTTCCACAGGGCGCGCTGGTCGCAGCGCGCCACGCCGGGAAACTCGCCTGCCCGGTCGAGCAGATCGGCGATGATCTGGAAATGGAGGTGGGGAGGCCAGCCGCCATTCACGTCCAGATCCCCGATCTCGGCGACCGGCTGCCCGCGATGCACCCGAGTTCCGGGCTGGAGTTTGCTCAGCACGCCGGTAGCGAGGTGTCCGTAGAGCGTGTAGAAGACCGGTCCGCCCTCGGGTTCGTGCCGGAGAATCAGGGTCGGGCCGTAGTCGCCATTCATCCCGTTGTCATTGACGCTTTCGACGACGCCGTCGAGCGGCGCCAGGACCGCCGTGCCGGCCGGCACGAAGAGGTCCAGTCCGATGTGGACCGTCCGGGGGATGTCGCGGTCATTGCCCTGGGCCTGAAAGACCGGTCCGACATAGAGAATCCGGGCCTCGTCATAGCGGCCGATTCCGACCCGGGCTCCGGCCGCTTCGATTCGCTCGAACAGCTTGCGAGTGAAGCGCGCGAGATCCTGGGGTTCTTCCGGCGTCTCGACCAGCGGGCTCCCGATCGAGAGATCCAGGGCAGTGAATGGTCCGTCGAAGGGGAGCAGGGGGCCGAGGTCGCTGCGATGCGCTGTCAACCAGTTGCGGAGCGCGGGCGCACCGGGGCACGGCTCCAGGCCCGCGGCCGCCCGGAAGGTGTATTCGGCCAGCCGAGGATGGACCGTCTCCAGGCGTTCGAGTGTCCGCCAGGCGTCCGCCTCGCTTACGGTGAGGTACGCCTCGTCCGGAAATCCGGCCCGCTGCTCCGCGGAGTTGACCACCGACACCGCCAGCCGGGTGCAGATGAGCGGGAAGAGCAGCGCGAGCTCGGCGTCGGTGAGGGGATACTCGGCGTGATAGCCCCCGACGACCTGCGCCGCGCTGTCCAGCGGGTCGGTCTTGCCCTGCATGGCGTAGGCGCAGGCAATCGCCAGGTCCGCGACGACCACGCTCTCGAGCATGTCCCCCAGGTCCACGACGCTGATGACCCGTCGTTCGTACGGGTGTCCGAGGCCGACGATCACATTCCAGTCGTTGGCATCGTTGTGGATCACGCCCCGGCGAAGCCGGGACAGCGCCGGCTCAACCTCGCGCTCGAACCGGTCGATATGACGCTCCGCCAGGGCGCGCCGGGTGGAATCATCGATCCGATGGAGATGGGCACGCACCCAGCCGGAACGGGCGATATCCCATTTGAGGTCCCTGGTGGCGGCCGGATGGGTGAAACCCTGGAGCGCGCGGTCCAGGAGAGCCATGGTGCGCCCCAGCGAGCGGAGCAGCTCGGGCGTATGGGGCGACACCCTGGCCCATTCCGTCCCCGGAATCCAGCTGAGGACCCGAACCAGGTGCGAAGCCTCACCGATTCGAATCGTTTCGACCTCGTGCGCGGAGACGGAGGGAACCACCCGCGGGAGGGTCAGCTCCGGCGCGCGGACCGCGATGTGCGCGAGCGCCCGGTGCTGCAGATCGAGGATGGCCGGATCCTCGTCGGCGTGGGCGATCTTGAGGACGAAGCGACGATCGTCCGCGGTGGTGATGAGGAAGTTGCGATCCCGCTCGCTGGGCAGCTCGCGCACTGCGCCGGTAAGACCGAACCTCTCCCGTGCCAGGGTTTCCGCGCCCGTGAGGTCAATAACCGGGCGGTGAAAGCGCACCGTGGGTGAGGCGCTCACTGGACCGGTGCCGCGTGGAGCATCTGCCGGCTCAGCTGGGTGGCGCACATGTAGCCCGGTGTCCCCGCGATCGAGCCGCAGGGGTAGGCGCCGGCACCGCAGTAGGCCAGGTTGGCCCATTTCCCGAACTGGTAGAAACTCCGCCGAGGATCCGCGGCGAACTGGCGCTCGAAGAAGGTCTGTCCCCCCACCAGCATGGTGTGATCCAGGTTGCCCCCGGGAAAGAGAAACAGCTGCTGCAGGTCTCGCGGGGTCAGCATCCTGCTCCAGACGCAGTCCTCGGGATTGGCAATATGGGCGAAGACCTGCGCCGTCACCGCCGCCTCCACCTCGGGGAGCGCGTCACCCCCGGCGCCGAGCGACAGATTCTTGAAAAACAGCGTCAGCCGATCGAACGACTCCACCAGGCCGAGCTGTCGCATCGCCGCGCCTTCGCAATAGATCTGAATGAATCCCGGCTCGTAGGGCACGTCACCCGAGACGACCCGGAGCGTGGCCCGCTCGAACTCCGCCAGCGACTCGACGCCGAACACAAAGCGGAAGGCGGTGTCGGCGACCGGTGCGTGCATCGGCTCCCTCCAGCGCACCGGATTCCGGAACAGCAGGGTCAGCTTCCCGCTGCTGCCCAGGAAGCGCTTCCCTTCGACGTTTGCGGTCATCGGCGCATCGCCGACCAGCCGGGCCGCGGCCAGCGGGTCGGTGGCCATCACCAGGTGGTCGAAGGGCAGGGTATGGGTCCGGCCCGCCTCGGAATATCGAACCTCGCCCCGGTCGGGGTCCACTGCTTCGACCCGGCTCGACAGCCGGATGTCGACCCCCATCTCCCGGTTGATCTGGGCCAGCTCTTCGGTCACCCGCCAGATCCCGTCTTTGACGAAGCCGTAATAACCTTCGAAGATGGAGCCGGAATCCATCACCGGCAGCGTGAAGGCGGAGTATGGCTCGGCGAGCGACACCGGACCGCTCTCGGTTACCGTCATCGCCATGTAGACCTTGGTCCGCTCGGCGGTGAAGTAGTGGTTCAGCAGATCGGCGGCGCTGCCGCTGATCCAGAGCCGGGTGAGCTCGGGTCCGAGGTCTTGCGTGGCGCGGGCGAGGTCGGGAGGCGTGGCCGAGCGGTAGCCTTCCTGGAGGAACGTCACCACCCTCGCCTCGTCGTGGCGGAATCCGGCAACGTCCCCCCGCTCGCTCCACTTGTCACGCAGCTCGCGCTCCAGCTCTCGCGGATCCCGGTAAATCCACGCGCTGGTCTTGGGATCGGGGAAGTACACCCGCTTGGCGTGGCTGGGGACATAGGTCTGGAGCCGGTCGGTGAGTCCGGTCTCCTCGAAGATGAAGCGAGGCATGAGTCCAAGAACCGAGGCGCCGAGGGCGTAACGCTGGGTGAGGCCGTTCACCGTGGCCGTCTCCGAGAGGCACGCGCCTCCCACCCGGTCGGCCCGATCGATCAGAGTGACGGCGCAGCCGGCCCGGCGGAGGTAGTGCGCCGCCACCAGGCCGTTGATCCCGGCCCCGACGACGACGA
>DASYPZ010000130.1:0-9461 GCA_036006105.1 Gemmatimonadales bacterium | reverse complement strand
CGCCGGTCTCCCTGGCACCGGTCCACGAACTCGCGCATGGACCGGAGCGGGTCCGCGTTGCGCTGAACACTCTCACCGATCATCTCGAGCAAAAGTCCCTCCCGGAGTCCGAATGCGCTCACCGTGAGGCTCCGCGCCTCCACCAGGTTGAGCAGCTCTGCGGTCACGGCCAGCCCGGCCAGAATGATATCGGCCCGCTGGGGGTTGAGTCCAGGGACGTTGCGCCTGCGGTCCACCGACAGGGTGCAGAGCCATTCCAGCATCTGCTCCACCTCGGCGGTCTTGATGATCTCGCCGTGCGCTGCCTCGGTGGGGTGCCCCCGCCGCGCCAGCACCATCCGGGCGAGGTTGGTGAACGTTCCGCCCGAGCCGATCAGCGTGACGTTGTTCCACTCCCGCCAGCGCCCCGCCTTCTTGAGCTGCTTGCGCACCTTGGACCGAAGCTTGGCGACTTCCTTGGAGCGGGAACGGTCTTCGAAGAGGTACTGCTCGGTGAGCCGGACCGCGCCCAGGGGGAGCGACCTGGTGAGCTCCACCAGTCCGTTGATGGCGCCGATCAGCTCCAGGCTGCCGCCGCCGATGTCCGCCACCAGCGCGCGGCCCGAGCCGAGCGGAAAGTGGTGCGCCACCGAGCGCCAGGAGAGCGCGGCCTCGGTCTCCGGATCGATGATCCGGAGCGGGATACCCACCTCGCGGCGCACCCGGTCCACGAACGCCTTGCCGTTGTCCGCCTCCCGGACCGCCGACGTGGCCACGGCGGAAATCCGCTTGACCCCGCGGCGCTCGGCCACCTCCCGCATCCGGCCCAGGGTCTGGAGCGCCCGCGCCATGGCGAACTCGTCCAGCCGATTCGACTCGGCGATGCCCGCGGCCAGCCGGGGCTGATCCTTGACCTCGTCGATGACCTTGATGCCGCCCTGCGGGTCGAACTCCGCCACCAGGAGCCGGATCGAATTGGATCCGACATCGATGGCACCCAGTCGTTCGCCCGGCTCGGGCGCCTTGGAGGAGAGTGCGGCCAGGTACGATCGGCGCATCAGGAGTGTCCCGTCATGTCCTCGGCGTGGTGCTTGATCGACTTGCCTTCCACCAGGAAGACTACATCCTCGGCGATGTTGGTGGCCAGGTCCGCCACCCGCTCCAGATTCCGGCTGACCAGGAACAGCTCCAGCGCCGCGCCGATGATGTGCGGATCTTCCATCATGTGGGTCAGCAGAATCCGGAATACCGAGCGGTTGAGCGCGTCCACCTTGTCGTCCCGGCGGCACACCTCCCGGGCCGAGGCCGCGTCGCTCCGGACAAAGGCCTCGAGGGCGTCGGAGAGCATCTCCCGCGCGAGCCGCGCCATCTCGGTGATCTCGGGGTCCGGCGCGATCGGCCGGCTCTTGCCCAGCCGCTCGGCGGACTGCGCCAGGTTGACGGCGTGGTCCCCGACCCGCTCGAGATCGTTGGCGATCTTGATGGCTGCCACCAGCATGCGGAGATCCTTGGCCATCGGCTGCTGGAGCGCCAGCAGGTCGATGCAGGACTCCTCGACCTCGACCTCCATGGAGTCGACGATCCGGTCCCCGCCGATGACCTGCTGGGCCTTGTCGAGATTCCGCTCCAGCAGCGCCTCGACGGCGAGCCGGAGCGCGGCCTCCGCCTCACCGCTCATGGTGAGGAGCCGGACCTTGACCCGGTTCAGCTCCTCGTGAAAGTGCCGGTGCGTGGTTTCCGGGCTCATCCGAATCTCCCAGTGATGTATGCTTCGGTCTGCTCGCGAGTCGGCGCGGTGAAGATCGTGTCGGTCGGACCGAACTCCACCAGCTCGCCCTTGAAGAAGAATCCCGTCACGTCCGACACCCGCGCCGCCTGCTGCATGTTGTGCGTCACGATGACGATGGTGTATTTCGCCTTGAGCTCGACGATCAGCTCCTCGACCCGCTGGGTGGCGATCGGGTCCAGCGCCGAGCAGGGCTCGTCCATCAGCAGCACGTCGGGGTCGTTGGCCAGCGCCCGCGCGATGCAGAGCCGCTGCTGCTGTCCCCCCGACAGGCCGGTGGCCGGGGTATCGAGCCGGTCCTTCACCTCGTCCCACAGGGCCGCCTGCCGGAGGCAGCGCTCCACCAGGGCGGGCAGGTCGCGCGCCGCGGTGAGGCCGTTCAGCTTGGGCCCGTAGACCACGTTGTCGTAGATGCTCTTGGGAAACGGATTGGGCCGCTGAAACACCATGCCGATGCGCTGGCGCAGGGCCACCAGGTCGGTGCCCGCCGCGTAGATCGACCGGCCCTCCACCACGATGTCCCCGGTGTGCCGGGTCTCGGGGATCAGGTCGTTGAGCCGATTGATCGAGCGCAGGAAGGTGGACTTGCCGCACCCCGACGGACCGATCAGGGCGGTGACCGACCGGTCCGGTATCGTGAAGGAGATCCCATGCAGCACCTGCCGGGGCCCGTAGGAGAAATTGAACCCCCGGACGTCGATCGCTCCGCCTGAGGGGTTTTCCCCCCTGACCCCTGAATCCTGAATCCTGACCCCTGCGGCTGTCATCCGAAACGTCCGGTGATGTAGGCCTCGGTGCGCTGCTCCCGCGGATTGGTGAAGATCCCGCGGGTCGGGCCGGTCTCGATCAGCTCGCCGAGATAGAAGAAGGAGGTCGTGTCCGAGACCCGGGCGGCCTGCTGCATGTTGTGCGTCACGATGATGATGGTGAACCGCTCCTTGAGGTGGAAGAGCAGCTCCTCGATCCGCTGGGTGCC
The DNA here is from genome assembly GCA_036006105.1 of Gemmatimonadales bacterium. Taxonomy (GTDB): domain Bacteria; phylum Gemmatimonadota; class Gemmatimonadetes; order Gemmatimonadales; family GWC2-71-9; genus JABFSM01. The sequence continues at coordinate 6,720 of DASYPZ010000130.1, read as the reverse complement.
CTGCGGGTCGAGTGAGGCGGTGGGCTCGTCCAGCAGGACCACCTCCGGCGCCGGCGCGATGGTGCGCGCGATGCAGAGCCGCTGCTGCTGTCCCCCCGACAGCGCGATGGCGCTGGCCTGCAGCCGGTCCTTCACTTCCTCCCAGAGTCCGGCGAAGGTCAGCGCCTTCTCCACTTCATCGTCCACGACCGGACGCGACGCCTGACGGCTGAGCCGGAGTCCCGCGGCCACGTTGTCATAGATGGACATGGTGGGAAACGGAGTCGGCTTCTGGAAGACCATGCCCACCCGTCGCCGCAGTCGCTTCAGGTCCACCCTGGGCCCGTAGACGTTCTCTCCGTCGAGCGTGACCAGACCGGTCACCCGGGCGCCCGGCGTCTCCTCGTGCATCCGGTTGAGCGAGCGCAGGAAGGTGGACTTCCCGCACCCCGACGGGCCGATCAGCGCGTGCACCTGGTTCGACACGAATCCGACCGACACGCCGCGCACGGCAGCGGTCTCTCCGTACCACGACGTCAGCCCCGCGGTCTGGATTCGAGGGCGGCCCGCCTCAGCGAGGGCCATCGAACCGACTTCGGGTAGCGAGTCGAGTAAGGAGGCTGAGAATGAGGACGACGAAGATGAGGACGAGGGCCGTCGCCCAGGCCAGGCGGTGCCAGTCGTCATAGGGGCCAGTCGCATAGTTGTAGACCACCAGGGGAAGGGCAGCCATCGGCTGCCGAATGTCGGTGCTCAGGTAGTTGCTGCCCAGCGCGGTAAAGAGCAGCGGCGCGGTCTCTCCCGAGACCCGCGCCACCGCCAGCAGGACGCCGGTGACGATGCCGGGAAAACAGGTCCGCACCACCACTGAGAGACTGGTCTGCCAGCGGGCGTAGCCCAGGGCCAGGGCCGCCTCCCGGAGCGAGTGCGGCACCAGCTTGATCATCTCCTCGGTCGTGCGCATCACCATCGGAATCATCAGCACCGCCAGCGCCATGCTGCCGGCGAATCCCGAGAAGTGACCCTGCCGGGCGACGATCCAGGTCCAGGCAAAGACGCCCACCACGATGGATGGGGTGCCGTTCATGACGTCGGCGATGAAGCGGGTGATCAGGGCCAGGCGGGTGCCCGGCCACTCCGACGCGAAGATGCCGGCGCCGATCCCGATCGGCAGGCCGATCGCGCTCGCGGTACCCACCATCATGAGGGTGCCGACGATGGCGTGCACCACGCCGCCGCCGCTCTCACCCGCGGGGACCGGGCGCCGGATGAAGAAGTCCGGATTGATGCTCCCGGCGCCCTTGACCACCAGGGTCCCCAGGATCAGGAACAGCGGCAGCACCGCCAGGACGGTGGCGACGATCAGCAGGGCCACCATCACCCGGCTCCGCCACCTGCGGAAGCCCCCGGTCACAGGCCCGCGCCTCCGCCGGGCCGGCCCTTGGACACCCGCCAGATCAGCAACCGGGCGCCGGCGTTGGCCAGCACGGTGATGGAGAACAACACCAGGGCCACGTATGCCAGCGCCGAGAAGTGCATATCCGTGGCGGCTTCGGAGAATTCGTTGGCGATCGCGGCGGCCATGGTGTACCCCGGGGCGAACAACGAGGTGGCGATCTCGTGCCGGTTGCCGATGAGCATGGTGACGGCCATCGTTTCGCCCAGTGCACGGCCCAGCCCGAGAATGATCGCGCCCACGATGCCCGATCTCGCGTAGGGCACCACCGCGGTCCAGGCGGCCTCCCAGCGCGTGGCGCCCAGGGCCAGCGCCGCTTCACGCTGGCTCCCCGGCACCGTCGCGATGACTTCCCGCGCCACCGACATGATGTAGGGCATCACCATGATGGCCAGGATGACTCCGGCCGACAGCATGGAAGGGCCGTAGATGGTGCCGCGGAAGAAGGGCAGGAACCCCAGGGTATCCCGGAGAAACGGGAAGACCGTCCGGGTGAGGACCGGAACCAGGAAGAAGATGCCCCAGAGTCCGTAGACCACGCTGGGGATGGCCGCCAGCAGCTCGACCACGAACGCGATCGGCTTCCGGATGGCGTTGGGGGCAAACTCCGTCAGGAAGATCGCCACGCCGAGCGAGAGCGGCACCGCGATGATCAGGGCGATGAGCGAGGAGAGCAGGGTGCCGAAGATCAGCGGCAGCGCGCCGAACTTCCCGGTGACCGGGTCCCAGGTGCTGGTGACCAGGAAGTCGAGGCCGAACGTGGAGATCGCGAGCCGTGATCCCTTGATGAGCTCCCAGACCAGGAAGCCCAGCAGGACTGGAATCGAGAGCGCCGCCAGCGAGAGGACGATCCGGAAGATGCGATCGCCCGTCGCCGCGCCTTGGAGGCGGGCGACGGGCGTCGCGGGAGCGGACGTTGTTACATCGGTCACGCGATGGGCTTGCCGTTGGCCTTGAGCGTCTTGATCTTCGCGGCCTCGAGCGCCACCACCGGCTTGGGCAGCGGAGCATAGTCGAGCGCGGCCCCCATCTGCTGGGCCTCATCGGTGATCATCCACTCGAGGAACGTCTTGAGCGCCTTGGCCTTGGTGGCGTCCTTCATGTTCGGGCGCACCAGGAGCCAGGTGAATGAGGAGATCGGATACGACGCCGCGCCCGGCGCGTTGGTGATGGAGACCCGGAAATCGGTGTTGGGGGCAAACTTGGCGCTGGCCGCCGCCGCGCTCACCGACTCGAGCGACGGATCGACGAAGGAGCCGGCGGCGTTCTTGATCTGGGCATAGCCCAGCTTGTTGCCCTTGGCGTAAATCAGCTCGACGTAGCCGAGGCCGCCGTCGGACTGCTTGACCTGCTGGGTCACGCCCTCGTTGCCCTTGCCGCCTAACCCGGCCGGCCACTGGACCGCGGCTGCGTTCCCGACCTTTTCCTTCCACTCGGGGGAGACCTTGCTCAGGTAGTCGGTGAAGATGAAACTGGTGCCCGACCCGTCGGAACGGTGCACCACGATGATGTCCTGGTTGGGCAGCTTGACGCCCGGGTTGCTGGCGACGATCGCCTTGTCGTTCCACTTGGTGATCTTGCCCAGGAAAATGTTGGCGACCGTGGGGCCGTCGAACTTGAGCTGGGTGGTGCCGATAGCGGCCAGGTTGTAGGTCAGCACCACCGCGCCCATCACGGTGGGAAGATGGACCACGTCTCCCTGGACCGCGGTCAGCTGCTCCGCGCTCATCGGCGCGTCGCTGGCACCGAAGTCCACGGTGTTCTCGGTGTACTGCTTGATGCCGCCGCCGGAGCCGATCGACTGGTAGTTGATCTGGACCCCGGTCTTCTTGTTGTAGGCATCAAACCACTTGGTGTAGACCGGATTCGGGAACGTGGCGCCGGCGCCGGTCAGCGACTGCGCCGCCGCCATGGGTGCAATCGCGGCGCCGAGCGTCGCGATGGTCAGGCCGAAGTAAACCGTCGGGCGAGACATGGGAACTCCTTAGAAAGTGAACTGGATCTGGAAGAGCGCCTGCGAGCGGACCGCCTCGTTCGCGGGCGTGGTCACGCCACCCTGGTAGGCCAGGTTGTCGATGTCGCCCAGGATCCGGAGATTGGCGGAGATCTGGTACGCGACGCCGGCGATGATCCGGGTGGTGCGATCGTTGTCGTTCGAGGTATTGGGATCGGTGGAATCGAACCGGCCGATGATCTGGACCTTGTAGCTGGGCGGGATCCGGACCACGCCGAACGCGCTGATCACGCGGCCCTTCTTGCCGGCGGTGATCGGGGTCGCGAACACGCTGTCCTTGGTGCTGGCGTACTCGGCGGCCAGGGTCAATGCCTTGGAACGATAGGAGGCCATGCCGAGGAAGCGCTGCCGGGTACCGCCGCCGGTCGGCTTGCCGACCTGGCCGTAGCCGGTGATCCGGAGTCCGCCCCGGGGGCCGCCGAAATCGGTCTTCATCAGCTGGACCGACAGCCGGCCCATGAGATCCTTGCGCTGATCGCCCGGCGCCTTGTTGTAGTTCTCGCCGTTGTAGACGCCCACCTGCATGTTGATCCGGTCGGTGAGCCAGTTGCCGTCGATCCCGGCGCCGAAGTCGGAGGAGGAGACGTAACCGGCCCGCTCCATCGCCATCTGCCCCTGCATCCGGTAATCCCACAGCCCCTCTTCCCAGTCGAGCAGCGGGGTGTGAATCTGACCGAGCTTGAAGGTCAGCGGGCTCTTGCCATCGTTGGGCGTCCAGGTGGCAAAGGCATACTTGAGGCGGTACGAGAGCGAGCCATCGGTGCTGCGGAAGATGTCGGCGGTGACCCGGGTGCCGATCCCGTAGGCGAACTTGCCGATGACGTTCACATAGGCCCGGGTGACGTCGAAGTTGTTGACGTGATTTGCGGTGTCCTTGAGCTGATAGAAGTAGCCGGCGTAGGCCACGCCGCCGACGGTGGTGGTTGGAGCCTGCGCATCGAGCATGGCCGCGCCACTGAACGCCGCACCAATCAAGATGAGTCCCGCCCTCCGCCCAAAGTTCTTCACGCGCGCGCTCCTCGATGGAAGGAAAGGCCCATGGGTCGGGCCGTCGTTTTTCTCGCAGGGGTAAAGAGGCTTGGCGCCGTTACAAGGGGATCATGATTGGGTAACGGCTGCGTAACGGACCGGGAGAGCGGCTGCTCTACTAACTACAAGGCGTTGGTGGGGTTGGAGATGACATGCGTGGGGCGAGATGTAGGGTGGGGGGATGGAAATCGGCAGTGGCACCGACCTACGCGGGCGACCGCAGGGCTGCCTGCATGGCGCGCTCCAGCGCCCCCTCGGCCGTGAGAACCCATTCTCGGAATCGACTCGGGTCAGGGCGCTCGCGAATGCTCTCGAGCCGGTCGAAATCAAATTTGCGGTCGGTGATGGCCAACCCCGCCTGGGTCGCGTCCCGGGCATTCCACTGCTGTTCGGCGTGATGCTCGACCGGCACCAGGTACATCGGCTTCCCCAGCCACGCCGCCTCGCCGATCGACTCGAAGCCCGCGGTACTTGCCAGCGCTCGGCACCCGGCCATGCATTGAAGGAACTTGCGGCCGTCCAGCCGGTGGAAGGTGAGGTTGGGCGCCGCCTCCTCGACTTCCGGCGCTCCGGGACGGTCGTAGAAACAATGCAGGGCGACGTTCGGGTGGGCCCGCTGCCAGGTGCGGATCTCCTCGTGATACCCATGATTGACCAGGTATACCAGGTAGTAGGCGCCCTGGGTCGGCGTGAGCGCGAACAGCTCGCGTCGGAGCAGGGGAGGGCCCACCTGCGTGCGGTGCTCGGGACGATCGGCGGCGGGATAGAGCGACAACGCCAGCTTCCACGACCCCCACCCGGTCAGCTCCGAGAAGATGCGCAGGCCGTACTGGTCCGCCCGGGCGGCCCAGGGCGCCCGGTGCGCCGGGTGACCGATCATGTGCTGATGGGCGATCGACAACACCGGCACCGCGAGCGGCCGGACCATCTGCTGCATCCCGGTGAGCGGCTCGAAGAAATTGATGATGAGGTCGGGACGGGTCTCCTGGACCAGATCGCGGAGGGCTTGCAGGCTGGTCCGCCAGACCGCGAGGCCGGCCAGCGCGCGCCATGCGGTCAGCGTCATGTTCACGCCGCGGCCGTTCCAGGTGGCGAACCCGGGGCTCGCCGGCGCAGTCACCGGAACCGGGAAGGCCTGGGTCACGTAGGCGGGCAGGGCCTGGTCGCCGTGGCGCCCGATGACTACTCCGACCAGCTCATGTCCCGACCGGGAGAGGATCTGCTGCACCGCGAGGGCCTGGGTCATGTGCCCGCGCCCTTCGCCCTGGATCGTGAAGAGCACTCTCATGGAATCGGATCAGGCTGAAGTGGCCGGTGTGGTCCTCCACCAGTGCGGTACAGCTCTCGACCCAGTCCCCGCAGTTCAGATATTCCAGGTTGCCGATCCGGCGCATTTCCGCACGATGGATGTGCCCGCAGATGACCCCGTCGACGCCCTTCGACTCGGCGTAGTGCACCATCGCCGTCTCGTAGCGGCTGACATACTGGACCGCGCGCTTGGCCCGCTGTTTCAGATAGGCCGAGAGGGACCAGTACCCCAGACCCAATCGCCGGCGCAGCCGGTTGAGCCAGAGATTGAGGTCGAGGATCCAGTCGTAGAGGCGGGATCCCACTCTCTCGAGCAGCCGGTTGAAATGGGTCAGGCCGTCGAACTGATGGCCATGGACCACGAGGTAGCGGCGGCCATCGGCCCCCACGTGGATTGCCTCGCGGACCAGCTTCAGGCCGCCGAATCGGAGCCCGAGGAAAGGTTCGAGGAACTCGTCATGATTACCGGTAATGTAGATGACCCGGGTCTGCTTGCGCTGTTTGCGCAGCAGCTTCTGGATCAGGGTGTTGTGGGCCTCGCTCCAGAACCACTTGCGGCGGAGCTCCCAGCCATCGATCAGGTCGCCGACGATGTAGAGATACTCGGAGCGAGAGGTGCGGAGGAACTCCAGGAGCGCATCGACCTGTGCGTGCCTGGTGCCCAGATGAACGTCGGAGATCCAGACGGAGCGCCATCGGTACTTGACCACGTGCCTCCGGTGAGCGGGTTATCCCCAGGTCGCCGAGGCAAAGGTACGAGTTTGCCACGTGCATACAACGGCCAATCGGGGGTGTTGCCGACCTCCGACGCGAACGTCATGAAGCAGAGATCCTCTCGTGACCTGATCGTGATACCATTGGTCCGGCGCTCCGGCGGCCGCAACCAGCTTCGTCTTTGCGACCAAATTCGGATTTCCCTCGTTGGCGCAGCTGC
>DASYPZ010000129.1:0-2313 GCA_036006105.1 Gemmatimonadales bacterium | reverse complement strand
CCGCACCAGAATGTTTCGCGTCCACAATGGTAGCGCCAGCCGCGACGTTGGCCGGTCGGAGACTTCGGAGAATCACAAGTGGGTTCATGCCATCCCCAGCAACTTTTCGAGATGTGGCCGCTGGGTGATCCCCACGTGGCGGCCGGTTTCCTTCCCGTTCCGAAACACCAACAACGTTGGAATCCCGCGGACGTCGTACCTCTGGGACAGATGCGGCGCCTGGTCGCTGTCCACCTTGAGCACGACAACCTTTCCGGCGTGGACGTGGGCTACCTCATCCACTACCGGCGCAATGATTTTGCACGGACCGCACCAGTCGGCGTAGAAATCCACCAGGATCGGCACGGTCGTGTCCGCAATGGTGCGATCGAAGTCCGCCTCGGTGACATGAATGGGACGGTCCAAATGGAGCGGGCGGGCGCAGGCGCCGCACTTGGGGCCGGTCGCCAGACGGGCAAGGTTGACGCGGTTGAGCTTGCCGCAGAACGGACACGGCAGGGTGGCGGATTGGACGGTTGCTGAAGGCGGCATGGTGACCTCAGTCATAGAACTCAGCGGATATTCGGCCCGCCATGGTACATAGTATGGACTGCGCGACTTCGCCATTGGCGATCGCAATTGGCTGGCGCGGATCGGTTCTGATGCTGTAACATGATATACCACAATATGTTACGGTGTTAGACGGTCACATCAAGTCTCAAATGATTGCCGCACCCCGGCCGGCACCCGATTGAGGCCGAGCGATTCGATTCGTACTATCTCCCGCCGAAGAAGGAACCATTCCCGGAGGGCAGCTCGCATGGGCGACCGATTCTTCCTCAAGACCCTGGGCCAGCCGGAGCTGGTTGGGCCCGACGGCCGTGCCCTCCGGTTCAAGGTCAGGAAGCACCTCGCCCTGCTGATCTACCTCGCGGCGGATCACCGGGGAGCTCATACGCGGGATGCGCTGGTCGAGCTGCTGTGGGGTGGCGTGGATGCCGAGCGGGGACGCCATTCGCTGTCGGTGGCGCTTTCGGTGCTGCGGTCCGCACTGGGGACCCAGTCGATTCAATCCACCAACACACAGGTCCGCCTCCTCCACAGCCGGCTGACGCTCGACCTCGATCTGCTGAGCCGGGGCGCCATCCTCGGTGGCGAAGGCGTTCCCGCCCTCGAGGTCGATCGATTTCTGCTCGATTTCGAGATCGACGACGCGCCCGCCTTCCAGCATTGGCGGGACCGGCAGAATGCCCACCTGCTCCCGGCCATCCAGGCAGCCTACCTCACGCTGCTCGATCATGCCCGCCGCTCCGGCGACATGCGGCGCGTGTTAGGTTTCGCCGACCGCCTCCTCGCCCTCGACCCCCTGTCGGAGGAAGGCATCAGGGCCCGGATGCTCGCGCTTGCCATGCAGGGTGACCGGGTGAGCGCCCTCCGGGCCTATGAGGAGTGGCGGGAGGAGCTGGGCCGGCAGCTCGGCGCCGCGCCGTCCGAGCTCCTGGAGGGAATGGCGGCTCGGCTGCGCCGGCCGGTCGCGGACCGAGGTGCGATCTCCCCCTGCCCTGTGTCGCAACCCGACGGTTGGGCCGATCGGAGATTCGTGGGTCGCGCCGCCGAGTTTCGCGAGCTGGTGGACGCCTGGGAGGCGACGACGCAGTTCAACACCCGGCACATCCTGCTCACCGGCGAATCGGGTATCGGCAAATCCACCCTGGCGATGCGGTTCGGCGCTTCGGTGGCGCTGGAGGGAGCGGCGGTGGCGCGGGTCCAGTGTTTCGAGCTGGAGCAGCGCATCGCCTTCGGCATGATCGGCGCGCTGGTCACCGGACTGCTCGACCGGCCGGGTGCGGTGGCGACGGCGCCCGAGTCGCTCGCCGAGATCGCGCGGGTCGTACCGAGAGTTCGGGAGCGATTCCCCAATCTCCCGGCGCCCCGGCGAACCGAGGGTGAGACCGCCCGGATGCATTTTGCCGAGGGTACCTTCGCCCTGTTCGACGCCATCATGGACGAGCAGCCGCTTCTGCTGATCGTGGACGACTACCCCCGCTCCGATGAGGCCAGCCTCAACGTGCTCCACATGCTGCTGCGTCGCGCGGGGACCGACCGTGTGATGGTCGTGTTGACGGGGCGCCCGGCGGAATCGGGAGAGTCGGCCCAGGTCCGGCGGATCCGGGAGGGAGTGTCGTATCTGCCGATGCGGCCCATCTCGCTCTCTCCGCTCACCGAAGAGGAGGGAGACGCGATGCTGAGCGCGCTCCTCAATGGGGCTGCGCGGGATGTGGGTGCACCGATCCGGCGTGCCCTGCTCCAGGCCGGGCGTGGAAATCCGATGGC
>DASYPZ010000128.1:0-4429 GCA_036006105.1 Gemmatimonadales bacterium | reverse complement strand
GCTGCCCAGCTTGTTCTCGACCAGACTGAGGGTGTCCGCGCGCATCGCACCGTTCCAGGTCTTCGCGGCCCAGGCTTCCAGGACCGACCCACCGGCCGGGTCCGCGACGTCACGCGCGGTCTCGACCACGAGCGGATTGAGGCTCGCCACCGCGCTCGCGCCGAAGTGCGGACCGCTGGTGGAGCCGTCGACGTTCAGGTAGGCCACCGCATTCTTCGAGAGCTCGGGCGCGAACTGTTCGCCCCATTCCGTCGACCCGGTCAGATGCCATTCTTCGGCGTCCCAGTCGGCCAGGATGATGGTCCGCCGGGGCCGGTGGCCGGCCTTGAGGAGACCGCCGAGCACCCGCGCCAGCTCCAGTTGGGTCGCGGTGCCGCTGCTCGGGTCGACCGCACCGAACACCCAGGCGTCCCGGTGATTGCCGAGGATGACGGTTTTCTCCGGTTCCACCGCGCCGGTGATTCGGGCCTCGACGTCCCAGATCGTCCGGGTCTTGCCGTCCATCTGCACGTCCACGTGCACCGTGGCGGGCCCGGGTCCGGCGCGATAGGTGATCGGCAAGGCGCCGTGCCATTCCGCCGGCGTCTCCGGGCCTCCCAGCGCCTCGAGCAGCGGCCGGGCATCCCGATACGACATCGGCACCGCGATGATCCTGGGCGCCGAGCGCGCCTCGGCCTCGGTGATGCGCCGGGCGCCGTCGAGCGACGCCCAGCCCGGGGTGAGCGGATCTCCCGGGACAATGAAGTCGTAGGTGATGGCGCCGCGCTGAATGTGACTCTCCGGTCCCCAGGGACCGTCGGGAAAGGTCGCGCCCCGGGTGGAACCGTCTTCCTTCGGGTCGGAATAGATCAGCATCGCCTTGACGCCGTACCGCTCGGCGGTCAGCGCCTTGAAGCCGCGATAGCTGTAGGGATTGGAGTAGCGCACCAGCGCGATCTTGCCGGCCGGGTCGATCCCCTTCGACTTGAGCCATTCATAGTCGGCGGGGTTTCCGCTGCTGGCATAGATCAGCTCGCCGGTCACATCGCCCGACGCGGACATGCCGAGGTAGGTCGGGCCGGGGTCCTGATCGGTGTCCTTGTCCACCGGGTATCGGTCCTCGACCAGGCTCGCCTCGTACCGGGTGGGGGCCACCATCGTCACCTTGACCCGGACCGGCCACGGCAACAGGACATCGTACTTGATCAGCCTCACATCCTCCCATCCGTACTGGCGGAGCCGCTCCGCCACGTATTCGGCCAGCTCCTTGTTGCGAACGGTGCCGGCGGGATGGGGATGGGCGGTGAGATACTGAAAGAAAGCGCCGGTCGAATCCCGGCTCAGCGCGGCGGAGAGCCGGTCTTCGAGCTCGAGCTCCGCCCGGGCGGCGGCGGGAGAAAAGCCGCGGATCGGCCGCTGGGCGGCGGCGGACCCGGCGCTCAGCACTACCAGGGCTCCCGCTGCGGCGAGTATTCTCTTGGTCATGGCAATCAAAGTACTCCGATCGCTGCTCGCCGGCGCCCTGCTGGTCTTCCTCGCGGTGCTGCTGGTCCGCTGGCGCCAGGGACGCTACGAAGGCGCCTCGGTGATTCTGACTCACGCCCGGGTGATGACGCTCGACTCCACCGGGCGGGTGTACGGCGTCGTCGCGATGCGAAAGGGGAAGATCATCGGGCTGGCGGACTCGGTCGATCCGGGCTGGGTGCCCGGGGCCATGGTGCTGAATCTCGACGGTGCGGTGGTGGCGCCGGCGTTTACCGATCACCATGCTCATCTCTTCAACATCGGCATGGCCCTGCTCAATCGGCGGGACAGCGGCCGTCTCGCGATCGATCTGTCCCGGGTACGGTCGCTCACCGAGGTCGAGTCGCTGGTTCGGGCGCGTGGCTCCCGGCTCCCGACGGGGGCCTGGATCTTCGGCACCGGATGGAGCCAGGCCGGCTGGGGCACCCAGGCGCTGCCGACCGCCGACGTACTGACGCGCGCCGCTCCCGACCACCCGGTCTTCCTGGCTCGAACCGACGGGCACGCCGGCTGGCTCAACGCGGCCGCGCTGGCCCTGGGCGGCATAACCCGCGCCACCGCCGACCCGCCGGGGGGCCGGATCATTCGCCTGCCGTCGGGCGAGGCCTCGGGGGTGCTCCTGGAACGGGCCAACGAGATGGTCACGGCCCACCTGCCGGCCCCGGCGGACAGTGACATCGTCGCGGCGTTCCGGCTGGGCGCGGAAGCCCTGGCGGATCGAGGCGTGGCGGAGGTCTACGACGCGGGACCCCTGACGTACCCGGGTGTCGTGGCCTTGAATCTCGACTTCGGTCGTTATCTGGCGCTGCTGCTTCGTGCCGACTCCGCCTATCCGCTGCCGCTCCGGATCAACCTGATGATCCCGGCGCCGAGCCGACTGGCGGACTCTCTCCTCGCCGCGGCGGCGAGGCCGGGAGTACTGTCGCCGCGGATCCGGATCACCCACCTCAAGCTTTTCGCCGATGGAGCGCTGGGCAGTCGCGGAGCGGCGCTCGACCAGGCCTACGCGGACGACTCCACCACCCGGGGCGTGCCGCGCATGAGCGCGGGCGAGATTGCCGCTCTGACCCGGCGCGCCCTGGACCGCGGCCTCGGCGTCGCCACTCACGCCATCGGCGATGAGGCGGTCCACCGGACCCTCGATGCCTACGAAACCATCCTCCGCGAGCGGCCCGCTCTGAACCCGCGCCGGCTCCGCATCGAGCACTTCTCCTACGCGAGCGAGGCGGATTTCGCCCGGGCCGTGCGACTGGGCGTGGTGCTCTCGATCCAGTCCAACTTCAACGCGATGCCGGAAGACGACCCCTCGTTCGGCGCCGAGCGGCTCGGTGCATCCAGCGAGCCGAGGGTCTACAATTGGGCCCGGCTCCGGGCCATGGGGGCAACCCTGGCCGAGGGTTCCGACTATTTCGCCGCGCCGGGACCGGCGCTCGCGGGGTTTGTCGCCACGCTGGGACGCAAGTATGCCGTCGGCGAGGCGCTGCCCGATTCGGCGGCGCGGCAGCTCGCCTGGCGGATGAATGCGTTCCGCTTCGAACCGGACGGGGAGCGAACCGGCGGAGTGATTCGCGTTGGCGGACCCGCGGATCTGGTCATGTGGAACGCCGACCCGTTCACCGTGCCACGCCGCGAGCTCGATCAGGTCGGTATCCGGCTGGTCATCCGGGCGGGCCGGGTGGTGTTGCCCCCGAAGACCGTACCCTAGACACGCCTTCGCTCCGCGGGCTGGTGTGGAACCGGAGAGCACATCGATGTCCCACGCAGCTAAGACCACCGTCGTCAACGTCGGCTACCGCTCCACCAACTATTGGGTGGTCAGCGCCGGAACCTCGCGGCTGCTGGTAGACCTCGGCTGGCCCGGGACGATGGGCACCCTGCGCAGCAACCTGCAGCGCATGGGCGTTCCACTGGGCGAGCTCCGCTATGCTCTGGCGACCCACTACCACATCGATCACGCCGGCCTGGCGCAGGAGCTCAAGCGGGAGGGCGTTCCCCTGCTGGTCCTCGAATCCCAGACCGCTGCCATTCCGCTCCTCAAGTCGTGGGTCAAGCCGGGCGATCAGTACGTCGATATCTCGTTGCACGACAACATCACCATCGGATTCGAGGAGAGCCGCGCGGTGCTGGCGAAGATCGGGATCTCGGGTGAGATCGTGCCCACGCCAGGACACTCCGACGACAGCGTCTCCCTCCTGCTCGACGACGGCAGCGCCTTCACCGGCGACCTCACGCCCCCGGGCCTGGTGACCGAGGATCAGGCGGATCTGGTGCGATCGAGCTGGCGCCTGCTCCGGGAGCGCGGGGCAACGCGGGTGTATCCCGGCCACGGCCCGGTGCGTCCGCTCTGACGCAGGGCTGCACCGCGTCCTTTCGACACAACCCGTCCCCTCCCGAGGTCACTCTCCCACCGGCGCCGGGATTTACGATCGGTAGTGCTTGTGTCCCAACGGCTTGGAAATGCGTCTCCCAGGCACGTCCCGTGCACAAGCGGTCCCTCAATGCGAAAAATGCCCCTGGCCTTTCTGACCCTCCTCGCGGTGGGCTCCGCGTGCGAGCCCCTGGCCGCTCCCGCCGACCGCGATACCCTCACCACGGCGCGGGCCCGTTGGGACGCGACGAGCGGCCCGGCCTATTCCTTCACGATCAGTCGCGGCTGCGAGTGCGTTCTGGGCGGCCGCCTCATGACCGTGACCGTCACCAATGGATTGGTTGCCTCGGCCGCATACATCGATTCCGGCTCCTCGGTGGAATCGGCCCTGCTGAGCTACGTGTATACCGTGCCCGATCTGTTCGATCTGATTCAGGACGCGCTCGACCGTCATGCGGCCCACCTCGCCGTCAGCTACGATCCGACCTACGGCTATCCAACCCACATCGACATCGACTACTCCGTCACGACCGCGGACGACGAGCTGGTCATGGACGC
>DASYPZ010000127.1:0-1921 GCA_036006105.1 Gemmatimonadales bacterium | reverse complement strand
CGATGGTCGAGTGGGTGATCCAGTCCCGGTAGAGCGGCATGATCCGCCCCATCACCGAGTCCGCGGTGAGGAGCGGCCGGTGCGCCAGCACTTTCTCCCAGTCCACCGTCGCTCCGTTGTCCTCCTGGTCGATCCGCGCCGAGGTCTCGTTGATCCAGCTCAGGGCAAAGCCGGGGAGGAAGGCCCCGCCCATGTAGGGAAGCTCCTCGAACCAGCGGCCCGCCGCCGCGGTGGGCGCCATACAGACCAGGTGGGGCGGATGCTCCCGCGCCGCCAGCCACTGCACCGTGCCGAGGTAGGAGAGCCCGAAGGTTCCGACCCGTCCGTTGGACCAGGGTTGTACCGCGAGCCATTCGATGCTGTCGAAGCCGTCCTTGCCTTCGCCGAAGAAGGCGTCGAAGCTGCCCTCCGAATCGCCTCGGCCGCGAGTGTCCTGGACCACCACGACGTAGCCGTGCCGCGCGAGATACGCGGCCCACTCACCCAGCTTGAGACCGGTCTTCTGATAGGGGGTCCGGGCCAGCAGGACCGGGTAGCGGCCCGGCGCCGCGGGGAGCCATACGTCCGCGGAGAGCCTGACGCCGTCGCGCATGGGCATCAGCACCCCGAACTCCGTGCGCACCTGCGCGACGCTCGGCGCGCCGGGGAGGAGAAATGCCGCGACGAGCAGGAACTCGACCCGCATGAGGGCCCTCGAGAACGAAGATGCGCGGAAGCTGGGGCGGCAGGTTTCGAACCTGCAACCTCCCGGTTAACAGCCGGGCGCTCTGCCAGTTGAGCTACACCCCAAGGAACAGCGGGATCGTACGATAGGAAATATAGCAGCGGGTGATGACGGCCGGCCGATACAGCTCCCTGGTTTTTATCTCCGGGCATGCCCCCGCGTCAACCGGATAACCTCGCTCGCGCCCAGCAGCAGCGTGGCCAGGACCAGCGGAATCAGGAAATAGATGGCCCGGTACGCCAGGAGGACGCCCAGCAGCGCCGGCACCCCGATGCGCGCCTTCAGCATGGCCACGGTCACCGCCTCGAACACCCCGATCCCCCCGGGCACCTGCGCGATCAGCGCGGCGATCTGCCCCAGAATGAACACCCCGAAGAAGCCGAAGAATCCGAGGTGGAGCGTACTCGGTAGCAGCACGAACAGCGCGGCGCCGGAAAAAACCCAGTCGCCCAGCGAGATCACCAGCTGGAGCAATGCGAGCGGCAGCGGCGGGGGCTCGAGCTTCCAGCGCCGGACCCGCAAGCGTCGGCCGGTCGCGGCCCAGCCCAGGTACCCTGCCACGATCAGCAGCGCCAGGATGCCGAGCGACAGGGTGGAGGCCAGCGGCAGCTTGAGCAGCCCCGGAATGGCGCTCGGCTCCAGGATGAAGGACACCGCCGCGCAGGTGGCGAGGCCGAGCACGTAGCCGCGCAGATTGAAGATGACGATCTTCGCGGCGTCCTTCTTGACGCCTTTCCAGTTGGAGTACAGCCGGTACCGGACCCAGCCGCCGACCACGAACGAGAAGGGAAGATTGTTGGCGAAGGCGTATCCGACGAACGAGGTCAGCAGCACCTTCGGCAGGGACAAGTCCTGGCGCAGGTGACGCAGCGCCAGGAGGTCCCCCGCGCCCAAGGCCAGATACCCGGCCACCGTCATGGCGCCCGCGAGCAGCAGGCCGCTGGCCGGCAGCGCGGTGAGCTCGGTGATCACTTCTCCGAGCTGCGCTCCGCCCAGCTCGCGCCGCAGCACGTAGAGCGCGAGACCGAACAGGGCCGCGGCCAGGACCGCGCCCAGGATCCGAAGGATGCTCTTCCTGGTCATGGCCCAATTTAGGGGTGCCCCAAGCGCCGGGGCGAGGTAGCTTGGAACACCACCCGGGAGACCACGTGGACCGCAAGCCCGCCCTCGCGAACGCCCGCTTTGCCGTCACCGTTC
>DASYPZ010000126.1:0-1992 GCA_036006105.1 Gemmatimonadales bacterium | reverse complement strand
AGCTCAGTGGCACCCACGGCGACTTCCACGATCTCTGGATCGACCCCGATAATCCGGCGCATCTCGTCGTGGGCAACGATGGCGGCGGAGCGGTATCGCTGAACACCGGCGCCAGGTGGACCGAAGAGGATTATCCGACCGAGCAGTTCTATCACGTGATCACCACCAGGCACATCCCCTATCACGTGTGCGGCTCGCAGCAGGACAACAGCACCCTGTGCACCCCGTTCAACTGGAACCTCGGCAACCGGTTCCGGCCGGGCGGGAGCGGACCCACCGGTGATCCGACCGCGGGGGGCATGGCGGTGTCGTATGTGGCCGGCGGCGGCGAGCCCGGCTACATCGCGGCCGATCCACTCAATCCCGACCTCTTCTACAGCGGCACCAACAACGGCGGCTACGTCGACAAATACGATCGCCGCACCGATGCCTCCCGCGAGGTGAATCCGTATCCCTGGTTCTACTCCGGGGAAGCGTCGAAGGACATCAAGGAACGCTGGCAGTGGACCTTTCCCATCATCTTCTCACCGGTGGATCCCAGGACCCTCTACGTCTCCTCCCAGCGGCTCTGGCGCACCGTGGACGGGGGCCGGAACTGGACCGCGCTCAGCGGCGATCTCACCCGGCATGACCCGTCCACGCTGGAGAAGTCCGGAGGGCCGATCACCGGCGACATGAATGGTCCCGAGGTGTACGCCACCATCTTCGCAGTGGGACCCGGCAAGCGGGACGTGAATGTGATCTGGACCGGGTCCGACGATGGCCTGGTGCAGGTCACCCGGGACGGCGGCAAGACCTGGAGCAATGTGACGCCTCCCGGTATGCCCGATTTCGGCCGGGTGAGCCAGATCGACGCCTCGAGCTTCGGTTCCGGCGGCGCCTACGTCTCGGTGCGGCGCCCCCTGCTCAACGACTTTGCGCCCTACATCTTCAAGACCGCGGACTACGGCCGGAGCTGGACCCGGATCGTCAACGGCATCCCCGCCGATGCCTACGTGCACGCGGTGCGAGAGGATCCCACCCGCCGAGGTCTGCTCTACGCCGCCACGCAGCGCGGGGTATATACCTCGTACGACGATGGCGCCAACTGGCAGTCGCTTCGGCTCAACATGCCGGATGTGCCGGTGGCGGACCTCCAGGTCGAAGGCAATGAGCTGGTCATCGCGACCCACGGCCGGGGCTTCTGGGTGCTCGACGACATCGCGGCGCTCCGCCAGGCCACGCCGGAGATTCTGGCCCGGGACGGATTTCTCTTCACCCCGCCGGTGGGTATACGCTCCGGCCCGGGAGTCTCGATCAGCTGGTATCTCAAGAGCACCCCGGTAACCGCACGCCTCGAGATTCTGGATTCGGCGGGCGCGGTGCTCCGCTCGTTCGAACCCGATACCACCCGGCCCGATACCACCCGCGCGGCAGGAGGCGGGGGCGGCTTCGGCCGCAGGGAAACCTTCCTGCCCAAGGGCCGGGGGGTGCAACGGCTTACCTGGGACCTGCGCGCGCGCGGGATCACCAGTTTTCCGGGCATGATTTTCTGGGGCGGGGGAACCGGCGGGCCGGCCGTGCCGCCGGGACGCTATACCGCCCGCCTCATCGCCGACGGCCAGACTCTGACCGCGCCGCTCACGGTGCGGCGAAATCCCTGGCTCACCGATGTGACGGACGCCGACCTCCGGGCCCAGTACGCCTTCTCGCGCCGGGTCCGCGACAAGGCGGAGGAGGCAAACCAGGCGGTGATCGCGATCCGGCGGGTCAAGGCCCAGCTGGCCGAACGCGAGAAGCGCTCCGACGACGCGAGCCTCAAGGCCGCGGGAGCGACGCTGACCACCAACAGCTCCGCGGTCGAGGAAAACGTCTACCAGGTGCGCAATCAGAGCGGGCAGGATCCGCTCAACTTCCCGATCAAGGTCAACAACCGGCTGGCCACGCTGCTCTCGATGGCGGAGCGGGGGGACGGGCCGCCGACCAACAATATGCCGGAGATCTTCGGGATTC
>DASYPZ010000125.1:0-4288 GCA_036006105.1 Gemmatimonadales bacterium | reverse complement strand
AGGTTGCCGGTTCGGGAAGGCGAACACTCCTTCGTCTGGTTTGCCCGACTCGCCGATGCGGCTGCGTACGATCGCTGGAAGGCCAGGATGGCCGGCTCGAAACAATGGAGCGAAGTGATCCGCCCCTTGCTCGAGAAATATTTGCAGGGACCCGCCGAGATCTGGCCCGTGGAAACCCTGCGACTGGAGCCCACCGCTCGCTCCCGACCGATCAAATGAGAGGTCCGAAAACAAGTCACATTTGCGAACCTGGGACGTGTGTTGGATCCAGGGATTGGGTGCCTGCGATCGAGTGAACGATTTCTGACACAGTTTCGGGCTGGATTGAAATTTTATAACTTCAGTCGTTGGGATGATTCCATCTTTTGACTGGAGCCACTATGCGTATTTCAACTTTGCTGACATTGTCGCTGGCAGGGGCGGTTATCGCCCGGCCCGCGCCTGTTGCTGCCCAGATACACATCACCTTTGGCGCCCGCCTCGGACCCGAGATTGCCGTGTCGACCTATTCGAGCGACCGGCATGGAGACTGGCAGAGGAATTTTCGGCGCTGGACTCCGGTGACGCTGTATGACGTGAATGGACGGTACTATCGCAGGCCGGTTCGCGGCGCCCGGCCGGTGCTGGTCTATTACTACCGGAACGAGTACTTCTTCCCGCCGCAGGATCAGGGCTGGTACCACCGGGACCGGCGTTATAACTATCGCCGCAGACCCACCGACATCGACTATGGACGGGCGCGTCCCTATACGCCGTTCGAGATCGATGCGCGGTTCGGCCCCGAGATCGGGGTGTTCAATTTCTCGCCCGAGCGTGCCGGCGACTGGCGCAGAAACTATCGCCGCTGGACCCCGGTCATCGTGTACGAGTTTCATGGCCGCTACTTCACCAACAGCGGGCCAGGTGCTCGTCCGGTGATGGTGTACCGTTACCGCGACGAATATTTCCTGCCCCCCGACGATCCGGCCTGGAATGGCTTCGATCGGCGGTTTGACTACAACCGTATTCCCAATCAGGACGATCGCGGCCGGGTCAGAGACCGTCCATAGCTGGCTGCTTCGATAGTGGGCTCGAGCACCCCACCGGTCCTGCGATCGGTGGGGTGTTCGTTTGTGCGCTCGGTCGCCGCCGTCCCCGCCGGCCGCTTGCCGATCGCCACCGCGATGCGCCTGGCATCGCGTCCCACCCCGTTGACCGTGGCCGAGGTCATGGCGTGGAGGAAATGGAGGCCGACGAAGTAGAGACCGGGCATCGACGGGACCACACCGCTCTGGTGCAGCGGATCGCCCTGGGCGTCGAACACGGGAAGGTGAATCCAGGAGAAGCCGGGCTCCGACCCGGTGCACCAGATCACATTCGCGATCTCCAGCACTCGCTCGTCGGCGAGGACCGGGCGGCCGTTCCGCACTCCCGCGACTCGGCCGACCCGTTCGATGCCGGCGGCGACCAGGTCCTGCGGCTTGACCCGGATCAGCGGCGCGGTTCCGTGCAAGAAGCGCGGCCGCTGCTTCCGCCCGATCGGCGTACGTACGTTCAGCACGCTGTGGCCGACGAATCGCATCAGGTGAACCGTCAGCGCCAGATACAGCCGGCTCTCGATCCGCCAGGGAATGACACCGGATTGCTTGCCCGCGAGAAGCGTCGGATGGGTCTTCGAGACCTCCATGGCGATATCGGCGCCGGAATTACCGACCCCCACGATCAGCACCGGGCCCGGGACCAGCTGACCGGGATTCCGATACCGGTTGGAATGGATCTGGACGATCCCGGGGTCCAGCTCTTTCGCGAAGCCAGGGACCCGCGGCGTCTGATAATTCGCCATCGCAACCACTACCTCGTCCGCCTCGAACCGGCGGGCCCCGGCCCGCACCACGAACCGCCGGCCGTCGTGGGAAAGGTCGTCCACTCGGACGCCACTGCGCACCGGAAGCGACCACCGCCGGGCGTACGCTTCGAGGTAGTCCGCCATCTGGTCCTTGGTGGGGAACGTGTCCGCCGGGGCGGGGAACGGCATGCCCGGGAGTGCATCGTACCGCGCAGGTGAGAACAGCCGGAGCGAGTCCCAGCGGGTCCTCCAGGAATCGCCGATCCGTTCAGCGGCGTCGAGAATCAGGAAGGGAATCCCGCGCCGGGCGAGATGATACCCTACCGCGAGGCCCGCCTGCCCCCCGCCGATCACGATCGTTCGGATGTATTCGGCTTCGGAATTGCTGCCCATGGTCTGCCTGACCTCGCTCAGAGTCGACACCGATAGCTCACTGCGACGCGACAGAATAAGGTGCGCCACGGTTTGCCGCATCGGGTAAAGTGCCCAGGCCGACTTCCGGTCTTATGGGTAATTCTGTGCAGGAATGCGGGCCAGGCCGCTCTGATAGGCCCAGGCCGTGGCCGCGCCGCGGGAGGTGAGGCCGAGCTTCGTGAAGATGTTGCTGAGATGCCGCGCGACGGTCTTCTCGCTGATGCCGAGCTCCAGGGCAATGCCCCGGTTTCCGGCCCCGGACGCCACCAGGCGGAGTACTTCGACCTCCCGCGCGGTGAGAGTGCCGCGGGCGATCGGCGCCGGCCGGACGCTCAGGGTTTCCACCCGGGCCAGGTCGGGTCCCGCACCGAGCCGCCGGAACACCCGGCTCGCGGCGGCGAGCTCCATGCCCGCCCGATCCTCGTCTCCCATGGCCCGGCTGGCCAGGGCCGTCAGCACCCGCACCCGCGCCGCCTCATACGGTGCTTCGAGCTGCTGCCATAACACGCCGGCCCGATGCAGCTCACTCTGCGCCTCGCCGGGCTGGTCCTCGGCGAGCAGCACCGCCGCCGCAGCGTGTGCCGAGAGAGCCAGCAGATATGGGGCTGCCAGCTCGCCGGCGATGGCGGACAGCTGCTGCGACGCGGCCCGCGCGCCGTCCAGATCAGAGGCCGCCAGGTGGATCTCCACGCTGGCGGAGAGCAGCACCGAGCGATCCCGCGTGCCGGGCGACTCGCCGACCGCGGCCCGGATCGCGGCGACGGCGGCATCCACCTGTCCCTGGGCCAGGCGGAGCAGCGCCAGACCAGGGTAGGGGGTGCGTCCCCGCTCCCCCGCCTCACGATAGGCCTGGTCGGCCTTGGGGAATTCCCCTCGAAGCCGGTGCACTTCCCCCATTCGATAGAAGGCCTCACCTCCGAGGGCCTCGGCCCCGGTGGCCTGCTCGAGGGCGTCAGACCAATCGCCCCGGAGCTGGAGCAGCTCGGCGCGGTGCAGCCGGCAATTGCCGCGGAAGGACACCAGGTCCGGTTGGGACGCGCACCATTCGGTGAGGGCAGCGGTCCATTCCCGGGCCCGGCCCAGATCGAAGATCTGATGGCAGGCTTCGATGACGCTGCAGTAGATGATTCCGGCCAGGAGTGGGGTGACCTCGCCGGCGAGCACCGCCACCATGGCCTCATCGAGCAGGCTGGTGCCGCCCGCGAGATCGCCCTGCTGCAGCATCGCCCGTCCCATCCCGTGGCGCGCGAAGGCAACCAGGTCCCGGTCTCCGAAACTCGTGCCGATCGTCGCGGCCGCTTCGAACGCCGCGTACGCGGCGCCGGCCTCCCGGATCAGCAGGTGCTGGCGAGCCACCGGCAGCAGGAGATAACCCTGCTCGACGCATTGGTCCCCCGCGTCCTCGAGGAGGCGCCGGGCGCGTGCCAGCCAGCCACCGCTCTGAGCGGCTTCCCCCTGGGTGATGAGGGACATGCCCAGTTTGAACGCCGCCCGGGCGGCTCCGCGCGCATCGCCGGCGGCGAGCGATTCCTGGTGCAGCCGGGTGAGGAACCGGTCGCTCTCGGCATAGCGCCCCAGCAGCTGGGCGCACTCCGCGAGCCGCTCGAGGTCTTCCGGCTGGAGCGGGGTCTCGGCGTCGGCGGCGGTAAGGCACGCGAAGGCATCGCCCCAGGCGTGCCGGCGGAGATACTCACGGCCCTCGGCGAGCGAAGCGGCAGCGGTCATTCGGCGGACACGATGAAGCGCACGGGCAGGGCAATCCTGGAAAATCGAGGGCGGAAATCTGCCGGCAACGTGCACCCGTGACAAGCGGACCGGCTGCCGGATCGAGCCAGCAGATCGCAACACCTGTGACGCCGTTCCCTCACGGGCCCGTGAGATCCGGGGCCGCCCGGTCGGCTGGCACCGTCGCAGGCCGGGCTTCCGCGCCCGGCGGGTGGGCCCGCGAGCCGGAGATGATCCGACAACTCGTCGTCCATCAACGGTTTGAAGACGATAGCTCGACTGTGGGGAACTTCATTTTCGCTTCAGGGAGTCTTCATGCGGATC
>DASYPZ010000124.1:0-20772 GCA_036006105.1 Gemmatimonadales bacterium | reverse complement strand
CCAGCGCGTTCACCACCCGCCCCAGCATTCCGGGCCCGACCGGCACCTCCAGCAGACGCCCGGTGCAGCGGACCTCGTCCCCTTCCTTGAGCTTCAAGTAGTCGCCCATGATGGCGGCGCCCACGTTGTCCTGCTCGAGGTTGAGGACCAGCCCGTTGATGATCTCGCCGGTTTCCGAGGAGGTGAACTCCAGCATCTCGCCCGACAACGCGGACTTGAGGCCGTAGATCCGCGCGACGCCGTCGCGCACTTCGAGGGTGGTCCCGACGTCGGCCGTGTCGGCCTGCGCCAGGTTTGCCGCCTCGATTTCCTTAAGGAGGATGCCCTTGATCTCGCCCGGGCGCAGGATCGAATCGGTCGCCATGGTCTCGGTCTCGAATCGCGGTAAGTCGGGGTTGTCGTTTAGCTTGTGAAAAATATCACAAGAGCGAAGTTCAAGCAATAGCCACGCTGTCCCGCCGTACCGCCCTCCCGCCTTACCGCGCTCTCGCCTTCCCGCCCTCCCGCCCTCCGGCCTTCCTTACCGCCGGCTGCGCCCGCTCATCCGCAGGAACCGCCGCAGCACGTCGCCGTCCGAAAAACCCAATGCGTCGGCCAGGCCCGCGCCGGTGATCCGCCGCACCATGGTCCGCAGATGGCTGGGCGTGGAGAGTCCCAGCAGCCGAGCCACCTGGGTCAGCTCGAACCCGGGATTCCGGAGCAGGGCCAGCGCCGCCAGCACGGTCAGGAGATCGCTCACGCGCTTGAGATTGGGAGCGCCGCCGGCGCCGAACTGCCTGGAGAGATGCTCGCGGGACATGCCCAGGGTCCGGGCCATCTCGGCGGTGCGCGGGGGCCGACCGGCGGCCGCGACCAGGAGGTCCCAGGCCTGGCGCTGGAGCGGCTCGGTCAGGCGCAGCAATCGGGGCGCATCAGCAAGGGCCGAGCGGCGCAGGGCGGAGACCGACCGACGGGCAACCAGATCGCCGACCACGGCGTCATCCACCCCTTCGATCGCGACGACCGAGACCTCGAGCCGCTGCCACGCCAGCAGGAGCTCGGCGTCGTCGGAGCGGAACACGCCGTAGGCGACGACCGGAACCCCGGGATACCGGCTCCGGAGGGAGCCGAAGTCCATCTCCCGGATCACCCGGGTACCCAGCACGATGCCTTCGAGCAGGCGCTCCGAGAGCGCCGACTCGAGCGCCCGGATCGACCGGCAGGCCACCACCGGTTCACTGCCCTTCGGCATCGACCGGCGCAGCGCGCCGAGCGCGGCCCGGCTGTCGAGCAGCGCGGCGACCGGGGGCACGGGCTACTGTGGAGCGCTCTGTCGGGGAGTCTGACGCGGGCGGCCGGAGCCGGCGGCGACCAATGTGCGCGCCATGTCTCCCGCCCGGCGCAGGACGCCGCGGGCATTCTCGTAGCTCAGCGCCTCGAGCGCTTCCTCCATGGTGCACCAGCGACAGGCGGTGATGCCTTCGTCTTCCTGGGGCACCGGCTCGCCGGCGGCCGATTCGAACAGAAAGAAATGACAGAACTTGTGGATGAACCGGCCCCGAAACCGGAAATGCCAGTCGATCAGCCGGATGGGGCCGTGCAGCCGAAGATCTGCGAGACCGGTTTCCTCCGCGGTTTCCCGCAGGGCCGCGTCGGCCGGAGACTCTTCCTCCTCCAGGTGTCCCTTGGGGAAACCCCAGTTGTCGTAGGAGTCCCGAATGAGGAGGAACCGCACCACGCCGGCCGGGTCCCGGCGAAACACGATCCCGCCGGCCGACACCTCGCGTTCCGGTCGCCGCTTACCCACGGTGCCTCTCAGCGCTCACGTCTGACCTCGCCCGGCTAAAAGACGGAGAATCTGAAATAGCGCCGCGGATTGGCCTGGATATCCGCCAGCAGCTGCCGCAGCTGCTGCACCGTACGGGTGGCCTCGTGATAGAGGGCGGAGTCGCTGGCCAGGAGCGAGAGGGTGCCCCGCCCGCCCTGGATCTTGGTGAGCAGCGAGTCGCTGGTTTCCAGCACCCGCACCAGGGTGCCCCGATGCTCCTTCACATCGTTCACGATCGACTGCATGTCCGCCGTCATCTGACGGATGGCCTGGGTGGTCTGCTCGGTGGAGCTGAAGAGACTCTGCAGCTCGCCCTTCATCGTCGCGGAGTCGACCCGGCCCATCACCGTATTGAAGCTGCGGGAGGCGGTGTCGAGCGCTCCGGAGGTGCGGGTCAGGTTGTTCGCCATCCGGCCCAGGTTGTCGCTCTGGGAATTGGCCAGCTGGGTGAGCTTCACCACGGTGGCCCGCAGATCCTTGAGGCTGGCGCGCACGTCACCGACGGCGTTCGAATCCAGGGCTCCCTCGATCCGGTTGGTGATGACGCCGATGTCTCCCGCGATCCGGCTGGCCTGCTGGGTGATTTCCCCGATGTCGGGCAGCGTGGCGCCGGGCCAGATGTCGCCGCTCACCGCGGCGGCCTCCCGCAGCTGCGGCGCGACGCTCTGATCGGCGCCGGCCTCGTCGTAGGAGAGGATGTTGACCCGCCATTCGCCGAACAGGGTGGCCGGCGCGGCGATCGCGGCGGGACGCGCCGGGAGCCGCTGATCCGGCTTGAGACGGAAGTCCACCTCGACCCAGTCGTCCTTCGCCACCCGAATGGTCGCGACCCGGCCGATCTTGACGCCCCGCAGGGTGACGTTGGCCCCGGGTCCGAGACCCCCGACCGAACGGAACCGGGCGGTGCGGACGTCGTCCCCGCGCCCGATACGCAGCTGGCCCAGCAGGACCGCTCCGATGACGACGACCCCCAGCGACACCAGCGCGGTGAGTCCCACGGCGAATTCGTTGGTCCGCTTCACGCGGGGCCTCCCGAGGCGGGGCGAGCGTCGATGAATTCGCGCACCAGCGGATCGGTGGAGCGGCGGATCTCCTGCACCGTGCCGACCTGCCGGATCTTGCCCTCGTACAGGAACGCGATGCGGTCGGCCACGGCGAAGGCGCTGCCCAGATCGTGGGTCACTACCACACTGGTGGCGCCGAGCTCCCGGCGGGCGCGGATCATGAGATCGTCCATGGCCATCGTGGTGACCGGGTCGAGACCCGTCGTGGGTTCGTCGTAGAGAATGTAGCGAGGCCGTAGCGCGATCGCCCGCGCGATTCCCACCCGTTTCCGCATGCCGCCGGACAGCTCGGCGGGATACCGGTCGGTCACGTCGGGCAGCTCCACCAGGGCGAGGCTTTCAGCGACGCGCTCGGCGACGACCGGAGCCGGGAGCCCCTGGCGCCGCAACCCCAGCGAGAGATTTTCGCGGACCGAGAGCGAATCGAACAGGGCGGCGAACTGGAAGACATAGCCGATGGTGCGTCGCAGCTCCATGAGCTCCTCGTACTGGAGTTCGGAGACCACTCGTCCGTCCACGTCGACGTGACCGCTGTCGGGTTCCAGCAATCCCACGATGTGCTTGAGCGCCACGCTCTTCCCGGTGCCCGAGTACCCCATCAGGACCGTGGTTTCACCCTCGGGGATGGCGAGCGAGAATCCATCGAGTACCACCTTGTCGCCGAAGCGCTTGGAGACGCCGTGAAATTCGATCATGGGGCCGGAGGCTACGACGCTATGAGGCTAGGAGGACCACTTGGCCTCTTCGCGTCATAGCCTCTTCGCCTCATAGGAGCACCAGCGCCCAGAACGCATCGAGCACCAGGATGGCCTGGCACCCCAGCACCACCGCCCGCGTGGTGGCCACCCCGACGCCTTCCGCGCCACCCCGGGCACCGAGGCCCGAAAAACAGCCCATGATGGCGATGGCGGCGCCGAAGCTGGCGCTCTTCACCAGACCGAACCAGATGTCCTTGAAGTTGTAGAACTGGCGGGCGCCGCGGATGAATTCCACCGAGGTGAGATCCAGCAGATTGACCGCGGTGAACCAGCCCGAGAGCACGCCCACCGCCATCGCCATGGCCGTGACCACGGGGAACATGAGCGTCGCCGCGAGCACCCGGGGCGTCACCAGGTACGCATGCGGACTGATGGCGAGCGTCTCCAGCGCGTCGACCTGCTCGGTGACCCGCATGGTGCCCAGCTCCGCGGCGACATTGGCCCCGACCCGGCCGGCCAGTGCCATGCCGGTGAGCACCGGGCCCAGCTCCAGCATCACCGCCTTGGTGACCAGGGTGCCGACGAAGTAGAGCGGGATGGCGCGGGTGAACATGTAGGACGAGAGCAGCGCCAGCACGATGCCCGTAAACACCGCCACGAAGAGCGCCACCGGGACCGACTGGACTCCCAGCTTGAGCATCTGGGGAAGGAGCTGCGGGCGCCAGATGGAGCCGTCGGCGAGCGCCCGGCGGCCTTCGATGACCCAGCGCCCCGACAGCGTGAGGAACTCGCGGGCCTTGCTCATGCCGCGAAGCTCGCCAGCGCCCGTCCGACTTCGCCTTCGCGGAGCTTCTTGAGGGCGCGATCCCGCAGCTGGCGCACCCGCTCCCGGGTAATGCCGAACAGATCACCGATTTCCTCGAGGGTGTGCTCGGTCCCGCCGTCCAGGCCGAAGTACAGCCGCAGGACCCGCGCATCCCGGGCGCCGAGGGTGGCGAGCGCCGCGTCGATTTCCTCGCGGAGGAACTGATCCATCACCAGCGACTCGGTGTCCTGCTGCTCCAGCGACATGAATCGTTCGATCGTGGTGCGCTCGGCCCCGGCCGCGAGGGGCGCGTCGAGACGCACCTCGGCGGTATTGAGGGAGGCCAGGGCCTGGACCAGTTCCACCGAGAGATCCAGGGCGCCGGCCACTTCCTCCGCGGTGGGCTCGCGCCCGACCTGCTGCCGCAAGGATTCGGTGGTCCGGATGACCCGGGCGAGGTCCGCGGTTCGGTTGAGCGGAACCCGCACCGGGCGACCATGCCGAGCGATGGCGGACAGGATGGCCTGGCGGATCCACCAGACCGCGTACGAGATGAACTTGACGCCGTGATCGGGATCGAACTTCCGGGCCGCGGTCAGGAGGCCGAGGTTGCCCTCGCCGATCAGATCCACGAGCGCGATGCCGCGATTCTGGTATTTCTTGGCGACCGAGACGACGAAGCGGAGGTTCCGGGTGACCAGCTCCTGCATGGCCTCCTCGTCTCCCGAGCGAACCCGGCGGGCGACGGCGATTTCCTGCGCCGGGGTCAGGAGCGGAGAACGCGCCACTTCCCGAAGGTAGAGATCGAGGATGTCGCGTTCCGCGTCATAGCGGCCGATGGCGGCCGTGCTATCCCGCTTTCCGCTCCTCGGCTTGGTCATCGTAGGCGCACCCTCGGCAGGCGGGGGTCTGGTGACGCTGTTGGACAGGGCATAACGCGGTGTGTTTGCTTGACATGCCTTTGGGCGGCAACTACCTTGCCGTGCTGCGGCCGCGCTCCCGGCGGGCAGCAGAATATAGCGGGGGCGTAGCTCAGTTGGGAGAGCGCGTGAATGGCATTCACGAGGTCAGGGGTTCGATCCCCCTCGCCTCCATTCGCGTCGGTGGCGCGGCCGCAGACGCGACAAAACGCCGTTGCGAAGGGCGGGCAGAACGCTGTAGGTTGGGAGCCCGTTCGGTCCGCGGGAATAGCTCAGTTGGTAGAGCACAACCTTGCCAAGGTTGGGGTCGCGGGTTCGAGTCCCGTTTCCCGCTCTGAGGGCGGTCAGGCGGTAGGGCGGTAAGGCGGTAGCACACATTTACCGACATACCGACGTACCGACCTGCCGACTGTGAACAAAACGTCGCGGGGTGGAGCAGTCTGGTAGCTCGCCGGGCTCATAACCCGGAGGTCGTGGGTTCAAATCCCACCCCCGCTATGCTGGACAAGACGGTAGGTCTGTAGGACGGTAGGCAGGTAGGGTGGGCTGGGCTACCTACCGCCATACCGACTTACCGACCTACCGTCTTCGCGTCGGGCGGTTAGCTCAGCTGGTTAGAGCGCTACGTTGACATCGTAGAGGTCACAAGTTCGAATCTTGTACCGCCCATAGGTCAGCCGCGCCCTTAGCTCAACTGGATAGAGCATCTGACTACGGATCAGAAGGTTGGGGGTTCGAATCCCTCAGGGCGCACGTGCAGGATTGAGGAGTGAGGAGTGAGGATTGAGGAGTGAGGAGTGAGGAGTGAGGCTCCATCCTGAATCCTCAATCCTGAATCCTGCAGTTACGGGGCGTAGCGCAGCCTGGTAGCGCGCCTGCTTCGGGAGCAGGAGGTCCCGGGTTCAAATCCCGGCGCCCCGATTGAAGAGGAAGAGGGTTCGGGCGCACGCCTGATCCCGGCAGCACGGGTCCGTAGCTCAGCTGGATAGAGCGCTTGCCTCCGGAGCAAGAGGTCGTGGGTTCGACTCCCTCCGGGCCCATGGAACATCGTCGCCTGAACCGAAGGCCTCTTCGTGGGTGGTGCACGAGGAGGTTTTTCGTTTCCGGCGATCACTCCCTATACTTCCCACGTGGCGATAGACCCCCAAGCCTCCAACTCGACCAGCTCGCTCAGCCGCCGCATCGTCATCTGGCTCGGCGTCGCGCTGTTTCTCCTCCTGGCCATCATGGCGTGGGCGGGCAGCCGTCTCGTCCAGGACCGCATCATGCGCCGCGCCGACGATGGGCTGCTGCGGGCTGCCGATGCGGCCACCCTCATGGTGGACGATGCCCTGGACGAACGGGAGCGGCAGGTGGAACTCCTCGCCACGCTCCCCGGGGTGGTCGACGCGGCCCAGGCCGGTGCGGCGCGGGCCGTCCAGCTGGGCCTGGTGGGGCAGCCGATCCAGGCCCTGGAGCAGCGCCTGGATTCCACCCGAACGCTCGATATCGACCCCCGAACCCGTCGTTTCCTGCTCGACCGCGCCATGGCCCTCGACCTCGCGGAAGTGCTGGTCACCGATATTCACGGCTACAACGTGATCACCACCGAGAAGACCTCGGACTTCGTGCAAAGCGACGAGGGCTGGTGGACCCAGGCTCGAGACTCCGGCGGCACTCCCGCCGCCGCGGCCTACGACGAGTCGGCGCGGCGCGTGTCGATCTCGGTTGCCGGCGCGGTTCGGGAGCGGGAGACCATGCCGGTCGTCGGAGTGATGAAGGTGGTCTACGGCCTCGCCACGCTCCAGAAGGCGGTCCAGACCGCCGGCACCACCGGCCTCATTACCGTGGAGGTGATCGACAGCGCGGGCCGGCTGATCGTCAGCTCCGACAAGCCCGGTGACCTCAAGCCCATGCCGGGGGCCGAGGGCGTTCCCCATGTCGGCACCCCCTCCGTGGTCCGCTATAACGACGGCTCGGTGCAGCGCGCCGCGGTGCGCCTCGCCAACCGGAATGCCTGGCGCGTGGTGGCGCACTCCCCGGCGAAGGTCACCCGGGCCGAGCTCCGCAGCTCCAACCTCGTCCTGGGCATGGCCGCCTTGACGGTGTTCCTGCTGTTGCTCGGCGCCCTCGCCGCGGTCAACGCGTTCATGACCCGACGCATCGCGACGCCCGCCGCGGAGCTGGCCGCCGCCGCCGAATCGGTCGCGGCGGGCGACCTCTCGATTCGGCTGCCCCACTCGATCGCCGACGACGAAATCGGCCGGCTGGGTCGGGCGACCAGCGCGATGATCTCCGGCCTGCGCACCCTGACCGTTGCGATCAAGACGACGGCCACCGAAACCGCCGACATGGCCAGCGACCTGACCGCCAGCTCGGAAGAGATGACCGCATCCTCCGTGCAGATGGCCCAGACCTCCACCGACCTGAGCGAACAGTCGACCTCGATGGCGCAGACCATTCAGGAGATGGCGGCCGATTCGACCCGTATGGTGGAGCTCTCCGCCGCGCTGACGACGGGCGCCAGCGAGGGGGTCAAGCGCAATCAGCGCCTCCGCACGCTGTCGAGTGAGAACCGGGAACGGCTGGACGCCAGCGCGCGCGAGCTCGAAGCGCTGGTGCAGGAGGTGACCAATCACGCGGCCGCGGCGGAGGCGCTGGCGGCCGCCTCGGAGGAGATCCGGGAGTTTGTGGACCTGGTGCAGCGCATGGCGCGGCAATCCAAGCTCCTCGCGTTCAGTGCCACGATGGAGGCGTCACGCGCGGGACAGGAAGGGGCCGGGTTCGCGGTCGTGGCAAAGGAAGTCGAGCGGCTCGCGACCACCTCGTCGGAGGCCGCCGAGCGGACCGAGCGGGTGGTCACGACCTTGCTGGCCCGGGTCGAAGAGGCCCGGGAATCGAGTGTCCGATCCGCCTCGGCGGTGGAGAATGTCCGCCGGTCGACCAGTTTCGGATTGGAATCGTTCGGACAGGTCGAGTCGGCGGTGGCGGAGACGGAGGCCTGGACCGCGGCCATCCAGCAAGCCGCGCTCACGTCGAATTCAGTCGTGGAGCACACCACCCAGCGGCTCGATGCGCTGGCCCGGGGTACCGAGGCGTTTGCGGCCGCCATGCAGGAAGTGGCGGCATCGGCGCAGGAGCAGAGCGCCTCCACGGAGGAGATCGCGGGCACCGCGTCGGCCCTCGCGTCCACCGCCGAAAAGCTCGCGAATCAGGCCGGTCGATTCCGGCTGGGCGCCTGACCTAGTCCGGGTTCAGAGCGCGCAGCATCTCCCGCATGCGCAGCGCCCCCGTCTCCACCGCCCGGAGCGACTCCACCACATCCTCAGGCAGCTCCTCGGCCCGCATCAGCAACAGCTGGGCCTCGGCCAGAATGGCCGACAAGGGGTTGGACAAGTCGTGCTTGAGGCGTGAAAAGGCGGGGTTGCTCATGGGCCTCGGGGTTCAGGTTCCGAACGGAACCGGGACGAAGGTGAGCACGAAAATCACCACGCAGAGCAGCCCCACCCAGCGCCGGCTCGTGGGAACTTCGCGGCCTGGAATCAGCACTTCGGGATGCGTCCAGCGACCCCCACCGATCAGAAATGTCATGGCCACCCAGATCAGCCAGCTGGGCGATAGCCGCGCCAGCCCCAGCAGACCCAGGACCGCGAGGGCGGCCACCCAGCGCTGCCGGCGGCCCAGCAATCCGTAGGTGACGTGTCCGCCATCGAGCTGCGAGAGCGGCAGCAGATTCAGCCCGGTGATGAACATGCCGACCCATCCCGCGAAGGCGGGCAGGCTGAGGTGCACGCTCGCCGCGCCGTGGAACGCCCGCTCCCGGAACCAGTGCGTCAGCAGAGAGTCGCCCAGACCGATCGCGTTGCCTCCCCAGGACACCCACGTGGCGGCGGTGCCCGCGGGGATGCTGGGAAATGCCTGCGAGGTGCGATAGCCCCAGAACAGGACCGCCACCGCGACGACGAAGCCGGCGATCGGACCCGCCGCGCCGACGTCCAGCAGCTGCCGGCGGTCCAGCAACGGGCTCCGCAGCCGGATGAACGCGCCCAGGCTGCCGATCGGTGAAAGCGTGGGAGGGATGGGGAGAAAGAACGGCGGCGAGGTGTCGATGTGATAGCGCCGCGCCGCGACGTAGTGACCCGATTCGTGGATCAGGAGGATCCCCAGCAACGGCACGGCGAAGGTCCAGCCGTCCAGAATCACCCGCCAGTCTCCCCGCACCACGTTGACGAAGAACTGGCCCGCGCCCTCCAGGGCGCCGACGAACCCCGGCGGCGAATAGGGGTACCAGACGCCCGCCAGCGCCGCGCCGGCGCCCAGGGAGCACAGAATGGTGACGGCGAGCAGGAGCACGTGCAGGGCCCAGCGCGGTCGCCGGGCGTCGGGCAGGGCACGAATCAGGACCAGGCCACGGTGCTGCGCATCGGCCCAGTACCAGCGACCCGGCCAGCGCGCGAGCACCCCGGTGAGCTGGGGCGAGGGCCCCCGATGCTCGACCGCCACCAGGCCATCCACCACCTCGCCCGTGCCGAGGCTCATGACCCGCCAGGCCTCCAGCAGCGGGGTCAGCTCATTCATGGGGCCTCTTGACGGGGAAGTTGCGAATCGGTAAGATTGCTCTATCCCTAACGACCATACAGGCAGGTCCACCAGCAGTGGCGCATCGTGGGCGCCTCGCTGGCACGCCTTCAGAATTCAGATCCCGATACTGACTCGAATTTCGTTCCCTCACTGACGTAGCCGCCGGTGGGTACGAGTCCCCTCCCGACGCAACAAGGCCCCCTCCGTGGATATCTCCGAACTGAAACAGAAATCCGTTGCCGAGCTGCATGCGCTCGCCCAGCAACTGAACATCACCAACTACTCAGGACTGCGCAAGCAGGATCTGATCTTCCGCATCGAGCAATCGCTGCTCGAATCGGATACCGTCATCCGGGGCGAAGGGGTCCTCGAAATCCTGCCGGAAGGATACGGATTCCTTCGCAGCCAGGACTGGAATTACCTCTACGGCCCCGACGACATTTACGTGAGCCCGAGCCAGATCAAACGGTTCGACCTGCGCACCGGCGACACGGTGCTGGGACAGGTACGGCCTCCCAAGGAAGGCGAGCGGTACCTGGCGCTGCTCAAGGTCGAAAGCGTCAACTACGAGGAGCCGGAAAAGACCAAGCAGCGGATCGCGTTCGACAACCTGCGTCCCCGCTACCCCGATCAGAAGCTCAAGCTGGAAGGCAAGAAGGGTGATCTGGCCATGCGGGTCATGGACCTGCTCGCCCCGATCGGCAAGGGGCAGCGCGGCCTGATCGTCTCCCCGCCCAAGGCCGGCAAGACCATCCTGATGCAGAAGATCGCCAACGCCATCAACGAGAACCACCCGGAGGTGATCCTCATCGTGCTGCTGATCGACGAGCGGCCCGAGGAAGTCACCGACATGCAGGAAAACGTGCGGGCGGAAGTCATCTCCTCCACCTTCGACGAGCCGGCCGACCGCCACGTCCAGGTCGCGGACATGGTCATCGAGAAATCCAAACGGCTGGTGGAGCACGGCCGCGACGTGGTGATTCTGCTCGACTCGATCACCCGGCTGGCCCGGGCCCATAACGTGGTGGTGCCGCATTCCGGCAAGATCCTGTCGGGCGGCGTGGACGCCAATGCGCTGCAGAAGCCCAAGCGATTCTTCGGCGCGGCGCGCAACATCGAGGGCGGCGGCTCGCTCACCATCATCGCGACCGCCCTGATCGACACCGGGTCCCGCATGGACGAAGTGATCTTCGAGGAGTTCAAGGGCACCGGCAACATGGAGCTGGTCCTCGACCGCCGCCTCGCCGATCGCCGGATCTACCCCGCCATCGACATCCAGCGCAGCAGCACCCGGAAGGAGGAGCTCCTCATGGACAAGGACGAGCTCAACCGGGTCTACCTGCTCCGGAACTTCCTGGCCGACATGCCGCCGGTGGAGGCCCTCGAGTTCCTGATCGAGCGGATGAAGCGCACCAAGACCAACAAGGAATTCTTCGCCACGATGAATCAGTAGACCCGTGGCGATCCCCAGCGCCGGCCGGGTGCTCGCCGTGGACTGGGGCGAGGTACGCATCGGCCTCGCCCTCTCGGACGAGACCCAGACCATCGCCTCTCCGTTGACCACCCTGACCCGCCGCCGGGGCAAGCGCTTCCCGATGCCGGCCTTCCTCGAGCTGGTCTCGGCCCACCGGCCGGTCGGGCTGGTGGTGGGCCTTCCCCTCACCCCCGACGGCAACGAAGGCCCGGCCGCGATATCCGCCCGGGAGCTCTCCGTGTTGCTGGGCGCCCGCACCTACCTTCCAGTGACCATGGTGGATGAACGAATGACCACGGCGCGCGCGCATGCCGCCATCGCCGAGCAGGGCGGATCCGCCCGGGGACGACGCGAAGACGTCGATGCGCTGGCGGCGACGGTCCTGCTGCAGCACTTTCTCGAAACCCGCCGCCACGCCCGCGCGTGATGCCCCCTTCCGCGGCGCCAGGCCTGCGGCGTCTGGTCTGCGCGCTGACCCTGGGTCTCACCGCCTGCGGCACGCCTCCTCCCGACGCGCCCAGAGAGCGAATCGTGATTCCCCCCGGCGCCTCGATCCGTCTCATCGCCGACACCCTCTCGGCCCATGGGGTGATTTCTTCGGAGCGCTGGTTCCGGATCCTGGCCCGCCTGGGCGGCTATGACCGCCGCTTGCAGAGCGGAGCCTACGAGCTGATCCGGGGCGAGGGCGCGCGGGCGGCGCTCAAGGCCCTCACCGGCGGGCACGCCCTGCTCACCCGCTTCACGGTCCCGGAGGGCTTCACGCTTCAGGAGATTGCCGCGGCGGCGGAAACCACGCTCCGCATTCCCCACGACGAATTCCTGGGGATGACGCGGGACACCGCGCTGCTCCGCGAGTTCGCGGTGCCCGCCGCATCGTTCGAAGGTTTCCTGGAGCCCGAGACCTATTTCTTTGCCGACGGCGTCGGCCCCGAAGTGGTGGTCCGGACGATGGCCGGTGCGGCGCGAGCCGACTGGGACTCGGCCTTCGCCCCGACCGCGGCGGCGCAGGGCCTCGACCGGCTCACCGCCACCATCATCGCGAGCCTGGTGGAGGGCGAGGCCAAGGTGGAAGAGGATCGGCCGCTGATTGCCGCGGTCTATCGCAATCGATTGCGGCTCGGCATGCCGCTGCAGGCGGATCCGACGGTTCAGTACGCCATCGCCCTCAAGACCGGCCGGCGAAAGCCGCGACTCTACGAAAAGGATTATGGCGTCGCATCTCCGTATAACACCTATCTGAAATCAGGGCTCCCGCCCGGGCCGGTCGGAGCCCCGGGAAGGAAGAGCATCGCGGCCGTGCTGACACCGGCCGACGTGCCCTTTCTGTATTTTGTCGCCGGCCCGGGAGGCGCGCACGTCTTCTCGCGAACCTACGCGGAGCACCTGCGGACCATCCGTCGGCTCCGGCGCTGAGCCTGCCCGGGGAGGGGAGCACCATCCATGGATTCCACTGACGTCCCCGGCCGACCGGGCCACGACCCGATTCGGATCGTCGAGGTGGGACCGCGCGACGGGCTTCAGAACGAGGCCGGCGAGGTGCCCACCGAGGTGAAAATCCGGTTCGTGGACGCGCTGTCGGAGACCGGGCTCCGGGAGATCGAGGTGTCCTCGTTCGTGAGCCCGAAGTGGGTGCCCCAGCTCGCCGACGCGGAAGCGGTATTCGCCGGCATCCGGCGCGCTCCGGGTGTGACGTACATGGCGCTGGTTCCCAATGAGCAGGGACTGGAGCGGGCGGAGCGCGCCCGGGCCGACAAGGTGGCGGTCTTCACGGCGGCCAGCGAGACCTTCAGCCTCAGTAACACCAACGCCACCATCGCGGAGACCCTGATCCGGTTCGCGCCGGTGATCTCCCGCGCCACAGTCCCGGTGCGGGGCTACATCTCCACCGCCTTCCACTGTCCGTTCGAAGGGCCGGTCCCGCCGGGCAAGGTGCTCGAGGTGGCGCGGGCGCTGGTGGACCTGGGCTGCAGCGAGCTCTCGATCGGCGACACCATCGGCAAGGCCACGCCCGACGAGGTGCGCAACCTGTTCGAGCGGCTCTTCACCATTTGCCCCGCCGATCGGCTGGCGGCGCATTTCCACGATACCTTCGGCCTGGCGATCGAGAACGCCCGGGCCGCGGAATCGCTGGGCATCCGCACCTTCGATTCGAGCGCCGGCGGTATCGGGGGTTGCCCCTACGCCCCCGGCGCGCCGGGGAACATTTCGACCGAAGCGCTGGTGCGGGCGTTTCCCGGCCGCACCGGCGTGGATCTCGAAAAGCTCGAGGCGGCGAGCGCGGTCGTGCGGCCGTACCGGACCCGATGATGCCGACCGGACTCGGGGTATATTCCCGGCCCGCCCGCCATTCGACGGAGAGCCGCTCGTGAATAAGGTATTTCCCGACGCCCGGTCTGCCTGCGCCGACATTCCCGATGGAGCCCGCCTCTTCGTCGGGGGCTTCGGGCTGGCGGGGGTTCCCGAGGAATGCATCTTCGCCCTGCGCGACCTCGGCTCCAAAAACCTCACCATCGTATCCAACAATGCCGGCACTTCGGAGCACGGCCTGGTGCATCTGCTCAAGAATCGCCAGATCAAGAAGATGATCTCCAGCTATGTCGGCGAGAATCAGACCTTCGAGCAGCAGCTCCTGGCCGGCGAAATCGAGGTCGAGCTGACGCCGCAAGGCACCATGTCGGAACGCATTCGCGCCGGCGGCGCCGGGATTCCGGCCTTCTTCACCCCTACCGGGGTCGGCACGCTGGTGGCCGAGGGCAAGGAGGTGCGGGAGTTCGAGGGCCGGCGCTACGTGATGGAGCGCGGTCTCACCGGAGACTACGCCCTGGTCAAGGCGTGGAAGGGAGACCGCTTCGGCAACCTGGTCTATCGGAAGACCGCGCGAAACTTCAATCCGATGATGGCCATGGCGGGACGCGTCACCATCGCCGAAGTGGAGCATCTGGTCGAGCCGGGAGAGCTGGAGCCGGACCTGGTGCACACCCCGGCCATCTTCGTGCAGCGGATCTTCCAGGCCAAAGCGCCGTCGCATCTCATCGAGCGACGCACCGTGAGGAAACGCTCGTGAGCGACGTGCGGGACATCATCGTGCGCCGGGCGGCCCGGGAGCTGCTCGCCCTCAACGAGGAAACCGGATACTACGTCAATCTCGGCATCGGCATGCCGACCATGATCGCCGACTGCATTCCCGACGGTCTCCATGTCGTGCTGCAGTCGGAGAACGGGATGCTGGGCGTGGGCCCCTACCCCTATGAAGGCGAAGAGGACCACGACCTGATCAATGCCGGCAAGGAGACCGTCACCGAGCTCCCCGGCACCAGTTACTTCGACAGCGCCACCTCGTTCGCCATGATTCGCGGCGGCCACGTGCCGCTCACCATTCTGGGCGCGATGCAGGTCTCAGAGAAGGGGGACCTTGCCAACTGGATGATCCCCGGCAAGATGGTCAAGGGAATGGGCGGCGCCATGGACCTGGTCGCGGGAGCCCGGCGGGTGATCGTCGTCATGGAGCACTGCTCGAAGGACGGAAGGCCCAAGATCCTGAAGCAGTGTTCCCTCCCCCTCACCGGGGAGCGCTGCGTGCACCGCATCATCACCGAGCGGTGCGTGCTCGATGTCGTGCCCGAGGGCCTCAAGGTGGTCGAGCTCCAGCCGGGATGGACCAAGGAGCAGGTGGTCGCGTCGACCGAGCCGACCCTACTCTGGTAACCGGGAAGCCACGGCGTAGCCGCTCGCGGCGTCTCGAACATCGGCGGCGCCCAGGATGCCCGACACGACCGCGACACCGCTGCCCCCCGCCCCGAACACCGCCGGGACATCCTCCGGCCTGATTCCACCGATCGCCACGCAGGGAATCCCCCGACCCGTCGAGCACAGGTCCCGAAACCCTGCCGGGCCCAGCGGTGCGCCCGCGTCCGGCTTGGTGGACGTCGCGCGCCAGGGGCCGATGCCCCAGTAGTCCGCCGCCTGCCCCAGCTCGGCCTCACCGTGATTGCCGACCGATGCGCCGATCAGAAAGCCGGCGGGCACGATCTCCCGCGCCAGGGCCACCGGCAGGTCGTCGGGACCCAGGTGAACGCCGGCGGCGCCGGCCGCGAGCGCCACGTCCAGCCGGTCGTTGATCAGCACGGGGACCGGGAGCCCGCCGATCAGGACCCGCGCCGCCTCGATCAATTCGCGAGGGGATTTCAGCTTGAGGCGAAGCTGCACGCAGGTGACCCCTCCCTGCACCGCCGCGTGACAGATCCCGAGCAGGTCCCGACCGGCCAGCAACCGGTCGTCCGTCACCAGCATCAGGCGGAGTTGCGCCGCTAGATTGTCGTTCATGGGCCCAATCATATCACAGCCATGAGCAGCCCGGGGCAGGATTCCACCGCGACCGTCAGCCGCCGCGGCGCCGACCGCTGGGTTCGCGGTCATCCCTGGATCTACGCCAGCGACGTGTCCAGCGCCCCCGAAACGCCCGGGCTGGTGCGGGTCGAAGACCCCCGAGGGAAATTCATCGGCCAGGCGCTCTGCTCCCCCCGCTCGGAGATCCGGCTGCGGCTGCTGGAACGCACCGAGCGCCCGGTCGATGCGGACTGGTGGGCCGACCGGATCCGTGGCGCGCTGGTCCGGCGCGGCGACATCGACGCCACTGCGTATCGGGTGGTCCACGCCGAAGGTGATGGCCTGCCCTCGCTCGTGGTGGACCGGTACGATCGCTGGATCGTCGCTCAGTTGCTCTCTGCGGGCCTCGAAACGATGCGTGACGCCATCGTGGAGGCGTTGGTCCGGACCCTGGCGCCGGCGGGCGTGCTGCTTCGGAACGATGTGGCCGTGCGACGCCACGAGGGATTGCCCGAACGGGTCGAGCTGGTGCACGGCGCGGTGCCCGAGGACATCGAGGTCCGCGAGGGCGGAGTTCGTTACGTCGCGGCGCCGTGGACCGGCCAGAAGACCGGAGCGTTCCTGGACCAGCGTCCCAACCGGCTCCGGGCCGCCGCGCTCGCGCGCCCCGGAGGAACTGCCCTCGACTGCTTCGCCTACCATGGCTCGTTTGCGATGCATCTGGCGCGAAGGGCGGCGAGCGTCGTGGCCCTCGACAGCAGCGCGGAGGCGCTCCGCCGCGGCGCCCGGAACGCCGAGCTGAATGGATTGGACAACATTCGCTGGGAAGAGGGTGACGCCTTCGAGGCCCTTCGGGCCATGGCGCGCGCCAAGATCCGCTTCGATACGATCGTCGTCGATCCCCCGGCCTTCGCGAAATCGAAGAGCGCCGTCGCGCAGGCGCTCACGGGATATCGGGAGATCAACCTGCGGGCCATGCGACTGCTCGCCCCCGGCGGCGTTCTGGTGACGGCATCCTGCTCGTTCCACGTGCGACGACCCGAATTCATGGACACGATCGCCGAGGCCGCCCGCGACAGCGGCCGGGTGCTGACGCTGGTGGAGCACCTGGGCCAGGGAATCGACCACCCCGAGGTGCTCACCATTCCGGAGACCGGGTACCTCAAAGGGGTGGTTCTCCGCGCCGAGGGGTGACTAAACCACACCCCTGCCTTAGCTTAGGTACGATGCTCACGGCCGCCCAGCTCGACTCTCGCACCGAGTCCGCCCGGACCCGGCGGGCCCGTCCCATCCTCTCGCCCAAGCAGCGCTACCACGAGTACCTGCTCCAGCGCATCGAGGACTACAAGAATTCGCTCGCGCGGGAGGAGCTGCTCCGGCTCGGGAACGACGCCGCCACCGAGATCCAGGACGCGACCAGCGGGCAGTATTTCCTGACCGAAGTCGTCATGCAGGAAACCGTCGACAAACTGATCGTGAAGCGCCTGCGCCTCCCGACCTTCACCAAGTGGCGGCAGAAGTTTGCCAAGCTGCGCCAGGCGCAACAGTCTCCCACCCACTGGGGCCTGGAACGCCACAACGCCGTCTCGGCCATTCTGCCCCGGCTCGAAGCCGGCGACCACGCCATGATCGTGGGCGGGGGCGTCGAAGGCGCGCTGTATCTGCTCGCGGCGAACGAAGTGCGGGTCACCTGCCTGGTGGGAGACAACGCCACCTGCACCCGGATCGAGACCCGGATGGCGGCCGAATCGCTCACCGGAAACTTCGAGGCCTTCGTGGCCATGCTGGGCACCTGGTTCCCGCCGGTGGCGCCCATCCACCTCGTGGTCATCGATGGGGCCACCCTCGCGAGCCTGCCCTCGCCCCGGCGCATGACCCTCATGGCCCAGCTCCAGGATGTCACCGTGCCGGGCGGGATCCACGCCGTGCTGCCGGGCGACGCCGGCGGTCCCGCGGAATCCTGGCTCTCCCTGTATCCGGACTGGCAGCGGATCCCCTTGCCGGTCCGGAACCATCGCAAGGGCACCAAGCGGGATACTGCGCCCGGCGTCCTGGTCTCCCGTCCCATTCCCGCCAACCCCTCGCAAGCTTCATTCGCCTGAAGGCATGGTCGCCGTGTAACAGTTTGGACGGTTGTTCGTCTCCTCCTCACCGGAGGAACGACCATGGTTGCGCCAGCCCAGGCACTCGACAAACGGGAACCCCGAGGAATCATCATCCGAACCGGAACGCCCCGTCCGGCCGGAGTTCCATTCTGGGCCTACGTCTGGAGCGATGACGCCGACACGAGAGCTTGCGCCGGGCCGCGCGGGGGCCGTATCCTCGAATCGGCGCATCTCCCCGATCTTTCGAGTCCCGAATGCCGAGCTTCACCCTGAATGGAGTTGCAGTCCCCTTTGAGCCCGGCGCGACGATTCTCGACGCCGCCCGGGCCCACGGAATCGACATCCCCACCCTCTGCTGGTATCCGAAGCTCCCCAACGTAGCCAACTGCCGCATCTGCCTGGTCTCGGTCCAGGGTTCCCCCAAGCTGGTGCCCTCGTGCGGTACGCCGGCGGCCCCGGAGATGGTGGTAGAGACCGAGTCGCCGGCCGCGGTCGACAACCGGAAGAGCGTGCTGCGTTTTCTCCTCGAGCGCTATCCGGGAGACCACCTCGGCAACGGCGGCCGCGATCATCCCCGCAACGAATTCGAGCGCTATGTGACCCGCTACGGGGTGACCGAGGCCGCGCGGCGCGAGCTTCCGCTCCGCGGGGGTGACACCCGGCCGGGCGATGTGATGATCAGTCACGACATGTCGCTGTGCGTCCTGTGCACCCGCTGTGTCCGGGCCTGCGAAGACATCCAGGAAGTCGGTGTGCTGGACGTGGCCGAGCGGGGATCGCATACCGAGATCATCGTGGGCGGAGACGGCGATCCCGATCACGCCGGCTGCACCTGGTGCGGCGAGTGTGTCCGGGTCTGTCCCACCGGCGCCATCTTCGAGGTGATGCCCCGCAAACGGTTCGACCGCGCCCAGATCGAGGCGCCGGAAAAGCTGGTGCGTTCGGTGTGCCCCTATTGCGGCGTCGGGTGCCAGATCGATATCCAGACCAAAGGCAATGAGGTGGTTCGGGTCACTTCGCCCTGGATCGAGGAGCGCACGCCCAACCAGGGATCCACCTGTGTCAAAGGGCGCTTCGGATACGACTTTCCCCAGCACCGGGATCGGCTCACTGTGCCCCTGATCCGAAAGGGCTGGGAGCAGCGGGGGGAGGCGTGGGTCTGGACCGGCGAGTCTCCCCGGTACCGCGCCGGGGAATGGCCCACCGTCGCCGAAGAAGGCCGGGGCCGAAAACCCCGCCCGCCCAAGCGCCAGGCGGGCAAGGCGCCCCAGACCGGCATGCCCCTGGTGGGCGACGGGGACGTGCGGGATCGCAACGCCACACCCCCGGAGTGGTACGAGCAGTTCCGGCCCGCCTCCTGGGAAGAGGCGATGAGCTTGAGCGCCCAGGAACTGCGCCGGATTCGCGACACGCAGGGCCCCCGCGCGCTCGCGGCGTTTTCCTCCGCCAAATGCAGCAACGAGGAAAACTACGTGCTGATGCGGATGGTCCGCGCCGCCTTCGGGACCAACAACGTCGACCATTGCACCCGGCTCTGCCACTCGACCTCGGTCGCGGCCATGAATCGCGCGCTGTCCACCGCCGCGGCGTCCGGATCGATGCGCGAGATCGAGGAGGCCTGCGACGTCATCTTCATCGCCGGGGCGAACACCACCGAGAGCCATCCGGTCTTCGGCGCCCTGATCAAGCGGGCCAAGGCCAAGGGGGCCACGATGATCGTGGCCGACGTGCGCCGCACCGAGCTCGCCGGCCTGGCCGACATTCATCTCCAGATGC
Organism: Gemmatimonadales bacterium; assembly: GCA_036006105.1. GTDB lineage: Bacteria > Gemmatimonadota > Gemmatimonadetes > Gemmatimonadales > GWC2-71-9 > JABFSM01. Next base: position 1,237 of record DASYPZ010000124.1, on the reverse strand, counting down.
TGCCGGGCACCGATGTCGCGCTCTACAACGGCATGCTGGCGCACATCATCGCCGCGGGATTGGTCGACCGCACCTTCATCCGCGAACGCACCCGGGAGTTCGACGCCGTCGCGAAGGCGGTGGCACCGTACACGCTGGAGGTGGCGGAAAAGATCACCGGGATTCCGGCGTCGCTCATCCGCGAGGCCGCCGAACGATACGCCCGTGGGCCCAACACCTCGACGCTGTGGGCCATGGGCCTGACCCAGCACGCCACCGGCACCGATATCGTCGCCAGTCTGCTCAATCTGCTGCTCTGCTGCGGCATGATCGGGCGCTGGGGGGCCGCGATGATCCCGATCCGCGGGCAGAACAACGTGCAGGGCGCCAGCGACATGGGCGCGATTCCCTTCGCCTACACCGATTACCGGCCGGTCACCGACCCGGCCAACCGGGCCGAATACGCGGCGGCGTGGGGGGTCCCCGAGACCGCCCTTTCGCTCGAGAACGGTTTGATGGTGACCGAGATCGTGAAGGAGGGCAGTCCGGTCCGGGGGATGTACGTGATGGGAGAAAACCCGGTTCTGTCCGATCCGAACGTCGCCAAGGCGGAGGAATGGATCCGCAAGCTGGAATTCCTCGCGGTCCAGGATCTCTTCCTGACCGAGACGGCCCGGTGGGCCGATGTGGTCCTGCCGGCGTCGTCCTTCGCGGAGAAGGAAGGCACCTTCGCGAACACCGACCGCCACATCCAGCTGGCCCACGCCGCCGTGCCGACCCCCGGGCAGGCCCGGCAGGATCTCGATATCCTGATCGACCTCTCCCGCCGGCTGGGGCTCGCCACGCCGTTCGATTCGCCGGCCGAGGTGATGGATGAGATCGCCCGGGTGACGCCGACCTGGCGGGGAGTCTCCTACGGCAAGCTCCAGCGGGAAGGCTCGCTCCAGTACCCGGTGCTGACGCCCGACTCCAAAGGCACCGCGTTTCTCTTCGACCAGAGCTTCCCGACCCCGGACGGCAAGGCCCTGCTGGTACCGGTGGAGTTTCTCCCACCCGGGGAGCTGCCCAGCCCCGAATACCCCTTCTTCCTCAACACCGGGCGCCAGATGTACCACTGGCACACCGGCACCATGACCCGCAGAGCCGAGGGTCTCGACTCACGCGAGCCGGTGCCGGTCGTGGAAATCTGCGCTGCCGATGCCGCGAGGCTCGGAGTGGCGGAGGGCGACACCGTGCGCGTAACGTCCCGCCGTGGCAG
>DASYPZ010000123.1:0-1819 GCA_036006105.1 Gemmatimonadales bacterium | reverse complement strand
TCCGCCCCGATCCCTGCGCGGACGTTCCGGGAAGCTCGGCTTTGTCGAGGGTAAAGATCAGGCTGTCGTCCTTGGTGTGCACCGAGCCGCGCAGGTCCCGGATCTCCAGCTTCGGATCGCTGAGCTGCGCCGCCAGGTGCTCGATCTGCATGGTCACCGGTGCCCGCTCCGGCGTGGCCAGGCGGAACACCGGCAGGTTCGCGTCGAGCCGGTCGATGACGCGAATGATCTCCAGGCCTTCGGGGCCGGGTTCGATCCGCCTGCCCGGTTTCGCCCGCTCGTAGGTCAGGGCGGAGTCGATCTGACGCTGGTTTTGGAGCCGTCCGTCCGGATTCCATGGCAATCGCAGCAAGACCCTGCCGCTGTCGACGCGGAGCTGGTCGATCTCGATCAGGGGCGACGGACCGGGACCTCCCGGCCCCTCATTCAGACGAAATACTTCCTCGTAGTTGAGCCGCCCGCTCCGGTGCTTGATGATCTGGATGTCGGGGTGGAGCAGAGTGGCCTGCGAGACGACGAATTTCCCCGCCCAGATGTCGGCCAGCCGGTAGCTCACCCTGAGATGGGGAATCGAGGCCAGGACGGCTCCCGTGGTATCCCGGATCACCATGCTGTCCACCGCGAAGCCGTCGATCCAGCGCCCGGTCAGCGCGCCGATGTGCACGGTCCCGCGTACCAGCCCGGACGAATGCTCGCTGAGCAGACGGGCCAGCAGCCGGCGCCCGGGCGGGGCGTAGAGCAGCGCAGAGGCAAAGCCGAGGACGGTGGCCAGCGCGCCGCAGACCAGAATGAAGAACCATCGGGCCACGCGCCGCCGCATCAGAAGGCCTGCCCCACCGAGAACTGAAAGACCAGATTCTGGAAGAAGCTGCTCTTCCGGACGCGCTGGTAGCTGTCCCGGAACAGAGTGAGATCCCCGTCCGGCTGCACCGCGAACAGGCGGCCGGGCGGGAGGTTGTACCCGTTGTAGGCGATGTCGATCCGCGCCGGCCCGAGTGGCGTCACGAAGCGGAGTCCCGCGCCGGGTGTGATGCGAAACGCCGGACCGGAGCCGGTTACGCCTCCCCGTTCCCACACCGTGCCACCGTCCACGAACAGGGCCCCGCGCAGCTGATCCTTGAAAATACCGATCGGCGCCCGGACCTCCACGTTGGCACTCGCCAGGGAATTACCGCCGGTGGGGGCGATCCGGACCGAGTCGTCGGGGACGACATTGTTCACGGTATCGATCGCCGATTGCTGGACCACGTACACGATCGGACCGAGCTCGTTCCGGTGGTACCCGCGCACATCGTTGGCGCCCCCCGCATAGAACCGCTGCTCGGGGGGCACGAAATTGCCCGAGCTTCCCTGCAGCTGGACCACCGGCGCGAAGACCATCCCGCCCCGGGCGTGCAGGCTCAGCACCACGTCGCCGATCGTGTGATACCAGGCGGCGTCGCCGACCACGCGAGTGAACTGGGTGAATTTCGAGGACCCGATCACCCGGGAGCTGTGGGTTCCCTCCAGGGACATGACGGAGCCGCGGGTTGGATCGAGGGGAATGTTCACCCGGGTGCGCTGCACCCCCGCGGTGATCGTGGCGAGGAGCCGCCGCTGCCGCAGCTGCTCCACGTCGGTATCGGTACAGGCGTTGAAGAAGGCGCAGAAGGAGACCGCGTTGGCCTCGGTGCGGCCGTAGGAGAGCCGGTAGGTCAGCGTCAGCGGAATCCGTTTGGGCGTCTCGCGGTTGAACGTGACGCTGCCGCCCACGTCCTCACGCAGGTATACCGAGAATTCGCCCCGGCGCTCGGCGAACAGCGCCAGGGTCAGCGCATTG
>DASYPZ010000122.1:0-1916 GCA_036006105.1 Gemmatimonadales bacterium | reverse complement strand
GCGCCGCTCATCGTCACGCTGACCGCCGGCTCGCTGATCACCATGTAGCCGCCGAGGTGGAGTCCCTCGGTGAGGTCGTTGGCACCGCTCTGGTAGGGCATCCGCGCCGAGAGCTCGGGATGAATCACCGGACAATGCAGGCACTCGTTGTAGTTCTGAAAGATCAGCTTCCAGTTGGCCGGCACGTCGTAGGACACCTGGTGGCCGACCTTGAGGCCGGGAATCCCGAACCGGGCAAAGCGCCCGATCAGCGCCGCGTGACTCTCCTCGAAGGAGACCGGCTCTCTCGCGATGTTCACGAAGAGGAACCCTTCCCACTCGGCCAGCGCCGCCTGATGGAGCGGATAGTCGGCCTTGGAGAATCCGGCGACCTCCCCCATGTGCGGGGCGCCGATCAGCTTGCCGTCCGTGGTATAGGTCCAGGCGTGATACTGGCACTGGATGGTTTCGGAGAGGTGGCCCGACTCTTCGGCGCAGAGGCGGGTACCGCGGTGGCGACAGACATTGAAGAAGGCCCGCAAGCCGCCGCTCCGGTCCCGGAGGAAGATCAGGCTCTCGCCCGCCACGACCTTGACGAAGAAATCTCCGGGCTGCGCGAGCCGGCCGCTGCGCCCCACGCAGATCCAGCTCCGGGCGAAGATCCGCTCCATTTCTTCGGCGAAGATGTCGGGGGAGGTGTAGTACTCGCCCGGCATGGTATGGGCGCCCTGCTTGAAGGAGCCGGTGGTCTGCACGAATTTCATGGCTTGCCTCCTCGATTCTCGCGCCCGTCCCGGATCACCTGCCGGGCGGCCAGCCACCCCGGGCCGCCCGCGATGCCGCTCCCGGGATGCGTTCCGGCGCCGCACAAGTACAGGCCGGGGATCGGCATCGCGTAGCGCGAGGCGCCGGCCACCGGCCGCATGAACAATATCTGGTCCAGGGTCATTTCTCCCTGGGTCGGCGCCCCCTCGGTAAGACCGTAGCGCTCCTCGATTTCGACCGGGGTCAGCACCTCGCAATGACGCACCAGCTCCGGGAAACCCGGCGCCACCCGCGCGATCGCGGCGGTGATCCGGTTGCCCAGCGCATCCCGCATCGCGGGCGTCCACGGTCCGGTGCGGAGCCGGTAGGGAGCCGAGGTGGCCTGCGCCACCAGCACGTGCTTGCCCGGGGGCGCCATGGTTGACCACCGCACCGACGGCAGCTGCACCTCGATGTGGGGACTTTCCGAGACCCGGCCGTACTTGGCATCGTCGGCGGAGCGCTCGATGTCGTCCAGCGAGGAAGAGAGCGACAGCGTCCCGGCAAGAGCTGCCGGCGTGCCATCCAGTCCGGGAAATACGGGGAGTCCGTCCAGGGCATACAGCACCCGCGCGGCATTGCCCCGAAACTTGATGTTCCGCACCGCGAGCAGAAACTCCGGGTCGAGCCAGACCGGATCAACCATACCCAGCAGCGTCTGCGCGGGATCGGCGCCCGACAGCACAGTGCGGGCGGTAATCTCCTCGCCGCCGTCCAGGACCACGCCGGTGACCCGGTCGTCCTTGACCGTGATGCGCGCGACCTCCGCGCCGGTTCGGACCGTCACCCCGTGGCGCGCCCCGATCGCGGCCACCGCTCGAGCCAGCGCGTCGGGACTCGATTGCCAATAGCCCCGGCCGCGGATGGCTCCGGCCGCCGCGCCGACCTGCTGGTGCAACAGCACGAACGCGGTGCCTCCGGAGCGGGGACCCTGCCGGATGTTCGTCACTCCGACGGCACCGACGGCCGCCTTGAGGAACCCGTTCTCGAACCGGTCGTCCAGCACCTCCTGAACCGACATCGGCACGGTGCGCAGGAGCTCCACCATATCCTTCCGGCCCAGGCCCCGGAGCTTCCGGGCCACGCCGAGGAGCGGAATCAGCTCGCCCAGCGAGGTGGTATCGACGTCCGGC
>DASYPZ010000121.1:0-2872 GCA_036006105.1 Gemmatimonadales bacterium | reverse complement strand
CGCCGAATCCGATTCTTGATGTCGGTCCGCATATCCTCGTCGAACGTCCGGACGGTTCCTTCCAGCACCACGCTGTCGGGAATGATGTTGTAGCGATTACCGCCGGTGATTCTCCCGACGGTGATGACCGCCGGCTGGTTGGTGACATTGATCTGCCGGCTCGCGATCGTCTGCAAGCCCAGCACGACCTGGGAGGCGATCACGATCGGGTCGATGCCCCCCCAGGGCTGCGCGCCGTGGGTCTGGCGGCCCTTGACGACGATGAACAGATGGTCCCCTGCGGCCATCGCGGGGCCCGAGCGATAGGTGATCCCGCCCACCGGGCCGGGCCACACGTGGAGTCCGAAGATCGCACCGGCCGACGGGTTATCCAGGGCGCCCTCCTCCACCATCACCCCCGCCCCGCCCGTCTCTCCGCGAGGCACGCCTTCCTCGGCGGGCTGAAAGATGAACTTCACGGTGCCTGGGATATCGGCCTTCATCCCCGCGAGTACCTGCGCGACTCCCAGGAGAATGGCGACGTGATTGTCGTGCCCGCAGGCGTGCATCACTCCGACTTCCTGGCCGTTGAACTCGGCCCGGACCGTGGACTTGAACGGAAGGTCCACCTGCTCCGTGACCGGCAGGGCATCCATGTCGGCGCGGAGCGCCACGACCGAGCCGGGCTTCCCGCCTCGCAAGACACCAACCACGCCGGTATGCGCGACGCCGGTACGGACCTCGAATCCGAGCCGGGTCAGCTCGTCGGCGACCAGTTTGGCGGTGCGCACTTCGTGATTGCCGAGCTCGGGGTGCTGGTGAATGTCGCGGCGCCATGCCACCACCTTGGGCATGGCCCGTTCGGTGCCCGCGTCGATCTCGCGGGCCAGCCGGGCCTGCTGGGACTGGGCGCTCAGCATGGCGGGGAGGGTGAGGACAGTGAGGGCGGTGGAGATGGACGCAAGGACGCGAGGACGCACGGACGCAATGTGGTGTGGCATTGAGCTCCATTTCACGGAACATCACCGGTTCGAGAAAGCACGAAGTGTCGAAGACCGCGATTGTCGAGCGTGAGTCCGGTGATCCGGCCACCATCCCGGCGCACCGTAATGCTGGTGCCAAGGGCATTGAAGGTATCAGGGCCGGTAGCGCGGAGGAGAAATTCTCCACCCAGGCCGGCGCGCACCAGCAGTGAATCGTGCCGGAGGGTGAGGCGCCAGTCGGCCAGCAGCTCGTCGCTGTGATACACCCCCGCCAACCCGGTCAGGTCCGTCCGGTCGGGGGTCGCCGAGGGCATCGAGGCAGTCCTCGGCCCGGGCGGCCCGGCGACGGCGGGGCCAAAGCCAAGCACCAGGTCGGCCACCGCCCCATTCAGCATCCACGGCGCGCTGCTCGACAGGTTGCAGAGGGTGAACACGGACACCTTCCGCTCGGGAAAGCGGCTGACCTGGGCGCGGAAGCCGGCCCAGGAGCCCCCGTGAGAAACCTGCCGCAGCCCATGCAGACTGTCGATCCGGAGTCCCAGCGCGTAGTCGATCGTCTTGCCGTCGTTGAGGACACCGGGCGTTTCGAGCTCCCGGATCGCCGCCGGCCCGCCCACCGTCCCGGTGTAGAAGTTCCGGTCCCACTTCGCCAGATCCTCCACGGTGGTATTCACGGCTCCGTCCCCGGTCTGCTCCCAGTTCGCCAGCGCGAGGGCGAAGCCGCCGCTGTCTCCGTCGGTGTACGACCCCGCCTTCCCCGGCACGATCATGTCGTGCCGATCCACGATCCGGGTATGGGTCATGCCGAGCGGCTGGAAGATCCGCCGGGCCGCGAACTCGCGCAGGGTCTGTCCCGCCGCCCGCTTCACGATGATCGACAGGAGGAAAAACCCGCTGTTGCTGTAGAGAAATTCCGCTCCAGGCTCGAAGTTGGTGCCTCGTTGCCGGGCGATCGCATCCAGCGCATCCTGATCGGTGGTGACGGCCTCGTCGGCGATACCGCTCCAGCCGAGAATATCGATGTAGTCCCGGAGCCCGCTGGTGTGGTGGAGGAGGTGACGGATGGTGATCGGCCGGGCATAGCGCGGAATCTCGGGAATGAAACGCTGAATCTCGTCGTCGAGGGAGAGCTTCCCGTCCTGGGCCAGCAGCAGCACGCTCAACGCGGTGAACTGCTTGGACACCGAGCCGATGTCGAACACCGTGGCCGGCGTGATCGGCACGCCCAGCTCCACGCTGGCCAGTCCGTACCCCTTGCGGTAAATCAGCGATCCGTCGCGAACCACGCCCAGGGCGCAGCCCGGCGATCCGGGCACGGCGAACCGGGCGAAGACCGAATCGATACGGACGGTCAGGGGCTGGCCGAGACCTGCGGTCTGCGCCCGGAGGGAGCTGCCCCTTCCGGCGAGCACGGCCATCGCCAGCGACAGGACGTACCGGTGCGGCATCGGGCGATCCTGGGAAGTGGTGGTTGTGCGGGCAGCCGGAAGCGATCTACTATATCCGGGATCATACCGTCTCGCTCCCCAAGGAACCAGACCCATGCGACCATCCGCCTCCCGGCTGTTTCCGGCCATCCTGGGTGTCCTCGTACCCATTGCTCTGCCGGCACAGAGTCAGCGCTCCCTCGCGGTGACCGACCTGACGGCACTGAAAAACGTGGGGTTGCCGCGGATCAGTCCCGACGGCAGGCAGGTGGCCTATGCCCTCTCGACCGCCGATGCCAAGAAGGACCGGAACTCCGCTCGCATCTGGATGTCTCCGATGGCGGGAGGCGCGGCGGTGCCGATGACCGGCGCCGGCCAGCCGGCGTCGAATCCACGATGGAGTCCCGACGGGAAGTACCTGGGGTTTACCGCCGCTCGTAACGGGGGCGAGTCCCAGGTGTGGACCCTCAACCGCCTGGGCGG
>DASYPZ010000120.1:0-6161 GCA_036006105.1 Gemmatimonadales bacterium | reverse complement strand
ATATCCACCTCGAGCCGGCCGCCGATTCGGGCCGGGTGCGGTTCCGGGTGGATGGCGTGCTGCAGCCCTATGCGCGCCTGACCATGGCGATCCTCAACCGGGTGGTGTCCTGTATCAAGATCATGGGCAAGATGGACATCGCCGACCGGCTTCGCCCGCAGGATGGGCGGGCCCGGATTCAGGTCGATGGCCGGGCCATCGACCTGCGGCTCTCGACCGTGCCGACGCGGGATGCGGAGAAGGCCGTGGTGCGCCTGCTGGATCCACGGAACGCGAAGCGCCTGGAAGACCTGTCCTTGAGCACCGCCGAGCTGGCACCGCTGCGAACCCTGATCGGCCGGCGCGACGGGATCATTCTGGTCACCGGTCCCACCGGCTCGGGGAAGACGACGCTGCTCTACGCCGCGCTCCGCGAGATGCCGGCTGGCGAGCTCAATATCATGACGGTCGAGGATCCGATCGAGTACGAGCTCCCCAAGGTGACCCAGATCCAGGTCGAGCCGAAGCGCGAGGTGACGTTCGCGAATGCGCTGCGATCGATCCTCCGACAGGATCCGGACGTGATCTTCATCGGGGAGATCCGGGACGCGGAGACCGCGGCCATCGCGGTTCAGGCCAGCCTGACCGGACACCTGGTGCTGGCGTCGATGCACACCAACGACGCGGTGGGTGCCATCGCCCGGTTGTCGGATTTCGGGATCGCCCGGAGCGAAATCGCCAGCACCCTGCGGGGAACCACGGCTCAGCGACTGGTGCGCAAAGTGTGTCCCAAATGCGTTCAGCCGGTGAGTGGGCCGCTCACCGAGATCGAAACCCGCCTCGCCCAGCGCTACGGGGTGTCGCCCGTCGTGCGAGCGGTCGGGTGCCCCTGGTGCGGGCAGACCGGCTTCTACGGCCGAGTCCCGCTGCTGGAGATTCTGGTGTCGAATCCGGCGTTCGAGCTTCGGATCATGGAGGGCGTGCAGGCCTCCCAGCTGCAGGCGACGGCCATCGCGTCGGGCATGCAATCGCTGCGGGCCGCGGGGATCGAGCGGGTGCGGAACGGGGAGACGACCCTGGAGGAGATCGACCGCGAGCTGGGTGAGTCGGACGCGCCGGCGGAGCACAGCCCGGTCGCGCCGCATATTCTGATCGCGGAAGACGACCCCGTCACCCGGTCCATTGCCCGGGCCGTCCTCACCAAACAGGGCTTCCGCGTGACCGAGGCGTCCGATGGCGTGGCCGCGCTCGAGCAAATCCAGAAAGCCGGCGACATCGCGCTGGTGGTTCTCGACCTGGCGATGCCGCGGATGACCGGCCAGGAAGTGCTGCAGCGACTACGAGGCGCCGTCCCGACCAGCGGGCTTCCGGTGGTGGTCCTCACCGGCGCCACCGACGACCGGACCGAGATCGAGCTGATGGAGGCCGGGGCCGACGATTACGTCCATAAACCGCTGCAGCCCGAGCGTCTCATCGCCAGGATTCGGGGGGCCCTCCGGCGATCGGAGCACTGAGGGCCCCGCGGCCTGACAGGACCCGCTCGGTTCCCGTAGATTGCACGCATGCGCATTCTGTTTGCCGAGGATGACCAGGAGCTCCGCGCCTCCATCGCCCGAGGCCTCCGGGAAGCGGCGTACGAGGTCGATGAAGCCGATACCGGCAGCCAGGCGCTGACGCTCTCGGCCGCGAACGACTACGACGCGGTCATCCTCGACGTGCTGCTTCCCGGCAAGAACGGCAGAGTGGTCTGCCGGGCCATCCGGGACCGGGGCAGCAGGGTTCCCATTCTCATGCTCACGGCGCTGGACGGAGTGGACCAGAGGATTGCCGGGCTGGACGCGGGAGCCGACGATTACCTCACCAAACCATTCGATTTTGGCGAGCTCCTCGCCCGCCTGCGCGCGCTGATCCGGCGGGTGAGCGACGCGCCCGCGACGCCGCTGGTGGTCGGCGATCTGGTCATCGATACGCTCCGGCACAGCGTGCGGCGGGGCCGGCGCGACATCGTGCTCACCGCCAAGGAATTCGCCTTCCTGCTCTACCTGGCCCGGAACGCCGGACGGGTGGTGAGCCGAGCCGAGCTCATGGCGAATGTCTGGGAGGACACCCGGAATACCTTCTCCAACATCATCGATGTGTATGCCAGCCGCCTGCGCCGGAAGCTCGACGACGGGGAGCGGGCCGCGCTGCTGACCACGCTCCGGGGCAGCGGTTTCCTGCTCGAGGCGCCCGAGCCGGCAAAGCCGAGCATCCGGCCCCTCCGAAAACGAGCCGCCCGGCGACGGGAGTAGCACGTGTCCGGCTGGCCCTCCTCGCTCCGTTCCCGCCTTACCCTGTGGTACACGGTCCTCCTCGGTCTGCCCTTGATCGGGTTCGCCGTCGGGAGCTACCTCCTGTTCGCCCGGACGCTGCAAAACCGGACCGATCGATTCATCGGCGACGCGTTGACGGCGTTCTCCCGGGAGCTCACCGCGGAGCGCCGGACCGCGGTCGGCGTGGACCAGGCGATCCGGAGCACCATCGACGAAGTCCGTTTTCGCGATCTGCATATCGCCATCCTGGACCGCGCCGGGAACGTGGTGGCCAAGAGCGGGTTTGCCGAGGGGGAAGACGGCAGCCGGATCGTCGGCGCCCTTCGGGGACGCGATCTGACCCAGGCGGCCGCGGTCACAGTGCGGGGCGATCGGGGGAATTACCGGATCGATGCCCGCCCGCTCACGGTGGGCGGCACACCGCTCAGCCTGACCGGGATCTACTCGCTGAACGACATCGAAGAGACGCTGGCGCAGGTCCGCCGGATGTTTCTGATCGCGATTCCGGTCCTGGTGCTCTGTGCGGCAACCGGGGGCTCCTTCCTCGCCAAGCGCAGCCTCGAACCGGTCGCGTCGATGGCGGCGCGAGCCGCGGCCATGGGCGCCAGCAACCTCGGCGAACGGCTCCCGGTGGGCGGGGGCGACGAGCTGGTGGGACTGGCGCGGGTGCTCAACGACCTGCTCGACCGGCTGGAGGGATCCTTCGCGCAGCAGCGCCGCTTCGTGGCGGATGCCTCACACGAGCTGCGCACGCCCACCGCCATTCTTCGATCCGAGGCGGACATCACCCTGTCCAAGACCCACCGCGACGAGGGCGAATACCGGGCCTCGGTGCAGGTCATGCAGGATGCCGCCCGGCGGCTCTCCCGCATCGTCGACGATCTCTTTCTCCTCGCCCGGGCCGATTCCGGCCACCTCGTCGAGCACCGCGAAAGCCTCTATCTCGAAGACGTGGTCGATGAGGCTGCGCGGGCGCTGCGCTCGGTGGCCGACCGCCGAGGCGTGCAGATCGAGCTGGCCCGTCTGGTGGAAGCGCCGGCCAAGGGAGATCCCGATCTCCTGGGCCGGATGGTGCTCAACCTGATCGACAACGCCATCAAGTACTCACCCGACGCGGGCATCGTCCGCGTGGACATGACTCGGCAGGACGGCTGGTGCCGGATTGCGGTGAGCGACCAGGGACCCGGCGTTCCCGCCGAGGCACGGGAACGGATCTTCGAGCGGTTCTTCCGGGTAGACGCCGCGCGCTCCCGCAGCGATACCAGCGCCACCAGCGGGGCGGGACTGGGGCTCGCGATCGCGAGGCGAATCGCGGAGCTCCACGCCGGACGGCTGGAGCTGGCGGATGGGCGCCCCGGGCACACCGAATTCGCCGCGACGCTGCCCCTCGACGGATCGCCCCTGCCGGGCCCCGCCTAGTAGCTCAGTACGATGCCGGCCTGCACCGTGCGGGCCGGCATGCGGTAGTACTGGGCGTCGCCGAATTCACTCTCCGACACCGCGTCCCGGCGATTGCTCAGGTTGCGCCCATCCAGCCGGAATTCCGCCCGCCGGATCCGATAGCCCACGCCCGCGTCGACCGTGAGGAACTCCGGGGCGAGGGCGGTATTGCGTTTGTTGAGGAACCGGTTCCCCGTGTAGTTGATATTGGCGGTGGCGAGGAAACCCGACTCGGGCGCGTAGGTCAGCCCCGCCGAGGCGAGATGCCGGGCCGACATCTCGAAACGCTTGCCGGCCAATTGGGTCGGGACATCGTCGAAGGCCTGCACGAAGTCCACGAACTTCCCGTCGTGAAAGCTGTAGCTGGCGCGCGCGAACACCGCCTGCCGAAGCTTGAGATCCGCCGCCACCTCGAACCCCTGGAATCGGGTGCTGCCGGAGTTGATGAGCGCGGGCAGATTGTTGATCACCGTGGCGGTGACCAGGTTCTTGAAGTCCATATGGAAGACGCTCGCCTCGACGTCGAGGCGGCCCTCCATCGTCCGCGCCTTCAGACCGCCTTCGAAACTGCTCGATGTCTCGGGATCGAGGATGCCTTCGTTCTCCGCCAGCCCGAAGTCGAATGCCGCCGGCTTGAAAGTGTTGCGATAGTTGGCAAACAGCCGAAGATGATTCACCCCCTGTTCCACCAGGCCCACCAGGATCCCGGCGCTCCCGCTCAGCCGGGTGTGGGTGCTGCTGGGGCTGTCCTCGTCGCGCTTCTCCGATGTGGAGTTGAGACGGAGGCCCGCGCTCAAGGTCACCCGCTCGACCGGTTGCCATTCCGCGGAACCATAGGCCCCCAGGAAGAGCCGGTGATCCTCCGAATCCTTGTCGAGCGTGGTGGGCTCGGGGACGTTCGGGGCGGTGACTCCATCGAGGGGCGCGGTGTAAGTGAACGTCGCGCCCTTCGCCTCACCTCCGCCGAACAGCAGATCCGCGCCGGTCAGGAACCGGAGCCTGGATGGTCCCGACCAGATGATATGGGAATCGGCGTAGATGTCGTTGATGTCGATGTTTTCCTTGAACCCGGCCGCGTTGTTCGGGCTGTTGGAAATATCGGTCAGGAACCCCCGGAACATGTTGGTGGTCGAGTGGGTAAACGAAGCCATGCTTCCCCAGGTGGCGCCGCGCAGGATGGGCCGCTGGAACCCCGCCGAGCCGACGAACCGGTTCTCGTTGAGAAAGGCATCGGCGGGGTTGTAGTTGACATCGAGCGGCACCTGGTCGGACAAGCCGGCCCCTTCTCGCGGATGCGGGCTGGCCGGATCCTGCCGGAGCAGGTTCACGTCGGCGGTGAGCCAGGTGCTCCGATCTTCCGTGGTCTTGCCCATCCGGAACAACGCGTGGCCCCGCCGGTAGGACGTCCGGTCGTCCTTGAAGCCCTGGCGCTCGAGATCCCCGCTGGCCCGCGACTTCCACCGGCCGGTGGTCACCGGCAGGTCGGTCGCGACGCCGCCGGTTCCGTACGACCCCCCGTGTGCCGAGAGGTTCCGGGCGGTGGCCGCGGCGGCGGTGTGCACCACGTTGATCACTCCGACAAAGGAGGTGGCGCCGTAGGTAACCGGTGCCGGGCCGCGCAGGACCTCGATCCGTTCGACATCCCGGAGGTTGAGAGTGGAGAGGGCGGGATTGAGCGCGCCGCCCCACGGGATGCCGTCCACCACCAGGAGGAACGCGTCGAATTCGCGTAAGCCCCAGAACTCGGGGACCGCGCTCGCCGGTCCACCATCCCCGCCGGGGGCGATCGCGACCCCCGCGGCCAGCGACAGGGCATCCCGGAGCGAAGTCGCGCCGCGCGCCCGCAGATCGGTACCGGTCAGGACCTCGATCGAGGCCGGCACGTCGTGAGTCGACTCGGGACGCCGGGTGGCCACCACCTCGAGCGGGGGCAACACCGCGGGGGTCTGGGGCTTTACCTGGGCCACGGCGGGCGAAGCGCCCGCAGCGAGGCCGAGCATGAGGGCGAAGAGACCCGGACGGCGGGCGCGGCGACTCGACATGATCGGGGGTTCCCGGGAGACGTTGTTGGTACATGAATACTTCATGAATCCAAAAGCTAGGCGGCTCCCAAAGGTCGAGCAAGGGCGGCGCCGGACTAGCACTTGTACTAGGTCCCTCCCGGTACGCAGTGTGCTATGCTTCGACTGCCCACCCTGGCGTCCTTTTCGAGAATCGCGCTCCACTGCCCGGAAATCCGCCGTTCTTGCGAGGCGCGGATGGCGGTCGTAACGTCTTCTTCGATGAGCTGGGCGGCACCCTGCGCCGAGGAGGCGTATTGCTGAGATCCTGTGCTCGCCGGGTCACGCCCACAGTACCGCTCACTGCTGTTCCATTCGGCTCCGGCTACCGACCGCCGCAGGCCCGCACTCCACCGAAACTCTCCCTTGC
>DASYPZ010000119.1:0-3002 GCA_036006105.1 Gemmatimonadales bacterium | reverse complement strand
GTCCACCTCGTTCGAGGCCCTGGCGGTCAACAGCCAGTGGCAGCCGACGCTGCAGGGCGGCGGCGATCCGGAGCGGCTCAACGGCCAGCGGGTTACCAAGGATTTCTTCTCGGTGTTCGGGGTCCGCCCCTTTCTGGGGCGGGACTTCACCGCCGAGGAAAACGTGCGGGCGCAGCGCTTTGTCGTCATTCTCTCCTACGGCCTCTGGCAGCGGCGCTTCGGGGGCGATCCCTCGATCGTGGGCAAACCGGTGGTCCTCAACGAAACCCAGTACCTCGTGGTCGGGGTGATGCCGCGGAGCTACGAGAACCTGATTTCTCCGACCGCGGAGCTCTGGGCCCCGCTGGGTTACGATCTCTCCCTGTCCTACGCCTGCCGAACCTGCCATCACCTGGGGGAGTATGGGCGGCTCAAGCCCGGAGTCTCTCCGGAGGCCGCGCGCAAAGAGCTGGATGTAATCTCCGGACGGCTCGTGGCGCAGTACCCGACCGAATACGCCGCGCCCGGGATGCTGGTCACCCCGCTCCAGGAGCTGCTCACCCAGAACGCCAAGCCGGCGCTGCTCGCGGTCCTGGGCGCGGTCGGCCTGGTGCTCCTGATCGCGTGCGCCAATGTGTCCAGTCTCCTGCTGGGCCGAGCCATGCAGCGCGAGGGTGAGTTCGCGATTCGGGGGGCTCTCGGCGCGAAGCGGGGCCGAGTGGTACGACAGCTCCTGACCGAGAGCGTGATGCTCTCCCTGGTAGGCGGGGCGGCGGGCATCGCGCTCGCCTGGGCGGGGATCCGGGGGCTCAAGGCGATCGCGCCACCCAACCTGCCACGCCTGGGAGCCATCGGTATCGATGCCGGCGTCCTCGGCTTCACCGCCGGAGTGTCGATCCTGACCGGACTGCTGTTCGGTCTCATTCCGGCCTTCGCTACCGCGCGGCCCGATCTCTTCGCCGCCCTGCGCCCTGGCGGACGGCACACCGGACAACGCTCCAAGCGAACGGCGCGAGCCATTCTGGTCGGCGCGGAAGTGGCGCTCGCCGTCATGCTGCTGACCGGCGCGGGGCTGCTGATGCGGAGCCTCGAGCGAATGCTTTCGGTGGACCCCGGCTTCGATCCCAAAAACCTGATCACCATGGCGGTGTCGACCACCGGGGCGCGATATAGCGACAACGAGTCAACCTGGGCATTCTGGGACCGGACCCTCGAGGCCGTGCGTGCCGTACCGGGTGTGGAGATGGCCGCGTGGACCAGTCAGATTCCGCTGGGTGGGAACTTCGATCGCTACGGCGTCCAGATTCAGGGCAAGCTGCTGGCCCATCCCGAGGAGGCGCCTTCGGCCGACCGGTTCTCGGTGACGCCGGATTACCTGCAGACGATGCGGATTCCTCTGAAGCGCGGCCGCGGATTCACTGCAGCCGATGTCCGGAATAACCCGCTGGTGGTGTTGATCGACGAAAACCTGGCACGGATCGGGTGGGGCGGTGCCGATCCCATCGGGGCCAAGGTGCAGTTTGGCGGACCGGACCAGCCCTGGCGCACGGTGGTGGGCATCGTGCGGACCGTGCAGCATACCGCGCTCGACCAGGATCAGGCGGGACAGCTCTACATCCCGGAATCCCAGGGACAGTTTGCCGACGGGGGGATGGATCTGGCGGTGCGCACCAGGGGAGATCCCGCGGCCCTGGCGGCTCAGGTTCGTGCCGCGATCAAGTCGGTCGACCCGACCCAGCCGATCCTCGGCGTGGCAACGATGGAACAGGTGCTCTCCAGCACCGCGCAGCAGCGCCGGTTCACCTTCGTCCTGTTCCAGATCTTCGCGGTCGTGGCCCTGCTGCTCGCGGCGGCGGGAATCTACGGAGTCCTGGCCGGCAGCGTCACCGAGCGCACCAGGGAAATCGGGATCCGCTCCGCGCTCGGCGCGCCCCGTTCCGGATTGCTCGGCATGGTGGTGCGCCAGGGGCTGACCCTCGCATCGATCGGCCTGCTGGTCGGGACCGCCGGTGCGCTGGGCCTGACGCAATTCCTGCGGAAGATGCTGTTCGGGATCGGCGCGAGAGACCCGGTCACATTCGCCGGAGTGGTGGTGGTCCTGGGGGCGGTGGCGTTCGCCGCGTGTCTCGCACCGGCGCTCCGGGCCACCCGGGTGAGCCCGCTGGAAGCGCTCCGGGGGGAATGACCTCGGGAGCTAGAGCTTGCCCAGCCAGCGCCGGATATCGTTGGAGTTGGCGAGGATCATGAGCAGAAGCAGCAGGATCAGGCCCACCATGGTGAGCCGCTCACGCAGCTTGATCGAGAGCGGGCGCCGGAGGAAGGCCTCGCCCAGCAGGAAGACCATCTGTCCGCCGTCCAGCACCGGAATCGGCAGCAGGTTGAGCACCGCCAGGTTGACGGAGATGGTTGCCATGAACGCGAAGAAGGCGACCAGCCCGAGCTGCGCGGCCTGACCCGCGGCGATGCCGATGGCAATCGGTCCGCCCACTTCCCGGGTCGAGACCCGGCCGCTGAACATTCCGCGGACCAGCCGCACCACGGTGGTCGAGGCGCTCAGGGTCTGCTTGGCACCCTGCACCAGCGCCTTGTCGAGGGAGAGCGGGTCGTGACGATCCGGAATCGCCGGACCCAGGCGCAGTTTCCCGACCCGGTGCTCTCCGGTGCTGTCCTTCGTCGTCTCCGCGAGAGTGTGGGCCACCAGGTCCACCCGCCCGCCCGGCCGGCCAACGGTCAGGGTCAGCTCCTGATCGGGGCGCGCCTCGATGCCGTCGACCGCATCGAGCCATTGGCCCACCGGACTGCCCCCGAGCGCCACCAGGGTATCGCCGAGTTTCACCCCCGCGCGGTCTCCGGGCCCACCGGGGACGACTTGCCCGATCACGGCCGGTATCATGGGTTGCACGGCCTGTGAGGCCCGGACCCGCGCTTCCAGCGCATCGGGGTGAATCCGGAGGGTCACCGGCGGCTTCCCGGCCACTTCGATCGTAAACGAGTCCGCCGCGGTCGACACCATTGCGTCGAGA
>DASYPZ010000118.1:0-4967 GCA_036006105.1 Gemmatimonadales bacterium | reverse complement strand
CCGACGATGGCACCGGTCCTGGTATGTCGTCCGCGGACCTCCAGGGTCCGGATCTGCGCCAGGGTCAGCGTATCGGTCGTGCCCGAGGGCGGGGCAACGCCCAGCCGTCCCATTCCGGCGCTCCGGAACGCGCCGACCAGTCGGCGGCCATCGGGTAGCGTTGCCCGGACGACGGTGTTCGGGCCAAGCCTGCCGAGCGGGTTCGCGACGATTTCCTGTGCGCGAGCCGCACCGGCCACTCCCAGCGTGAGAGCCGCCAGGAGCAGCGAGGATATGAGTGCATGATTTTTCGGGTCTGACACGTGGCCCTCTCGGCGCCTGAGTGACATCAGCATACCGAGCCCACGTGACCTCAGCGTGACCCGGGGACCGGGTCGGGCGTCACAATGCCGGGTGAAGCACCAGCACCGGTTTCTCGGCCATCCGGATCACCTTCTCCGCGACGCTGCCGAGAATCAGCCTGCGGACGCCGGAAGCCCCGTGCGTCGTCAGGGCGACCATATCGAAGCGGGCCTCCCGGAGCACCTGTACAATCGCGCCCGCGGCGCTGTCCCCGATGACCACGCGGGTCGACACGGAGACCCCGCGCCGACGCAGTCGAGCGGCTACCCGGCGAAGCCGGCTGTGGGCTTCGTCCGAACGCCGCGCGACGATGGCGGGATGCTGCGGAACCGGATACGGCATCGCGGGCTCGGCGGGAGCGAAGATCGGGGCAACCACCGTGAGCAGCGAGATCTTGGACTCGGTGGCCAGGGCGAGATCGACAACCGGGTCGAGAATGGCATCGGAGTATTCCGACTGATCCAGCGCGACCAGGATGGTGCGACCGTTGCGGTTGAGCGCCTCGGTTCCGTCGCGGCCGGGATGTACCAGCAGGACGGGCCGGGTCGCGTGGCGCACCACATAGTCGGCGACACTGCCGAGCCAGAGGCGCCCCAGCGCACCTCGGCCGTGAGTCGCCATGACAATCAGGTCGGCCCCGACGCGTCCGGCCTCGCCGCAGATCGCTTCACCCGCGGAACCGTCGGCGAGCCTGAACTGCAACGGCCAGTCACCGACCTCACCCCACTTGGCGACCGTCCCGGCCAGGTATTCCCCGCTCTCCCGATCGGATTCGCGATCGGAATCCGGCAGGAATCCGGCCGTCTCCCCCATCCCGGCCAGCATCGTGACCGGATGTTTTGCCATGACCAGGTAGATGCGGGCCCGGGCCGAGAAGGCCAGTGGAACGGCGAAGTCGAGCGCAGTTTCCGCGAAGGTCGAGCCGTCGAGGGGAACCAGAACCGTGCTGAGCATGTCGCCTCCTGGACAAGTTGCCGATACGAAGCTTCGGTAACCTGGACCGGGAGGCGTGAAGGAAAGATGAAGCCGATGCGAATCAAATCGTCAAATTGATCCGCCCCAGCAGCCAGAAGCCGGCCGCCCCCGCCGCGGTGAGGGCCAGCAGACGTGGCGTCGCGGCCTTGCGGTACTCCGGGGACCCCACGAAGAAGGCCAGCCCGCTCTTGAAGGCCGAGTTCACCGTGACGCCGAGGGTGATGGCCTGCGCCGCCAACAGGATCATGTCGGGCGCCTGCGCGAGGCGGCTCATGCCGAACGTGAGGGCGTCCATGTCCGTCAGTCCCAGGACGCCCGCCGAGGCGAGCACGCCGGCCGAGCCGAACCGGGCGTTGAGCAGGCCGAGCAGGCTCAAGACCACCTGGAACGCGACGGCCATCTGGATCGCCGAGACCAGCTGGAGCGGATTCCTGGTTTCCGAGGACTCTTCTTTCCCGCTGGTCCGTGCGGAACGCAGCTCGAGAAGGAACAGCACGATCCCGACCACCAGCAGCGGCGCGAGGCCCAGCGCGACCCCGGGCACCAGCGCGGCGTTGAGGACCAGGAGCACCACCAGGATCCGGGGAACCAGGACGGTGCATGCGGCCACGGTCCCGGTCGACAGCGCCGCCGCCCTGGCGGGCTGGTGCCGGCTGCAGCGGGCAAAGTTGAGGGTCACTGCGGTGGAGGACAGCAGCCCGCCCAGGGCACCCATGACGGGATAGCCGCGGGCGTCGCCGAGGGCACGACGAGCCAGGTAGCCGGCAAAATTCAGCCCGCTGAAGATGAGCACGACGGTCCAGAGGGCCCGGGGCTTGATGCCCCCGAACGGGCCGATTGGCCCCTCGGGCAACAGAGGGAGCACTACCAGCGCCATCACCGCGAACTGGAGCGCGGCGCGCATCTCCTCTTCGCCGATCCGCTTCAGGAAGCCGTGGATGCTGGTCTTTTCGCGCAGCACCAGCACCACCACCGCGGCGGCCCCGCTGGCCACCCGGAGCTGACCCAGCCCGGCCAGCACCCCGATGCCGAGCACGAGTATCGCGGCAGCCTCCGTGGTTCCCTCGATGGCTTCGCCGCCCTTGCGCGCCGCCGCCAGATAGGCCGCCACCACCAGCGCGCCACCGGAGAGCAGCAGCGCACCGGCCACGGCCGGGTCGGCCGACTCGAGCAGCCAGCCGGCGATCCCGCCGAGGGCCCCGATCAGGAAGAAGGTGCGGACCCCGGCAAACCGGGCGTTGGGCCCGGAGGCATGCCCCGACCACTCGCGCTCCACTCCGACCGCGAGACCCGCGAGGCCGGCGATGGACAGGCGGAGCGCGGTGTCCAGCTCGTTCATCAGCGGCGCCGACGCTGCTCCAGATAGGCTTCCCGACCCTGCACCACCGCATCCAGGAGCGGAGCCGGATCGAACCGCACCGGGTCGGTACAGGGAAGCCCGGTGTTGCGGCTCGCGGCGGCGCAGGATTCCCGCGCCTCGGCCTCGGTGAGATCGTAGGTATTCATCGACACCGCGATGACCCTGGTGGGGTGGACCGCGGATCCCAGCAGCTCGTACAACCTGACATAGTCGGCGAGCGGCGGGATGCGGAGCCAGGGCTCGCCCCGGTACTCGCCGATGAACTCGCGGGTGGCCTGGTGACAGAGGATCAGTCCATCGGGACAGCTTCCGTGCAGCAGGCCCAACGTGACGCCAGAATATCCGGGGTGGTTGATGCTGCCCTGCCCTTCCACCAGCACCACGTCGGCGTCTTCGGCGGCCTTCAGCACCAGCTCCTCGGCGGCCCCGGCGATGAAATCGGCGACCACGGCGTCGACACCGGTCCCCCATCCCTCGATGAAGATGCCGGTCTGCCCGGAGGCCGCGAACCGGGTCCGGAGGCCGCGCTGTTCCAGTCCCTTCACGAGCTGGAGCTGCGCCGTCATCTTCCCGACATTGCAGTCGGTGCCGACGGTGAGAACGACGTAGGGATCGACCAGACGGGCCAGGCCCATCGCGACCGGCAGGTTGGGCGGAGGCCGCCGGACGTCGAGAATCGTGCGCCCCTTGGCCTTCGCCTTGGCGGCGAGCACCGGATCGTCGGACAGAAAGGTGTGGAGCCCGCTCCAGAGATCGCAGCCGGCGTCGAGGGCCTGGGACAGCCAGTCACGCCATTCCTCGGGCAGCCGACCTCCGGCCGGCGCAATGCCGATCAGCACCGCCGTCGGACCGCGCCGGAGCCCCTCGGCCATCGAGGCAACGACCGGAATATCGCCGCCGAATCCGAGCACCTGCTGGACGGTCTTTCCCGCGTGGACCCGATCAACCACCCCGACCACCCGATCCGGGAGATAGCGGATCACCGAATTGGCGGTCTTGGACGTCATGGGATAGAAATCGCCGTCGGCGATGATCAGGAATGTCGGCTTGGCAGACATGGGCTCAGGATTCAGGATTGAGGATTGAGGAGCGAGGGTAAAATAGCGACGCGGCCCGAGTCGCGTTACCTCGCGACCGGGCCGCCCCCTCATCCCTCGATCCTGAATCCTGGGCCCTAGGGTTTTGTATCGTCGTTTTCCAGCAGCTCGGCATCGTGGACCGCCTCGCCCGGCTTGCCACCGGCGCCGAGCGCCTTGGTGTCCTTGGCGGCTCCAAGCATGCCCATCTTGGCCTTCAGGTCCATGAGCTGCTGGTCGGCGGTGCCCTTGTATTCCAGCTTCTTGAACTGATCCATCAGGTCGTCGGACTGGAATTCCTGCTGGATCTCCGCGGCGGCCAGCGCCTTCCGCTCGATGGCTTCGATCTTCTCGGCCATCCGGTCGAACGACTCGAAGGCGCTCTTGTCGTTCATGCCGGACATGGTCTCCTGGATCCGCTGCTGCGCTTCCGCCCGCTTGGCGCGCGCCACCAGGATGTTCTTCTTGCGCTTGGCCTCTTCGATCTTGTCGTTGAGCTGGCGCAGCTGGCCCTTGAGGCTTTCCGTATCGGCCTTGTGCTTGACCCAGGTCTCATGGAGCTGCTGGGCGCCCTGGAGCGCCTCGTTGTAGCGCAGCAGCGCCTGGGTCGCCAGGTCGTCGCGGCCCTCCTGGACCGCGAGCATCGCGCGACGCTCCCAGTCGTCCGCCTGTTTCTTGAGCGCCTCGGCGTCGGCCTGGAGCTTCTTCTCGTCCGCGATGGCGGCGGCCGCTTCCTGCTTGGCCTTGGCCAGGTTGGACTTCATGTCCAGGATCAACTGGTTCAGCATCTTCTCCGGGTTTTCGGCCCGTGAGATCAGGTCATTGATGTTCGACCTGAGCATCGTCGAGAAGCGATCGAAGATCCCCATCAGCTCTTACCTTTCGCGATACGGCGCCAGCGCGCTCAAATGGGAGGCCAGGGCGAGGGTCAGCGAATCCCAGCTCGCCTCGAACTCCAAGAAGTCCAGATCTGCCAGCTCGAGCGCGTCGGTGAGCACGATGTGCTCTCCCTCGAGCCCGTAGGAGCCATGCACCAGATCGCGGGCGTTGAATTCGAGGAGGGCGCGGTAGAGCTGGCTCCGCTTGTCCTCGGCGGCCGGCGATTCCATCACCCGTACCCGGAGGATCACCACCGGCGGGGCGTAGTTGACGATGAATTCCGCCCCGGTCTGGGTCCGGGCCCGCCACAACCCCGGCTCGAGCTCGGTCACTTC
>DASYPZ010000117.1:0-6902 GCA_036006105.1 Gemmatimonadales bacterium | reverse complement strand
ATCACCGAGAATCTGTTGCTGGGCCTCGATCGGGACCCCGGATGGTCGAGAGGTCATTGGATCGACCGGACCAGAGCCCGGGCGCGGACCACCCAACTGATCGAGGCGTTCGGCATTCGAGCCGATGGTCCGGATGCGGCTGTCGGAACCCTGTCGGGAGGAAATCAGCAGAAAGTGGTGCTGGCTCGTGCCCTGGAGCGCCGCCCGGCCCTCCTGATCGCCGAGAATCCCACGCGAGGGCTGGACATTCGCGCCACCAGGTTCGTGCAGGATCAGCTCCGCGCAGCCGCACGGGCCGGGGTGCTGGTATTGATCTATAGTACCGACCTCGACGAGGTGCTGGCGCTGGGCCAGCGGGTGCTGGTGGTGCACGCCGGCCGGGTTACCGAAGCGCCCCAGGCTGCCGACCGTCAGGTCGTGGGGGAGATGATGCTGGGGCTGGCCCCGAAGAGACAACCGGGGAGCGGGGAGCGGTGACCGGCAAGAGGCTTGGGCCCATCCTCACGGCACTGACGGCGGTTGGAGCAGGCTTCGCCGTGCTTGCGATCGGGCTGGCCGCCTCCGGGTACGATCCGGTCGTTGCACTGGGTGCGCTCGGCCGCGGTGCCTTCGGGTCCTGGTACGCCTTCGGCTCGGCCACGCTGGTCCGGGCGATTCCACTCATCCTGCTGGGCCTCGGGGTGGCGCTGGCATTCCGTGGGGGTGCCCTCAATATCGGTGCGGAAGGCCAGTTCTACGCCGGCGCAATCGCGGCGACCTGGGTCGGGATACATGTCGCGGCCTGGCCCTCGGGCCTGGCGATCGGAGCGGTATGGAGTGCCGCGGCCGTGGCGGGCGTGATCTGGATCAGTGTGCCGGTATTGCTCAAGGTGAGATTCGGGGTGATGGAGGTCATTTCCACCCTGCTGCTCAACTTCGTCGCCGAGGCGGCGGTGAGTTATGCGGTGACGGGACCGCTGCAGGAGGCCAAGCGGGTCTATCCCCAGAGCGATCCTATCTCTGCATCGGCCCGGCTCCCCCTGTTGCCGGGGTCCAGGCTTCACGGCGGCATCGTCGTGGCGGTGGTACTCGCGGTGATCCTCTGGGTGCTGTTCACCCGGACACGCTGGGGGTTTCGTCTCAAGGCGGCAGGCCTCTCGCCCGAGGCGGCACGGGTGAGCGGAGGTATTCCGGTGCTGCGGGTGGTGGCCGGCGCACTACTCTGGTCGGGTGCGCTGGCAGGGCTCGGTGGCGGCGTTGAAATCAGCGGCGTGACCTACACGCTGTTTCAGAATCTCTCTCCCGGCTATGGGTTCACGGCCATCGCCGTGGCGCTGTTGGCTCGGCTCAATCCTCTTGGCATCATCCTCACCGGAACGCTGTTCGGTGCGCTCGAGGCCGGCGCCCAGGGGATGCAGCGTGAGGCCGGCGTCCCAGCCGTCGCGGTTCAGGTGGCGGAGGCGACGATCATTCTGGCGGTGCTCCTGGCGGAAGTGCTGGCGCGACGGGCCGCGGCGCGATCTATCTCCGCTCCGGATCCCGCGTGACCGGCGAAGCCGCCGTGCTCGCGGGCTTCCTCGCGGCCGCCATCCGGATTTCGACCCCGCTGCTCCTGGCGGCCACGGGGGAGATGCTGAGCGAGCGGGCCGGCGTGATCAACCTCGGGATCGAGGGGGCCATGCTGGCCGGCGCCCTGGCATCGGCGGTTGGCGCCGCGGCGGGCGGTCCCTGGGCCGGGACGCTTGCTGCGGTGGCCGCGGGCCTCATCGTCGCGGGAATCTTCGCCACGGTGGCCATCGGCGCGCGGTGCGATCAGATCATCAGCGGCACCGCGATCACGCTGGGGTCGGTCGGCCTGACGGGAGCCATATATAGGAGGGCGTTCGGGTCGGGGGGGCCGGGTCTGTCGCTGCCGACATTTCCTTCCGTGCCGATTCCAGGATTGTCGAAGCTTCCGGTGCTCGGACCGGCCCTGTTCGACCAGCCTGTCCTTACCTATGTGGCCTGGATCCTGGTGCCGGTCGCGTGGTGGTTCCTGTTCCGGACCTGGTGGGGCCTGGCGCTCCGCGCTACTGGAGAATCGGCGGACGCCGCCCGCGCGTCCGGCGTTCCGGTGCGCCGGGTGCAGATGCTGGCCACGGTGACCGGTGGTGCGATGGCCGGGCTGGCGGGCGCCACCCTGGTGCTGGCGCAGGTGGGAACGTTCGCGGAGAAGATGACCGCCGGGCGGGGATTCATCGCGATTGCCATTGTAGTACTGGGACGATGGCGCCCGGCGGGCGTCCTGCTGGCCGCACTTCTGTTCGGCTCGGCCAGCGCGCTACAGTTCGCGTTTCAGGCCATGGGCCTCACGGTGCCCTACCAGCTGTTCCTGGTCATGCCGTACGGCCTGGCCCTGCTTGCGCTCGCCGGAGGGGTGGGCCGAGCCAAGGCGCCGGCGGGGCTGGGAAAGCCGGCCTGATCACAAATCGGGTGACTTCACCTCATTTCCCATAGCGGCGCATCAGCTCCGCAATCACCACCAGCCGGATATCCCGGAGCGGGCCCCGCATGGCGAGTCCGGGGTTGCCCTCCTTCAAAAATCCAAGATTCTGCTCCCCGCCGGAGACCAGGAAATCGGGACACACCACCCGATACCGTTTCTGGAGATCGAGGGGAGCGCCGCCGACGATCCAGCCGCTCGGCCCCCGTTCGGCTCCGGCCCGCAGCAGGAATCCGCCGATGCCACGGTTCTTCTCCCCTTGTTCCAGGACCTGCTGGAGCAATGTTCCGGTCATCTCCACGTCGATCACCTTGCCCCCGAACGGCAGCAGCCGGATCACGTCGTATTCGGTGATCGCGCCGGGCGGGAGGACGTCGTCGAGCCGGATCGAGCCGCTGTTCATCAGGGCGACGTCGGCGCCGGGCGCTTCCTTGAGCAGCGCCTGGGTCACCAGCCGGGTAAAGTCGTTCTCCCCGTTGCGAATCATGACCTCGCGCGCGTCGAGCGGCGCCGGCAGGGTTGCGATCGTCCGTTCCGGCTCGAGTCCGTCCTTTCGGAACGCGTCGTACGCGATCGTGGTCCACCGCTTCGCTTCGGCCGCGACGGCAGGGGTCTCCGGGATCGAATCGGTGATGGTGACGATGCGCCAGTTGACGAAGGGGCGGGCGCCCGGGCGAACCAGCAGGTCGACGATGGCCACGGAGCGCACGTTGGCGTCGGCCTTGACGATCGGGGTGAACCGGTCGCCGCGACGGATCGACCAGTTCTCATGCTCGTGCCCGCCCAGAATCAGGTCGAGCTCGGGGAGTGAGTCGGCCAGGGTGACGTCATCCGCCAGGCGGAGGTGGGTGAGGGCGACGAACACGTCGGCGCTGTCCCTGATCAGCGCGAGCTCCCGCCGCAGCGCGTCGACGTTGGGCACGTAGCGGAGATTGGGACGATGCACCTGGTCCACCGTCGCCCCGACCAGCGCCACCCGGGCGGTGCGACCACGGGCATCGGTCACCCTCAGGATCAGGTGCCGGGGTATCCCGAGCAGCGGCCGCCCCACCGAATCGGTCACGTTGGTCACGACGTAGGCGAACCGCGATTCCTGAATCCGCTGGCCCAGCTGCGCCTCGGAGATGTCGAATTCGTGGTTGCCCAGGGTGGCGGCGTCGAGTCCGGCGGCGTTGAGCACCGCGATCATCTGGCGGCCGCCCAGCCGTTCGCCGTTCAGGCGAGCGGTGCCCAGCGCGGATGGCGAAACGAAGTCGCCGGCCAGCAGCATGCGGGTGGCGGGGTTCTCCTGCCGGAGCCGGGCCAGGACCGTGGCGACTCGGGCGAGTCCGCCGGATTTCCCGGCCTCGACCGGGGTGATCTCGTACACATCGTTGATGTGGAGCAGGGTGACGTGGATCGCGGCGGGGTCCGGCGCGGGGCCCGTGGTTGGGCCGCCGCCGGTCCCGCACGCGGTGAGAAGGGCCAGGACGAGGAGCACGCCGCGCTCGGCTCCCCGGGTGCGGCTCCCGATCACGGATCCGCTCCAGACGCCCTGCGTTCCGCTGCCCGTCATTTTACCCTCCCGTACTTCCGAAGCGCCGTCATCAACCGGTCGTGCGGAAGACCGAAGACCCGGTACCCGTCGGCGCCGGTCATGGTCTGGGCGGCGAGCAAGGCGTTGAGTATCGCCTCGGAGGTGGCATCCACCGCTGCCTCGAACACGGGATTAATGACGTCGTTGGGGATGAACGTCGCGGTCACCAGCCCGGTGTCGGGCGCGGCGGCGGCGTTGGCCGTGGAGAAGGCGACGAAGAGATCGCCGGAGCCGTCGCCGCCGATGCCGCCCATCCGCGCGATGCCCAGCGACGCGCGCTTGGCCACGCGTTTGAGCTGGCCGGGAAGCAGTGGAGCGTCGGTGGCAATCACCACGATGATCGATCCCTTTTCGTCACCGCTCCTGACCGGGGCGCCGCAGGGCTCGGCTTCACGGCCGGGCTGGGCGTAGCTGCCGTCGGAGAGGGCCGCCTTGCACGGCATGAGATCGGGGATCTCCTGTCCCACCGGCACGCCGGCCACCTCCAACCGGGGGCGAAGCCCGTAGTTGCACTGGACCAGCACGCCCACAGTGTAGCCGCGCCCGCCCACGGTGATCCGCCGGCTCGACGTGCCGGTGCCGCCCTTGAATTCATGGCAGACCATCCCGGTTCCCCCGCCGACGTTTCCCTCACGCACCGCGCCACCGCGGGCCGAGTCGATGGCCAGCATCGCGTGCTCCGGGGTGACGTGCTGGCCCGAGATGTCGTTCAGACCGCCGTCCCAGGTTTCGGCGACGACCGGCAGGGCCCAATCCCAGTCGGGGTGATGCTTCACGGTCCATTCGATGGTGCCGTGGTGGACGGCTCCGATCGACAGGGTGTTGGTGATCATCACCGGGCCGCGGAGCCACCCCGAATCTTCGAGCCAGGTGGTGCCGGTCATCTCGCCGTTGCCGTTGAGCGAGGACCAGCCCGCGAAGACCGGAACGCCGGAGGCCTTGCCCCGAGGCAGGATCGCGGTGACCCCGGTGCGGACCGGTCCCCGGCCCACCACGGTTTTCCCGTCGCCCGCGATCAAGGTCACCATCCCGACCTCGACGCCCGCTACGTCGGTGATGGCGTTGAGGGGGCCGGTCACTCCGGCCTGTGGAATGCCGAGATCGCGGGCGCGGCTCTGGGCCCGGGCGGCGGGAACGAACGTCGAGAGCAGCAGGGCGAGGATGCGGTATTTCACGGGACGCTCCCTTCCGAACCGGGCATGCCGACCCGGTCGTCGATGACGCACTCTTGGGCTGAGTTCGGGGAATGTAGCGGGGGAATGCCATGCTCCTAATCGCGGCTCCCACAGGGTCGGAGTATGTTTCGGCTGGACGAGCGGCTCGCCGCGGGCTTTCGAGGCTTCGTCGATGAACGCCGCATTCCAGCCACGGGATTCGAATGTCATCAGGGGCACCTGTTCCGGCCATCAGCCGTACCGCGCTCCTCGAGTTCCTGCAGCGGCACCGGCTCGCGGTGCAGGCCACGCGCGCGGAGGCGGCCGGAGTTCAAGCCGCGGTCGTGGGCATCGCGGTCACCCGGGACTTCGAGCTCATCTTCGACACGCTCGCCTCCACCCGGAAGGCCGATAACCTGCGGCGCGATCCCCGGATCGCCTTCGTGATCGGCGGGGTGGGGGAGGGCGAAGAGGAAACCGTCCAGTACGAGGGCGTTGCGGACTCCCCGACGGGCCCGGAGCTCGAGTCATTGCAGGCGCGCTACTTCGAGACCTTTCCGGACGGCCGGGAACGTCTTACCTGGCCCGGCATCACCTACGTCCGGGTGCGGCCGCGATGGATCCGGTACAGCAACTATCGAGTGACGCCGCCGCTGATCGTGGAATTGACGGGGGCGGAGCTGGCCGAGCTCCGGTAGAGCAGTCTGCGGCCGCGAGCTTCTGACGAGAGCTGAGGAGATCGATGGCAACTCAGGCTGACGTCCGCCGCATCGCCCTGTCGCTGCCGGGAACCGAGGAGACACCGGGCCACTTCGCATTCTCGGTCCGCAACAAGGGCAAGGCGAAGGGTTTTGTCTGGGTCTGGATGGAGCGGGTCACGCCCAAGAAGCCGCGGGTGCCGCAACCGAGCGTCATCGCGGCCCGAGTCGCCAATCTGGTCGACAAGGACTTCATGCTGACCCTCAACCGGGACAAGTTCTTCACCGAACCGCATTACGACGGATTTCCCGCCATTCTGATCCGGCTGCGCGTCGTGACCGCCCGAGAGCTCCGGCCGATCATCACCGAAGCGTGGCGATGCCTGGCACCCAAGGACGCTGAGCCGAAAGCGAAGACTCCTCGCCGGCGAACATCCGGACCCAAGGACGCTCGGTGAGTACGATCAACCTGCTGTCCATCTCCGGCAGTCTTCGGGCCCGGTCCATCAACACCGAAGTGCTCCGCGCCGCCGCGCTGGTTGCTCCACCGGAGGTGCGCGTCACCCTGTTCGATGGTCTGGGGGCCTTGCCACACTTCAATCCCGATCTCGATGGCGCCGATGCGGTACCTCCGGCCGCCATCCAGGCGCTTCGCTCACAAATCGCTGCGGCCGATGGCATGCTCATATGTACACCCGAGTATGCCCACGGGCTTCCCGGTACGCTGAAGAACGCGCTCGACTGGCTGGTTTCGGGCCCCGAGATCATCCATAAACCGATCGTCCTGCTCAACGCCTCGCCGCGGTCGACCCATGCCCAGGCTTCGCTGGCCGAGACCCTGCGGACCATGTCGGCCCAGCTGGTGGCCGGCGCTGCCATCGACTTACCGATCGACGGACGCCGCCTGGATGCGAGGGAGATCGCGGCCGACCCGGCGCTGGCCGCCCCGCTGCGCTCGGGACTGGAGGCGCTGGTCGGCGCGGTTGCCGGGTATCGACCGCTGCGGGCCGCGC
>DASYPZ010000116.1:0-10690 GCA_036006105.1 Gemmatimonadales bacterium | reverse complement strand
CTTCGTCGTCGGCAATCAGCACGCGTCCGAGCGGCGTCATACGTCTCCTGTCGGGTTCATCGGAGCGGAATGGCGATTTGAAACTCCGCCCCGCCGCTCTCGGGGTCACGGAGGTCGATCCGGCCGCCGAGGGCCTGGACCGAGCGCTTCACGAGGGAAAGCCCCAGCCCCATGCCACCGGTCCGGATCCCGCTCTTGGTCGTGACGAACGGCTCGAAGATCCGGGCCCGGATATCCGCCGGGACGCCGGGCCCCTGGTCGGTCACCGACAGCAGGAACGTATTGTCGGTCCGCCAGGCCCGCACCCGTACCGTTCCTCCCGGTGGGGAGGCTTCCACCGCGTTCTGTACCAGATTGTACACCGCCTGGCGGAGCAATGCGCCGGGAAGCCGCAGCACCGGTGGCGCGTCCGACGTGTCCACCTCGATCCGGACCTGGGTGGTCCGGTTGACCTGCTGCAGCATGGTGACGGCGTCGGAGATCAGGATCGGAATCGAGGCCTCTTCCCGGCCGTCCCCATCGGGGCGGTAGGTCTCGTAGAGCTGCCGGGTAATCGCCGCCATCCGGGCGATCTCCCGCTCGATGGCGCCGACATACGCGAAGTAGGGGTGGCTCGGAGGAATAGCCCCCTTGATCAGCAGGAAGGAGTTCTGAATCCCCGCCAGGGGATTGTTGATTTCGTGCGCCACCCGGGCCGCCAGGCGGCCCATCGTGCTCAGGGTGTCCAGCTCCCGCAGGGTGTTCTCGACCCGTTGCTGCTCGCTGATGTCCCGGCTTTCGGCCAGCAGCTGGATGACCCGGCGCTCCGAGTCGATGATGGGCGTCAGCGAAAAATCCATGAGGGTGAGGCGGCCGTCGGCGCCCCGGAGCTCATCCTGGTATCGCACCGTCGTCCCGGCCAGGGCATCCTTGCAGGCCTTGCGAAGCCGCCCCTGGCCGGCCTCCTGGCCGCTCCACCACGGCGTGTCCCAGAACGGCTTGCCGCGCACCTGATCGATGGTCACGCCGGCGAAGTCGAGCGAGGTCCGGTTGGCCTCGAGCATGTTGCAATCGACATCCAGCAGGTGCTGGAGCTGGAATCCGCTGTCGAACATGCTGCGGAACCGGTGCTCGCTGGCGAGAAGCGCCTGGTCCGAGCGCCTGCGTTCGGTGACGTCGGCGGAGACGCCCACCATGCGGGACGGACGATTCCTCTCGTCCCGCTCGACCACCCGGCCCCGATCGAGAATCCAGTGCCAGTCCGCGTTCTGGGCCCGTACCCGATACTCGGCCTCGAATGCGTCGCTGGTGCCGGCCAGGTGACGCTTCATGCGGGCTTCGTATTCGGGGCGGTCCTCCGGATGCACCAGGGATTCCCAGCGGGTGTTGCTCCCCAGGGCGCCACCGCGACTGGGCTCATACCCCAGCCGGCGCCAGACCCCGGCACTGCGGGAGGTCTCTCCGGTGCGCAGGTCGAGCTCCCAGAGACCGTCGGTCGCGCTCTCGAGGGCGTGGGTCAGCCGGGCCCGCTCCAGGACCCGGGCCGCGGCATCGGAGCTCTGGAGGAGGCGGAGCGTCATGGTCACCAGCACGCTGACCGCGGCGCCGAACGCGGCCACGACGATCGGCAGATCGTTCTCCAGGGACTCCATGGACGGGCGGGTGGCTTCCAGGGCCTGCCACACCACCAGCGTGGCGATGAGCATGGCCAGGCCCACCCCGTACGGCACCCACTCGGGAATCATCGACGCCGAGCCGTCCCTCCGCCACGAGAGCCGCATGAGACCCAGGCCCAGCGCGGAGTACCCGATACAGGACGGGATCGAGAGACCGGCAATCATCCCGCCCCGAATGCTGCTGAGCAGGCCGGTGGCGTAGGACAGCAGGACCGCGATGGCCAGGGCGGCGACGATGGAACCCAGTGTACCGGCGATGATCCGCCCCACCGGTTCCGCGCGCCGATAGCCGAGGGTCAGGAGCGCCGGGCCCGCCAGGACCAGGGAAAGGGCGCTGGTCCCGGGCATCCGACCCGGAAACGGTGCCTGCGGATCGTGCAGCGGCGAGTGCGCAAAGAAGAGTCGATCCAGACCGGAGCCCGTGCCCGCGAGATACTCGAGCAGGGTGGCTCCCCCCAGCAGCATGGCGAGCGCGGCTCCCGGCAGGACCAGGGCGTTACGGCCGGTCGAGACCCCGTTGAGACCGACCGACGCCGCCAGGAGCCCGAGCGCGGAGTTGAAGGCGATCGGCGGGTACGCCGGCCCGATGCGGACCAGCATCGGACTGCCCACCACCCACCCGGTGATCCCCACGAGAGCAACCAGGCCGGCGACCCACGACAGCAGGGCGCCGGCCCGGTTGATATCGGGGTTGTATTGCAGCGGTGCATTCATGAGACACCAGCCCAAAGCGCCGGGGGCGACATGGCCGTCGCGCTCATGCTAACCCGGCGCCCCCGGGCTGGCAATCTAGGAATCCGTGTCTTCCGCGACCCCCGCGGCCACCGCCATGCCGTTCACCTCGTCCTCGGCGAGTCGCGCCAAGGTGTCGTTCGCCGCAGTGTCTTCCTCCAGCGAGAGGCGAAGCACCGCGGCCACCTGCTCCTCGCCCAGGCGCTCCGCAAAACCGACCAGGCTGCTGTAGGCGGCGATTTCGTAATGCGCGATCCGCCGGGCCATGGAAACCAGAGCGGCATCGATGACCGAGCGCTTACCGCCGTACTTCAGCAGGTCGCTGCCGCTTTCCAGCATCCCCTCGAGAGGCTTGCAGCGTTTGCCGCGCGGGGCCACGCCGAGCTCGGCAAAGACCTGCTCCAGTCGGCAGACCTGATCCTCGGTTCGGAGCAGGTGGTTCTCGAACATCTTGCGCAAACCCGCCGTCCCAGCCGCTCTCGCCATCTTGGGCAGGGCGGACAGCAGCTGGTTTTCGGCGTGATACATATCCTTCAGCTCCTCCATGAGCAGTTCATACAGCGAGTCGAGCGCCATGCAACCTCCGTTCGGTCCTGCATCGGCGGTACGCCTCAGGGGCGCACCGCGTCGTTGAAGGAAATGGCCTGGATCTCCGTGGGCTTCGCACCCACGATGACCAGCGTGTACGCCCGGTCCGCCTTCAGGCTCAGGGTCTTGAGCCGAAGCGGAACCGTGACGTGGGGCGGATCGCCCAGACGGAACTCGAGGGTGGCGGTGGCCGGGGTGACGTCCTTGAAACCGGCCTCGCTCCCGTACTTCACGTTGTCGAACACCAGGTCCTTCTGCCCGCTCAGGGCTACGTCCACATCGGAGAGGCCGGGAGCGGCCTGGATCACTCTGATGCGCGCCTTGCCCGGTTCCGGAAGCACCTCGTCGCGAACCACCTTGACGTCGAGCTTGCCGTCATCTTTCTGCATGGCGATCACCGTATAGCGGTGGCCATCGAGCATGGTCTCGGTGTTGGTGGCGAGCACGCTGTCCCCGTCGTTGGCTCGCACCCTGAACTTCACCAGGTTGTCTCCGATTTCGGTGTACGGCGTCACGTCCTTGAAGCCCACATTGACGAAGGTGGCCCGATCCTCCGTGGTGAGATCGAGCGCCTGGTCAGGCACGGCGTTCACGAACCGCACCAGCGACTTGCCCCGCTTCGCCGCGGAGTCGCCCGACTCCGAAGTCGTCTTGCCTTCCCGGGTCGAGCTGACCACGGCTTCCTTGGTCTTGGCCCCGGCGCATCCCGCCAGGATAACCAATGCGAGGCAGGCACCACTCGCTCTCAGGTGTCGCATGGGACGCTCCCGGTGATGGGTAGCATCGCGGGTCTCAGACCTCCGCATGCTGCGTTTTCTCGAACTCATGGACCTCCTGTTCCACTTCCTCGCGCGTCTTGCCGTATCGCTGCTGCAGCAGGCCCACCAGCTGTTCCCGCTTTCCGGCGATGACATCGAGGTCATCGTTGGTCAGCTTGCCCCACTGTTCCCGGACCTTGCCCTTGAGCCGCTGCCAGTCGCCTTCCATGATGTCCCGGTTCATGTCGTCCTCCCGTTCTCTATGAATGCCAGAAGGCGTGACGTCGGCGCCCAAAAGGGGCCTCGATCACGCCTTCATCTTGAGGGTCCGAACCACCCCCGCGACAAGGTGGCCACGCCAGTCGTGGCCGAGTTGTGAAGAAAAGGTAATGCTCGGCCGACGGGGGCGCAATGTACGGAATCCGCCGGGCGACGACGCTGATAACCGTTCAGGCTCAGCGGCTTAGCCGGAAGATCCTCGCGTCCTCGTTCGGGGTTCCCACGCACAAGTCGGTCAGGATCCGGGCCGCGATCATGCCGAAGGTTATGCCGTTGGCTCCGTACCCCAGGGCGAAGAGCCCGTTGGGAAACCCTTCGGAGGGTCCGATAAAGGGGAGTCCATCCTTGCTCTCTCCGAAGGTTCCCGCCCAGGCAAAGGCCGGTTCGCAGTGGAGACCGGGCAGCATCCGGGCAAGGCGCCGGGCCAGGCGCGCTGCCTTCTTCTCGATCAGGCGGTCCCGTCGCCTGGGATCCCGAAACGGCTCATCCTCCCCTCCCACGATGACCCGGCCGTCGCTGGTGCTGCGGAGGTAGAGATATGGACGGGCGGTCTCCCAGATGAGGCATCGGTCATCCCAGCCCTCGAAGTGGGCGACCGGCTCGGTCACGATCGCGTAGCTGCTGTGCAGGCTCACCAGGTCCTGCCGGAGCGGGGCCGGCACCTCATACCCGAGGGCGTAGATGATCCGGTCGGCGCGCACCGTGTGCTTGCGACCGGTGCCGATCGACACCCCGCCGTCGTGGTGCTCCACCGAGGTCAGGGCGGTGCGATCGAAGATCCGGGCTCCCCGCTGGCGGGCGCGCGCCAGCAGACGATGGGCAAATCGGTAGGGGTCGATCTGGCCGGCAACGTTGCAGCGGATCGCGGCCGGTGCGCGGATCGCGTAGCTCTGGGTGATTCGCTTCCGGTCCCAGAATTCGGCCGGCAGGCCATGGGCGGTGCGGAGCTCCACTTCGCGCTCGAGCCGGTCGGCGTCGCCTCGGCGGCTGGCGAGGTAGAGACTCGATTTCCGCGAGAATCCGCAGTCGTCGCCCAGCTCCCCCACGAGGCGCTCGATCCCCTGGACCGCCTCGACCAGCAGCTGATACGCCCGCACGGCGTCGCCGGGGCCGATCAGCTCCATCAGCGCCTGGAGCTCGACATCGACTTCGTACTGGAGCAGGGCGGTGCTCGCCGCCGTGCTGCCGGTCGCGACATCCCGGCGGTCGAGGACGACGACGTCGAGACCGGCATCGGCCAGCGAGTCCGCGAGCAAGGCGCCGGTCACGCCGGCACCGATGATCGCGACCGCGCAGCGAACGTCGCGGTCGAGCGGGGGATACGCCGCGGGGAGTCCGTCGGCAATCGGCCAGTAGGGTGCGCCACCCAGCAGATCCATTCCCGTCTCCCGGCGCGAACGACGGCAGCGTGGCGCCGCGGTCGTCGTGCGCCTCGACCCCGTGCGGGGCGTCTCTCTTCCAAACGATAGGCGGCCCCGGGAGCGGTCGCAAGAAACCACGCGAGGAGAGACCATGCCACGAGCGATCTGGAAAGGAACGCTGGGTTTCGGCCTGGTGACCATCGGAATCGAGCTGCATTCCGCCGAGGCGCCCAATGAGCTGGACCTGGACATGCTCGACAAGCGCGACAACGCGCGGATCCGCTATCAGAAAATCAACGAGGCCACCGGGGACGTGGTTCCCCAGAACGACATCGTCAAGGGATTCCCGGTCGCCAAGAAGAAGTACGTCGTGCTCTCCGACGCCGATCTCAAGGCCGCCAACCCCAAGTCCACTCAAACCGTCGACATCATCGGCTTCGTGGCGCGGGATGCGATCGACCTGATCTACTTCGACCGCCCGTACTTCGTCGCGCCTCTCAAGGGGAACGA
This sequence comes from Gemmatimonadales bacterium, assembly GCA_036006105.1. GTDB lineage: Bacteria > Gemmatimonadota > Gemmatimonadetes > Gemmatimonadales > GWC2-71-9 > JABFSM01. The sequence continues at coordinate 4,807 of DASYPZ010000116.1, read as the reverse complement.
GAAGGCCTACGCGCTGCTCCGGGATGCCCTGCGCAAGAGCGACCAGATCGCGCTGGCCCAGATCGTGGTGCGCACCCGCCAGTACGTGGCCGCCGTCTATCCCTGGCAGACCGCTCTGGTGGTGCACCTGTTGCGCTATCAGAGCGAGCTCAAGGCACCCGCCGCGGTGGGCATCCCCGAGACGAAGGCGGCGGTGCGGCCCGCCGAGCTGGCCATGGCCGAGCAGCTCATGGAGGGCATGACGACGAAGTGGAATCCCGAGGACTTCAGCGACACCTACCGGAAAGACCTGCTGAAGCTCATCAAGCAGCGCTCCGCCAAGGGCGGCGCCAAGGCCAGCAAGGAGCCTCCGGCGGAGGAGAAGCAGCCCGAAACCGGCGTGCTGGACCTGATGGCGGCGCTCAAGCGGAGTGTGGCGGCGAAGGGAAAGAAATCCGCGCCGAAGACCTCCGGCCGGGGTACGCGTCCGTCGCCGAGTCACCGGGCGGCGAGAAAGAGCGCCTGAGTGGCGCGGCCCGGCTTCATTGAACCGCAACTGGCCACGCTCGTCGACACCGTTCCGGAAGGGAAGGAATGGCTCCACGAGGTGAAGTTCGACGGCTACCGGATCGAGTGCGTGGTCGATGGCGGGACGGCGAGGCTGTTTACCCGGAAGGGGAACGACTGGACCGCGCGCTTCCCCGGTGTGGCCAGCGCGGCGGCGGCACTCCGCGCCGGTCAGGCCATCCTGGATGGCGAGGTGGTGGCACTGCTGCCCGATGGCCGTTCCTCGTTTCAGCTGCTCCAGGAACGGCTCGGCGCCGACCCCCCGGGAGCGATGGTCTACTACGTGTTCGATGTGTTACAGGCGGACGGCACGAACCTCAGGCCGCTGCCGCTCGAAGAACGCAAGAAACGGCTGCTCTCGATCGTGGGCACGCGGGCTCGCCGGAGCGGAGTCATCCGGTACAGCGACCACACCCGAGGAGATTCCGCGACGGTCCTGTCCGAGGCCTGCGGGCTCGGTCTCGAGGGAGTGGTGTCGAAGCGGGGTGACGCACCCTATCAGAGTGGGCGCACCCGAACCTGGCTCAAGATCAAGTGCCTCAATCGCCAGGAGTTCGTCGTCGTGGGGTTCACCGAGCCCAAAGGCGGGCGGATCGGGATCGGCGCCCTCTTGCTGGGCGTGCGAAATCCGCGGGGCAAGCTCCGCTATGCCGGGCGGGTCGGCACCGGGATGAGCGACGCCATGCTCGGCGCGTTGCGCGCCCGGCTCGAGACCCTGCTTCGGACCGCCCCCGCGGTGGAGGCGGCGCCGGCCCGGTCCGCCGCCGGGGTGCACTGGGTCGAGCCTCGACTGGTCGTGGAAGTGGCGTTTACCGAATGGACCCGCGATGGAATCCTGCGGCATCCCGCGCTGGTCGGGATGCGCGAAGACAAATCGCCGCGCGAGGTGCGGCGGGAGGATCCGATGAATGTGGCCGGCATCGTTCTGACCAACGCCGACCGGGTGCTCTATCCGGAGCAGGGCCTGACCAAGCACGACCTGGCGGCCTATTACGACGCCATCGCACCGCTGATGCTGCCTCATGTCGGGGGCCGGCCGCTCTCCCTGGTGCGCTGCCCCGAGGGCACCGCCAAGGCGTGCTTCTTCCAGAAGCACTGGGCCAAGCAGCTGCCGGAGGCGGTCCAGACGGTGGACATTCGCGAGGCGAACGGCGCGAAGAAGCCGTACACCGTCGTGGAGGACGCCGCGGGGCTGGTCTCGCTGGTGCAGCACGGGGTGCTGGAGTTCCATCTCTGGGGCGCCAGCGCCGACAACGTCGAAGCGCCCGACCGGATCGTCTTCGATCTGGACCCTGCGCCGGAGGTTCCCTGGAAACGGGTACGGGAGGGGGCTCGTGCGCTCCGCCAGATTCTCGAGGGTCTGGGTCTCGAGAGCTGGATCAAGACGACCGGGGGCAAGGGGCTGCACGTCGTAGTGCCGATCGCCCGGCGCTCGACCTGGGACGATGTATCGGCCTTTGCGCGGGCGCTGGCGTATCACATGGAAGCCGAGCAGCCGGCGCGCTATCTCGCCAAGGCCAGCAAGGCGGCGCGGAAGGGGAAGGTCTTCGTGGACTGGCTGCGCAACACCCGGGGAGCCACCTGGGTGGCCCCATGGTCCACGAGGGCGAGACCTAACGCGCCGATCTCGGTACCCATTGCCTGGGAGGAGCTGGACGGTCTCAAGAGCGGTGATCAGTTCCGGGTGTCCCAGCTCGCGAGCCTGCTTTCCAAACGCCGGAAGAATCCGTGGGAGGGAATGCTCGAGTCCCGACAGCGGCTGACCCGGGCCATGACCGCCAAGCTGGAGGAGTAAACTACGCCGCGGTCGTCTCGCCTCCCAGCAGGGTCAGCACCTCCCCGGTGATGTAGCGCGAATCGGCATTCGACGCGAAGAAGACGTACGCCGGCGCTACCTCTTCCGGCTGGGCCGGTCGCTTGAAGGGCGTATCGCTGCCGTGCCGGCCGGCCTCCTTCGCCGGCTTGTCGACGACGTTGAGGGGAGTCCAGACCGGGCCGGGGGCCACGCAGTTCACCCGGATGTCCCGCTCCACCAGGTTCTGAGCCAGCGATTTGGTGAAGGCGTGGATGGCGCCCTTGGTCGCGGAATAGTCGAGCAGCTGCTCGGAGCCTTCGAGGCCGGTGATCGATCCGGTGTTGATGATCGCGCCGCCGGCGGGGAGGTACGCCAGCGCCGCCCGGGCCATGTAGAAGTAGCCGTAGATATTGGTGCGGAAGGTCCGATCGAGCTGCTCGTTGGTGATCTTTTCGAGGGAGGGCTGGTGCTGCTGATAGGCGGCATTGTTGACCAGCACATCGAGGCGGCCAAACTTCTCGGCGGCGGTCTTGATCGCCCGGGCGCAGAAGGCCGGATCAGTGACGTCTCCCGGCAACAGCTCGCAGCGCTGCCCCTCGGCCTCCACCGCGCTGCGGGTCTCTTCGGCGTCACGCTGCTCCGGGCTCAGGTACACGATCGCGACATCCGCCCCCTCACGCGCAAACAGGACGGCAACGGCGCGGCCGATTCCCGAATCGCCGCCCGTGATGAGCGCCGCCTTGCCCGCCAGCTTGGCCGACCCACGATACTGGGGGGCCTCATATCGCGGCCGGGGCGTCATCCTGGCCTCGATTCCCGGCCGGCGCTGATGCTGCGGTGGGAACGGCGGCATGGGCTGGGCTTTTCGAGTCCGGCGGGGCTTCTTCACGGGCACGACCGTATCCTCCCGGCGCCCGGTATTTTGGTTGTCGAGAGTCCGGGCGCTGATGTATGTTTCTGCCCTCGCAGGACAGGTGTCCGAGTGGCTGAAGGAGCCGGTCTCGAAAACCGGTGGGCCCGCAAGGGTCTCGTGGGTTCGAATCCCACCCTGTCCGTTTGTTCCTGCCGTCGTCCCCGCCGGTCCATCACCTCGCTATACGCGGTCCCGAAGCGCCGGCTGCCCGCTCTGAGTCGCACAATGCGCGCAGCAGAAGAATCGGCCCTCGGCCTCCCCACCATGCCCGATGATCCGGCATCCGCAGTGGGCACAGGTGGGGGCGAGTGTGTGAATGGCGCACTCGAAGCAATCGAACGTGTACGATTGCCCGCCGAACCGGACCTGGAACGACTTGTCGTACTCGTTGCCGCAGTTATCGCATTGTCCCATGCGGATCCCCCGCTTATGACAGTGGCCGCCGGCTGGCCGTCAGCCCGAAGATCAGGGAGACCAGGAACACGACCAGAAAGATGTAGAACAATGTCTTGGCGATGCCCGCCGACGTGGCCGCGAGCCCACCGAATCCGAACAGCGCCGCCACCAACGCCAGCACGAAGAACGCCAATGCCCAGCGCAACATGGAAACCTTCCCCTTCAGAATGTGATTGCCAAGCTCAGGTCTGCATTCCCACTTCCAGTCTGACCGATCGGTAGAGCGCCTCGAGCTGCCCGATCAGCTGATCGCGCCGGGCCGCGAGGATCTCGAAATCGTGGTCGGTCAGCGACTGCATCCACTCTTCCACCCGCTGCTTGAACGCCTGTCCCGCCGGTTGAATTCTGATCCGTCCCATGGTTCGCTCCGGTTTGACGAGTCGCGCGGGTCCGCCCTGAAGCTCCCAGGCGCCAAACGGTGAGGCCCGCTGTGCGCCTTCGGCTCTCGAAGCAACCGCTTCGTTCGACAAGGCGGCCCGCGCGAAGAACGCCGGCATAGGTCTGAAAACACGAAAGCGCCCCAACGCGATGCTCCGCGGGGAAGGCGCCTTCGACTGACGGAGCCTGCGCTCCATCCGACAAGGGAGGAGCGCCTGGGTTCCGGCGTCCTCGTAAATTAAGTTAAAATCTCAAGAGAATATGCGCAAGACCCCGCGACCGGTAGGTGAGCAGTGTGTTTGGTCCCGGATCTCCGACGTCTCCGGATTTGAGTCCAGGCAACAGCAGCAAAGTCGGACATAGCTCCGGAGGATCGGGGCACCAAGACGGACGATGGCTGAGGCCTCGTCAGTTGGAGGCGCGGACGCACCCTGAACGGGAGCGCGACGCGCCTTTCGTGTTTTTCGGCATCACGGAGGACATCATGCGGATTCGTCTGATTTTCGGTGGGATTTATCTCCTGGCCGCCATGCCTGTGGCGGCCCAGGAGGCCTCCGATTCGACCCGGATCCTGGCGGTGCCACATACCACACCGGCCGCCCCCAACATGCAGGAGCTGTTCGTGGGTGCGTCGCACATGGTGTCCAGCGCCGTGGCGGCGCCCGGCACCATCGGCCTCACCGCCGCGGCGCTGGGCGCATTGTGGCTCGGTCTGGCGC
>DASYPZ010000115.1:0-7825 GCA_036006105.1 Gemmatimonadales bacterium | reverse complement strand
GGCTCCGTCGGGCGAATGGTTGCACGAGCCTTCTAAGATAAGTGCCCGTGTACTCCACGGGAGGGAAGGATATCAGCCGTGGCTGTGGCATACCCGCTGCCGGTCTCGATTTCCCGGCGCGACGATGGCGTGCTCATCGAGTGGGACCGGACCGGACATCGGGCGCTGTTCCCGGCTCGGGCGCTGCGCCTGGCCTGTCCCTGCGCCGAATGCGTGGAGGAAATGAGCGGACGCCCGCTGCTGGACCCGGCCCGGGTGCCCGCCGATGTGCGGCCGCTCCAGATCCAGCTGGTCGGCGGGTACGGACTCAAGGTGCGCTGGAGCGACGATCACAGCACCGGGATCTATACCTTCGACCGGCTGCGCCAGGATTGCCCGTGTGCGCAGTGCGCCGGTCGCTGAGGGACTTCGAGGAGGCGGGATGGTCGCTGGCCGGAACTTCTGGATCTTCACCTGGTTCGGGATCATGCTGATGGGCTTGCTGGCCTTCGGCGCGTCGATCTATTGGGGCCTGGAGACCAACTGGAAGAATCTGGACGAGCTGGTTCGCGGTCTTGGCACCATCGTGGTATCGACCGGCATGCTGCTCCTGCTGTACGGCGTCGCCACCGGGTTTGCGCAGGTCCTGCTGGTGGTGGCGCTCATCTGCTTCGTGCTCGCCTTCATCCTCGGCCGGAAATACGACGACTCCCGGAAAGCGAAGCCCGCGCCTCCGGATGACGAGCCCAGGGTCGGCGCATGACCGGCTCGCTCCGGACGATCGGAGTCGTCGGCCTCCTGGTGCTGGCCATTCCGGCCGGGCTCCGGGGTCAGCAGGCCATCGGTCCGAGCACCGGCGGTACGGTGGCGCTTCGGCAGGCGGAGCGGATGGCCGGCCATACCAAGCGGGTCCTGATGATCGCCGCGCATCCCGACGACGAGGACACCGAGCTCCTGACCGTGCTGGTGCGGGGACAGGGCGCCGAGGCGGCCTACCTGTCGCTTTCCCGGGGAGAAGGGGGACAGAACCTGATCGGCCCTGAGCTGGGAGAGGGGCTGGGGCTGATCCGTACCGAGGAGCTGCTCGGTGCACGCGGGCTCGACGGGGGTCGGCAGTTCTTCACCCGCGCATTCGATTTCGGCTTTTCCAAGACACTGGAAGAGACCGCGCGCTTCTGGCCCCGGGATTCGGTGCTCAAGGATGTGGTGCGGATCATCCGCAGATTTCAGCCCCAGATCATCATTTCGATCTTCTCCGGCACGCCTCGGGACGGCCACGGCCAGCACCAGATGGCGGGCTGGGCGGCTCAGGAGGCGTTCCGGGTGGCGGGTGATCCCTCCCGCTTTCCCGAGCTGCAGCGGGAGGAAGGTCTGGCACCCTGGACCCCGCTCAAGCTGTTCCGCTCGGCCCGGTTCGATGCGACCGGGGCCTCGTTCACCCTCGATGGTGGTGTGCTCGATACCGATATCGGCCAGTCCTACCGTCAGATCGCCATGCGGGGTCGGAGCCTGCATCGCTCCCAGGATATGGGCGTGCTGCAGGATCCCGGCCCTTCCGCCATCCGGCTGGCGCTGCTGACCGATCGGACCACCGCGACGGACGGCGCCCTGTGGAGCGGCGTGGACACGGCGGCCGCACCGGCGGGGAGTGACGGGGTCGCGGCCCGGGACCAGGCTCGCCACGCGGCGGATGCCGCCGTGATCCGCGCCTCACTCGTGGTGGACGCTTCCACCGCGGACGGGCGCATCGTGCCGGGTCAGCGGATCCCGGTTCGCCTCACGGTCTGGAATGCCGGCCAAAGACCGGCCGCGGCCGAGTTCGGGCTGGCGGCCCCGGCGGGATGGAGCCTGGAGCCCTGCGCCGCCATGCGGGTCACGGTGGCCCCCGGCACGGTGAGCACGTGCGTGATGAACGTGACGGTCCCGGAGGACGCGCCCTATACCACGCCCTATTTCCTCAGGGCGCCGCGCGACGGGGCGATGTACCACTGGAAGGGAGACCCCGCCTCCTGGGGCGATCCGTTCGAGCCTCCGCCGCTGCTGGCCCATATCCTTCTCACGCCCGAGGGAAGCGCGCCGGTGCTGCAGGAGCGGGAGGTCGTGCATCGGTTCCGCGACCAGGCCATCGGCGAGATTCATCACCCGATTCTCGTGGTGCCCCGGGTCGATGTGAAGCTCGATCCGGCGGAAAAGGTCTGGCCGATCGGCGTACGGGCGCCCCAGATCTACACGGTCACGCTGCAGCACGGCGTCGCGGAGCCGACCGCCGGGCAGGTGTCGCTCGAGCTCCCGGCGGGGTGGCCGACGGTGCCGCCCCAGCGGTTTCTGCTGGGCCGGGAAGAGGAGCGCGAGTCATTCGTGTTTCAGGTGCGGGCCCCCGTTGGGCTGGCCGCCGGCAGCTACGATGTTCGGGCCGTGGCGCAGGACACGGCGGGGCACCGGTACTCGACCGGGGTGAGTACCGTGGACTATCCCCACATCCGGATCCGGGCGTGGGCCCGGGACGCCGTGAGTGCGGTCCACGCCGCGGCCATCACCCCGCCGACAGTCGCCAGGATCGGATACATTCGCGGGGCCTCGGATCGGGTGCCCGAGGCGCTGCAGGATATCGGGCTGCCGGTCGAGATCCTCGATGCCGCCGCGCTGGAACGGGGAGATCTCTCCCGATACGACGTCATCGTGGTCGGCAGCCGGGCCTATGAGACCGATCCGGCGCTGGTGGAAAACAACAATCGCCTGCTCGAGTATGCCCGGGCCGGCGGTCGGGTGCTGGTGCAATACCAGCAGCAGCCCTTCTTCAACGGTCACTTTGCGCCGGCGGCGTTGTCGGTGGCGTCTCCGCACGACCGGGTGACGGACGAGAATGCCCCGGTCACCCTTCTGGCACCTGCCACCGCCGCCTTCGCGCGGCCCAACCGGCTGACCGACTCCGACTGGTCCGGCTGGGTGCAGGAGCGGGGACTGTACTTTGCCCACACCTGGGATCAGTCCTTCACCCCGTTGCTGGAGATGTCCGATCCGGGCGAGCCGCCACTCCGGGGCGGTCTCCTGGTCAGCGCCCTCGGCAAGGGCACCTACATCTATACCGGGCTGTCCTTCTTCCGGCAGCTGCCGGGCGGGGTGCCCGGCGCGTATCGCCTCTTTTTGAATCTCCTGGATCTGCGTGCGACGCCGCCACAACCCTGACGCCCTTCGTCTCACCGCCCTGCTGCTGATCCTCGCCGGATGCGGGCGGGGAGACCGGCGCACGCCGGTGGTGCTGTATTCACCGCACGGTCCCGATCAGCTCGGCGTGCTCGAGAAAGCGTTCGAGGCCCGGAATCCCGACATCGATATCCGCTGGCTCGACATGGGAAGCCAGGAGGTGTTCGACCGGCTCCGCTCCGAGCGGGCCAATCCCCAGGCCGATGTCTGGTTCGGAGGGCCGACGACCATCTTCGATCGCGGTGTGGCGGATTCGTTGCTGGCTCCGTACCGGCCGTCCTGGGCGGACAAGGTCGGTCCCCGCGGCATCGGGCCGGGTGATCTCTATTGGCCGGTGTACCGCACCCCGGCCGTCATCGCCTTCAATTCCACGGCGGTGCCCCGCGATTCGGCCCCCCACGACTGGGACGACATCCTGGCGCCGCGCTGGAAGGACCAGGTCCTGATCCGGGATCCGATGGCCTCGGGGACCATGCGGGCGATCTGGGGGCTGATCATCTATCGCAGCCTCAAGTCGACGGGGGACACCGCCGCCGGCATGAGCTGGCTGCGCCGGCTCGACGGGCAGACCCGCGCCTATGTGCTGAGCCCCCTGCTGCTGACCCAGAAGCTGGGGCGCCAGGAGGGGCTGGTGACGTTGTGGGACCTGCCCGACGTGCTGATCGACCGGCAGCGCGGGTTACCGCTGGACTATCTGTTTCCCTCGAGCGGCACCGTCGTCATCGACGATGCCATCGGGCTGGTGCGCGGCACCCGCCATCCCGCCGAGGCGCAGCGCTTCATCGACTGGGTGGCCAGCGACGAGGCGCTCCTCCTGGCGGCGCGGCACGTCTTCCGGCTCCCGGCCCGGCGGGACCTGCCGCCGGACTCGATTCCCGAGTGGATCGCGGGGGTGGAGAAGCAAATGAAGGAAACCGAGGTCGACTGGGACCTGCTGGCCCGGGACGGCCCGGCCTGGATGGCGTATTGGGACCAGCGGGTCCGCAATACCGGCAAGCCATGAGCGGGGATCCCTCCGGGTATCTCCGCCTCGAAGGCCTAACCCGCCGTTTCGGCCCCCAGTTCGCGCTCGACTCGCTCTCGCTGCAGGTGCCGCGAGGAGACCTCCTCGCGCTGCTGGGGCCGAGCGGCAGCGGCAAGACCACCACCCTGCGCCTGCTGGCGGGGTTCGACACCCCGGATGCGGGGCGGATCCTGGTGGACGGCGAGGACGTCACCGCCATGCCCCCGGCCGCGCGACGGTTCGGGATGGTGTTCCAGCACTACGCGCTCTTTCCCCACCTCGACGTCGGCCGCAACGTGGCCTTCGGCCTCGAGAGCCTGGGGGTGGCGCCGGAGGAGCGGGCTCGCCGGGTCCGCGAGGCGCTCGAGATGGTGGAGCTGGCCGGGCTGGAGCGCCGGGCCGTGGGGGCGCTGTCGGGGGGACAGCAGCAGCGGGTGGCGCTGGCGCGTGCCATGGCGCCGGAGCCTCGCGTTCTGCTGCTCGACGAACCGCTCTCCAATCTCGATCCCACCTTGCGCGAGCGCACCCGGCGGGAGCTGCGCGCGCTGATCCGGAAGATCGGCATCACGACCGTGCTGGTGACCCACGAGCAGGAAGAGGCCTTCGATCTCGCCGACCGGGTAGCGGTGCTGCGCGCCGGCCGGCTGGAGCAGGTCGGCACGCCGGAGGAGCTCTACCAGTCGCCCCGGTCGGTCTTCGTGGCCGGCTTCATCGGGCGGGCGAGCCTGGTGCCGGTCGAGGTGCTGTCTCACGATGCCGGCGTCAGCCGAGTGAGGCTCCCCGGAGCCCCGGAGCCGTGGAATGTCCCCCATCAGGGTTCATTGGGCGGACCTTCGCGGCTGGTGATCCGGCCCGAGGCGGTGCGCATGGCTCCCGCCGACCCGGGTGTGCTCTCGGGGGAGGTGGTCGAGCGCCGGTTTCTCGGCGCCAATGCGCTGTTCACGGTTCGCATCGCGCCGGAGGCGACCATCGAGGTGCTGGCGCCGGCGGACGCGGCCGCGACCGGGGGCCGCGTCGGGCTCGTCCCGACCGGGGCAGGGCTCCATCTCTACGGCGCGGAGGCGCCATGAGGCGCGCGACCCGTCGCGAGCTGATCGGAATGGCCGCGGTCCTGCTGCTGGGATGGCTGGTGGTCTATCCGCTGGTGCTGGTGCTTGCCGAAGCGGTCGGCGGACCGGGGCGGTGGACGCTCGAAGCGGTGGGGCGGTTCGCGCGGGAAGGCAACGAGTGGCGGGCGCTGGCGGGGAGCCTGGGTCTTTCGGTGGCCAGTGCCATCGGCGCCGGCCTGGTGGGCATTCCGCTCGGATTCCTGACCAGCCGAATCGCGTTTCCCGGCCGGCGGGTCGTGGCCACGCTGCTCGGATTGCCGGCCGTGCTGCCTCCGCTGGTGGGCGTGCTGGCGTTCATGTTCCTCTTCGGGGAAACCGGTTTTCTGGCGCGCATGGTCCAGAGTCTGCTCGGGATGGACCATCCGCCATGGCGGCTCGAGGGCGCCGGCGCCGTGCTGCTGGTGCACGTGGCCACCATGTACGTTTACTTCTACCTCTTCACCCGCGCGGGGCTGTCCGGTCTCGATCCCTCCCTGACCGAAGCGGCCAGCTCGCTCGGGGCCGATCGGTGGGCCACCTTCCGTCGGGTCACCCTGCCGCTGCTGCGGCCGGCGCTCTCGGGCGCCGGGATCCTGGTGTTCATGACGTCGCTGGCGTCGTTCAGCGCGCCGTATCTTTTCGGGGGCGGGTTCCGGGTCATGACCACGCAGATCACCGGCACCAAGCTGAACGGAGACGACCGTCTCGCCATGGTGGAGACGGCCGCGCTGCTCCTGCTGGCGATCTCCGGCCTGTTCCTGCTGCGGAAGACGGAGGGTGTCGCGGACGCGACGGGAGCCCGCAAAGGCGTCGGCCCGGCGCCCGCCATCAAAGTGGGGACCCTCCCGCGGCTGGTGGCGACGCTGGCGGGCTGGACGCTCGCCCTGCTGCTCACGCTACCGCTGGCGACCCTGCTGCTGGTGTCCTTCGTCCCGCGCGGGACCTGGACCATGGAGACGCTGCCGCCGGTGTACTCCCTGCTCAACTATCGCGCGCTGGTGGCCGATCCGGCCCGGCTCGCGCCGCTGCTGACCAGTCTCTGGATGGCCGCGGTCGCCACCGCCGGGGCGCTGGTGCTGGCGCTGGCGGTCGCCGTCCTCAGCCGCCGGCTGCGGGTCCGCTCGGGGCCCCTCCTGGAGGGCCTGCTGGCGCTGCCGTGGGGCGTGCCCGGGACGGTGTTCGCCATCGCCCTCGCCACCACCTTCAGTGTGCACGCGCCCTGGGTGGGTCGGGTGATCCTGGTCGGTACGGTCTGGATCCTTCCCCTCGCCTACCTCGTAAGGAATCTGCCGATCGCGGGACGCTCGGTCCTGGCGGGATTCCGGCAACTCGATCCATCGCTCGAAGAGGCGGCCGCGTCCCTCGGCGCGGGCCGGGTGCGGGTGCTCCGGCGGGTGATACTCCCGCTGCTCTCGCCGGCGCTCGCGGCGGGTGCCTGCCTCGCCTTCGTCACCGCTTTCGGGGATTTTGTGACCTCGATCATGCTCTACACCTACGACACCCGGCCGATCTCGATCGAGATCCTGTCGAGCCTGCGCCAGGCCGATGTGGGGCAGGCCGCGGCCTTCGGCGTGGTGCTGATGCTGCTGTCCGCGGGGGTCTTCTTCCTGGCGGGCGAGAACCGGGGGGCCGCCGGGTGAGCGCCGCGTCCGGAGGAGAGAAGCGGGATCAGTGGCGCCGCCTGTCGGTGCTCATCGCGGTCGGCGGGATCGACATGCTCGGGTTCGGCATGGTCCTGCCGATCATGCCGTTCTACGCGCTCAAGCTGCACGCCTCACCGGAAATGATCGGGGCCATCATTGCCTCGTTTTCGGTGGTGCAGCTCCTGGTGGCGCCGATCTGGGGCCGGGTCTCGGACCGCTACGGCCGCCGGCCCGCGCTGCTGGCGGGCCTGCTGGGGTCCGCGGCGGCCTTCGCCATCTTCGGTCTCGCCAACGCGGTCTGGCTGCTGTTCGCGTCGCGCATCATCCAGGGCGCGGGCGGCGGCACCACCGGGGTGGCCCAGGCGTACGTCGCCGATACCGTGGCCCCGGGCGACCGGGCCCGCGCGCTGGGATGGCTGTCGTCGGCGACCGCGGTCGGCCTGATCATCGGGCCGGTCATCGGCTCCTTTTCCGCCCACTGGGGACAGGCGGCACCGGGGCTCATCGCCGCGGGGCTGTGTCTGCTCAACGTCGTCTTCGCCTGGAAGTGGCTCCCGGAATCGAAGCCGCCGCGGAAAGACGGCGATCCGATTCCCGAGCGGCGGCCGATCTGGCACGCCACCTGGATGGTGATCCGCCATCCGCGAGGGCCGGTCCCCCGGTTCATCTGGATCTATGCCGCCGGCATGCTGGGCTTCACCGCGATGACGTCGGTGCTGGCGCTCTACATGGGGCACGAGTTCGGTCTCAATGAGAAGACCATCGGCTACGTCTTTCTCTACGTGGCGACGCTGTCGCTGGTGATGCGCTCGCTCCTGCTGGGCCCGATCGTGCGACGGATCGGCGAGCCGGGCGCCATGCGAGCCGGGACGGTGCTGCTCACCCTGGGGCTCTTTCTCTATCCCTTC
>DASYPZ010000114.1:0-2471 GCA_036006105.1 Gemmatimonadales bacterium | reverse complement strand
GGCCATGGGTGTTCCCATATGAGTCTTATGGGAAGCTGGCGCTTGTCCCATAAGATGTCAAGGGGAGTCAGAGCGGGGGGGGCGCGAGGAGGTGCGGAATGGAGCGGGGTTGATGACCCTCCTATCCCTCGCCGCGCAATGCGATCACCGGGTCCACTTGCAGCGCCCGGCGGGCCGGCAGCCAGCACGCCGCGAACGCTACCGCCGCCACGATCATCGCGGTCGCACCGAGGGTCACCGGGTCGATCGGGGAGATCTCGAAAAGGAGCTTCCCGAGAAACCGCGTGGTGAGCAGCGCCCCGGCGAGTCCGACCAGCAGCCCGACCCCGATGAGTCGGAATCCGCCCCCGAGCACCAGGCGAAGCACCGCCCCATCGCTCGCACCGATGGCGCGCCGGACGCCGAGCTCGCGCTGCCGCTGGGTCACCGCGTAGGCGAGCACGCCGTAAAGGCCCACCGCGGCGAGGGCGAGCGCGATGGCGCCGAGCAGGGACAACAAGGCCATCGGATAGCGGCGGTCCGCGACGGAGTCGTGTACCCGATCAGCCATCGTCTGGAGATCGAGGATGGGCAGCCCTCGATCGAGCCGGCCGACCTCGTCACGCAGTACGGGCACGAGGGGAAGCGGATTGCCGGCTGCCCGGACGATCAGGGTCAACGCCTCGGCGTCGGTCTGGCTGATCGCGAAGTACACGACCGGTCGGGCGGGCGCGTCGAGCCGCTCGGTCCGCACGTCACCCACCACACCGACGACGGTGTAGACCGAATCCGGCTCCCGCCACGCGATCTTGAGCCCTCTGCCCACGGCCTTGGCTTCGCCGCCCAGCATTCTCGCGAGTGCCCGGTTCACCATCAGCACGCGCTGGCCGCCGGGCATGTCCTGCGGTCCCAACGTGCGTCCCGAGAGCAGGGGAATGCCGAGGGCTCCGAAATAACCGCCGTCCACTTCATTCACCTGAGTGACCGGTGCCTGACCCGGTGCGGGCGGCGGCTCTCCCTCGATGGCGAAGCCGGTGGAGGGCTGGACCCGTCGCAGCGGCAGGAAGGCGGCCAGGCCAGCCTGTTTCACGCCGGGCAATGCCCGGGCCCGGCCGAGAAGCTGCTGGAAGAACGCCTGTCGCTGCTCGACTTTCGGGTAGTCCCGCCGCGGCAGGCTCACCTCGAAGCTCACCACCCCGGTGGGATCGATGCCCGACTCCTGGCGGAGTACCTGGCGGAGCGAGCGGATCACCAGCCCGGCCCCGACCAGTAGCATGAAACAGAGCGCGACCTGGGTCACCACCAGGCCAGCCCGGGCCTTGCTGGCTCGCGGGTTGGGATCGCCGCCGCCATGGCCGGTAAGCACCCCGCGCAGCCTGCCCTCACGCACCACCAGCATTGGAGCGAGCCCGAATCCGAGGCCGGCGAGGGTGGTGACCAGCGCCGCAAAGCCCAGCACCCGCAGATCCACCCCGACCTCGCTGAGCCGGGGAATCTGGCTGATCTGCGAGACGACCAGCACCCGGACCAGCGCGACTGCCAGCCCGACCCCGATCGCGCCCCCCAGGAAGGCGAGCAGCAGACCTTCGACCAGCCACTGACGGAGCACCTGGGTGCGCGACGCCCCCAGGGCAGCTCGGAGGGCGAGCTCACCACGCCGCGCAATGGCCTGACCCAGATGCAGATTCGCGACGTTGGCGCATGCGACCAGAAGCACGAAACCGATCGCGCCGCCCAGGAGCCACAACACCGGGCGGGCGGATCCGGTGACCTCGTCGGCCAGCGGAAGAATCCGAACTCCCCACCCGGCATCGTAGTTCGGGAATTCGCGCTCGAGCCCTTTCGCGACGACGGCGAGGTCCCGGCCGGCCGCCTCGATTGTCTGGCTCGGTGCAAGGCGTCCGATCGCCATGGCGTAGCGCCCGTGAGGGATACGCATCGGGGCGGTCGCCGGGAACGGCTCCCAATACTCCTCGTCTCCGAGGCGGCGGAAGCCGGGCGGCATCACACCGATCACCACGGCCGGACTCTCCCGCACCCGCACCGTCTTGCCGATGATGGCCGGATTGCCGTGGAAACGGCGCATCCACAGGCGGTGGCTCAGCAGGAGGGCGACCGGAGCGTTGGGCACCGTGTCCTCAGGGGCAAAGGCGCGGCCCAGCATCGGCGCGGCGCCCAGAAGGCGCAGCATGTTGGTCGAGATGGCGCGGCCGTTGAGCTGCTCGGCGGGTTCGTCGGCGAGCGTCACGCTCGCCCAGCCGTAGATGCCGATGTCCTCAAGAGCATGGCCGCGCTCGCGCCAGAACAGGGCATTGGTTGGCGAGATGATGCTCTGCCCTTCCGGGCGGCTGGCCTTGGTTTCCCGCAGCGCGACCAGGCGGTCCGACCGGGCGTAGGGCAGGGGACGGAGGAGAACCGGATCGAGCACGCTCCAGAGCGCGGTGGTGGCGCCGAGGCCGAGACTCAGCGTCAGCACCGAGGCGATGGCGAAC
>DASYPZ010000113.1:0-17009 GCA_036006105.1 Gemmatimonadales bacterium | reverse complement strand
GCTGGGCACCAAGGGGGTGGGTGAGGCCGGCGCGATACCGACCGGCGCGGTCTTCGCGCAGGCGGTAGAGAACGCGCTCGCCGGCAGCGGGGTCGAAATCACCGAGATTCCGCTCAGCCCCAATCGCCTCTTCGAGCTGATCGCCTCGGCGGGAAAGAGCGCTCCATGATCGTCGAAGGCACCTACACCTTCCCCGGGCCGCGCGAGGTGGTCTGGCACCTGCTCCTCGATCCCGAGGTCCTGGCCAAGACCCTGCCGGGCGCCACCAGCATGGTGCGGGTCAGCGAAGACCGCTATGAGGGAAAGATGGGCGTGGGGATCGGGCCGATTACCGCGGCCGAGTTCGACGTCGTCATCACCATGACCGACAAGGTGGTGCCCGAGAGCTACCGGATGCAGATCGAAGGACGGGGACGCTTCGGTTTCACGCGCGGCAGCGCCGCGGTCCGGCTCACCGCCGAGGGCTCGGCCACCACGATGCATTACCAGGCGGACATGATGGTCGGCGGGAAGATCGCCGCCGTCGGCCAGCGGCTGCTCGATTCGGTGAGCCGCATGATGCTGAAGCAGGGTCTCGAGTCGATGAGCGCCGAGCTGGATCGCCGGCTCGGCAAGGACCCGGTGTGAAGCCGGCCGCCTTCGAGTATTTCCGTCCCGCCTCCACCGAGGAGGCGCTCGGCCTTCTCGCCGCGATGCCCGGGGCGAAACCGCTGGCCGGCGGCCAGAGCCTGATCCCGGCGATGAATTTCCGGCTCGCGGCGCCGGAGGTGCTGGTCGATTTGAATGGAATCCCCGCGCTGGCGGGCATCACCATGCTTCCGGACGGCGGGATCCGGCTCGGCGCGATGACCCGGCAACATGATATCGAGACCAGCCCGCTGGTCGCGGCCCACGCGCCGCTGCTCGCGGAGGCCATGCCGTTCATCGCGCATCCCCAGATCCGCAACCGCGGCACCGTCGGGGGAAGCCTGGCCCACGCCGACCCCGCCGCCGAGCTTCCGGCGGTGATGCTGGCACTGGGAGCGACGCTGGTGCTGACCAGCGCGGCGGGAGAGCGCCGGCTTCCCGCCGGGGAGTTCTTCACCGGACTCTTCGCGACCGCGCTCGACCCGTCCGAGCTGCTCACGGCCATCGAGATTCCCGCTCCCGCTCCGCGCTCCGGCTCCGCCTTCCTGGAGCAGGCCCGTCGGCACGGCGATTACGCCCTGGTCGGCGTCGCCGCGACGGTCACGGTCGCCGAGTCGGGTGCGTGCGACCTCGCCCGCGTCGCCCTCTTCAGCGTGGGTGAAGGGCCGGTCCTCTCGGGGCGCGTCGCGGTGGCGCTGGAGGGCCTCCGTCCCGATGCCGGTGTGATTCGGGCCGCCGCCGAGGCGGTGCAGGGCGACATCGATCCGCCGTCGGACATACACGCGAGCGCCGCCTATCGTCGCCAGCTCGCCCGGGTCCTCGCCGGCCGCGCCCTCGAGCGCGCCTTCGAGCGGACCCGCCCGCGTCAGTCTACTTCGGAGACCCGATGAAAACATACGACCTGTCCCAACCGCTCAATCAGGAAGTCTCCTTCTGGCCGTACTACCCGCCATTCGAGGTCAAGTACATCAAGCGCAAGGCCGAGCACGGGGTCAATGCGCAGTATATCCAGACCTCGAATCACATGGGCACCCACCTCGACGCGCCGCGCCATTTCGTCACCAACGGCCGCACCATCGACGAGATTCCGATGGAATGGCTCTGCGGCCCCGGGGTGATCGTGGATCTGCGGGACGAGATGGGCGATCTGGCGCTCTACACCCCGCAGATGATCGAGAAGCGGGTCAAGGTCAAGCAGGGCGACATGCTGATCCTGCACACCGGCTTCCACGTCCATTCGCAGTTCGGCGCCGAGGCGGACGAGGAGCGTTACATCCACATGCACCCGGGTGCCCATCCCGACATGGTGCCCTGGCTGCTCAAGAAGGAGATTCACATCTGGGGCGTGGACTGCATCTCGACCGACCATCCGATGAACCTTCCCATCGGCCGGTTTCTCGGCAAAGGCATGCACGACCACTGGGCCCGGGTGCGGGCCAAGGCGGAGGAAAAGTTCGGCGGCAAGAAGGCGGTCGACAAGCTGTTTCCGGACTCGGCGTATCAGCTGACCCACAACGCGCTGTTCCCCAAGGATTGCATGCACATCGAGAACCTGGGCGGGGAAATCGATGCGCCGGAGCTGCAGAACAAGCGGATGATTCTGGGCTGCTTCCCGTGGAAGTTCCGGGGCGGGGAGGCCGCCTTCTGCCGGGCAGTGGCGTGGCAGGGAGACTGGCCGAAGAATCCCTAGCGGCGTGATCGCGGCACCGGGCGCGGGGTTTGGCTCCGAATTCCAGGACCGGGGGCCCACAGATTACACGGATGAACCGCATTTGTGGTGTCTCCGGCAAAGACGTCCGCGATCCGCAGACATACGCCATCATCGGCGCAGCAATGGAAGTGCACCGAAACCTGGGCTCGGAGTTTCTGGAGCCTGCATATCAGGCTGCCTTGGAAGTCGAATTTGGAATACGGGATGTTCCTCATGATCGTGAGGTAGACATGCCGATTCACTACAAAGGCGTGCCCTTGGGAGTTCGCTATCGGGCCGACTTCGTCTGTTTCGGGGCGATTCTTGTGGAGTTAAAGGCCATGGATCGAATCAGCACGAGAGAGGAAGCCCAAATCATCAACTATCTTGCCGCGAGCGGCATCGGTAGAGGGATACTCCTGAACTTCGGAACCGCTTCGCTGCAATTCAAGCGTTTCGTGGGATCGGCCTATCTGACACTTTCGAATGCCTCCTCTGTGAAATCTGTGGGCCCCCGGTCCTGATGCACGATCTCACCGCCACGGCCATCGCGCGAAGGGTCGCGAGCCGGGAGCTGAGCCCCGTCGCCGTGGTCGAAGCGGCGCTTGCCCGCATCGCGGCACTCAATCCCCGGCTCAATGCCATCGTGACCCTGAACCCGGAGGCGCTGGACGATGCCCGGGCGCTGGAGCAGCGGATCGCGCGGGGAGAGCCGGTCGGCCCGCTGGCCGGCGTGCCGGTCGGGATCAAGGACGTGACCCAGGTGAAGGGTCTGCGCACCACGTTCGGCTCGCCGCTCTATGCCGAGCACCTTCCCGAGCAGGATGCCCTGGTGGTCCAGCGGCTTCGCGCCGCGGATGCGATCATCCTGGGCAAGACCAACACGCCCGAGTTCGCGGCCGGCGGCAACACCTGGAACGACGTCTTCGGCCGGACTCGAAACCCCTGGAATCCCGACAAGAGCGCCGGTGGCTCTACCGGCGGCGGCGCGGTCGGGCTCGCCACCGGCATGATCGCGCTCGCCGAGGGCACCGACCTGGGCGGCTCGCTCCGCATCCCGGCCTCGTTCTGCGGGGTAGTGGGGCTCAGACCATCGCCCGGACTGGTGCCGACGGTGCCCACCGATTTCGTGTGGGACACCCTTCAGGTGAGCGGGCCCATGGCCCGCACCGCGCTCGACGTGGCACTGATGCTCCAGGCGATCGCCGGGCCTTCGGCATTCTCCCCGCTGCGCCAGCCGATCGAGCGCCGGGATTTTGTGGCGGCGGTCGACAAAGGCCCGCTGCCCGGACTGCGCGTCGCCTACTGCGCCGACATTGCCCGCATCGGCATCGATCCCGCAGTCGAGGCGGTCTGTCGCCAGGCCGCCGACCGGCTGGCGCAGCATGGCGTGCATGTAGACCGGATCGACCTCGACCTGAGCGACGGACGGGACGCTTTCCTCGCGCTCCGGGGCCACTGGTTCGCGTCCTGGATGTCGGAGCGGATGGACATGCTCGACGGCTTCGGGGTCAATGTGCGGAACAACACCAGGGCGGGTGTCGAGGCGGCGGGCAGGGACATTGGGCAGGGGGAGACGGTGCGCGGCCGAATCTGGCATCGATTCCACGAGCTCTTCCAGCGCTACGACCACCTGCTCACGCCCACCATGGCGGTGCCGCCGTTCCCGGTCGAGCAGAATTATCCCGAAACCGTCGCCGGCAGGACGATGCGCACGTATGTGGACTGGTTGGCCCCCACATTTGTGTTGAGTCTCACCGGCCTGCCGGTGGCATCGGTGCCATGCGGGCTCGACCCGGACGGGATGCCGGTGGGCATGCAGATCGTGGGGCCGCCGGTGGGAGAGGAGGCGGTGCTCGCCCTGGCGCAGCTGCTCCAGGACCTCAATCCTATCGGCGCTCCCGAATACACAACGTCCTGAGCGTCGCCTCCGGCGTCAGTGAATGGTCGCCAGGAACTCGTCCAGCAACCCATTGAACTCATCCGGCTTGTCCAGCTGCGGCCAGTGGCTGGTTCCGGTGATCGCCTTGTGCGGAACTTCCGGCATCGCATTCTGCAGATCGTTCGGGTCGTTGCCGCTGTCGGTACTCACGATGAGCTTGGGGCCGGTGTAGCTCTTGAGCCCCGGCAGTGGATCGAAGGCAAAGAGTGCGTGAATGATGGTCAAACTCTTCTCCTTCGGTACACCGCCCATCTCGCCGACCAAGCGGGTCCGCACGGCGGGCTGCGCGCCGGCCAGCAGCTTCTCCGAATAGGCCGCCATGACCTTGTCATAGTTGCTGTCGAGCGAGGCCATGATCTGCTTGGCCTGCGCCTCCGGGACTTTGCCTGGCGCGCCGACCAGTACCAGTCCTGCCACCCGGTCCGGGTGGGCCGCCGCGTACGCTACCGCCGCCGATCCCCCCATGCTGTGTCCCACCAGAATGAACCGGGTCAATCCGAGCGAATCCACGACCGCGGCCACATCCTGAGCCAGAGACTCCACCGCGTAGTCGCCGTTGGCCGGCGGGGCCGACTGGCCGTGCCCCCTGAAGTCGACTGCCACGGCCCGGCGGCTGGTCCGGAGGTGAGCCAGCTGGGCCGACCAGTGGGCCGTGCTTCCCGCGAACGAGTGGAGGAATACCACGGGGATCCCCCCGGACCCACCGTCATCGATGTGGATGGAACCGGCCGGTCCCTGAATCTGGCTGACAGGCTGCGCGGGTAGCGGCGCCTCGGCGCCTTTGGCGGCGGGTTTGTCGCCACATCCGGCCAGGGCCAGCATGACCAGCGGCCCGGCGAACGAGGTCGCCGATCGACGGACCCGGGGATCGAAGCCAATCATCGCGCTGTCTCCTGTGATGTCGCGGAGAACGACCGGGCGAGGTCATTCCGCGGGTTCGTGGATGGATCGAGTTTGGCCCATGAGGCCCATGAGAGGAGACGCGCGCCAAATTCTCCGTCGGCACACCGGCACGGGCCCCGACGATCGCCCATTGGCCTCAGGAAGTTGCTGCCGCAAACAGCTTCGCGACCTCCGGTTTCATGACCTTGCCCATGGCATTACGGGGCAGCGCGACCACCGTCCGGAAGGCCCGGGGCACCTTGTAGGGAGCCAGCCGTTCCTTCGCCCAGGCCTGCAGCGCTCCGAGCGTGAGCGCAGTGCCAGGGGCCGGTTCCACGGCTACGCAGACCCGCTCGCCCCACTCCTCGTCCGGGATACCCACGACGGCGCATTCCGCGATGTCAGGGTGACTGCGCAGCTCCTCCTCGATTTCGAGCGCCGAGACCTTGAATCCGCCGGTCTTGATGATGTCGACGCTGCTCCGGCCCAGGATGCGGTATGACCCCTGGTCCATGACCGCGGTGTCACCGGTCTTGAACCAGCCGTCGCGAAACACCGCCGCGGTGTCGGCGGGACGCTGCCAGTATTCCAGGAAGACATTGGGTCCCCGCACCTCGATCTCACCTGCCGTACCGGCCGGCACCGGGGCACCTGTCTCGTCGGCAAGGCGGACCTCCACGCCGGGCAACGGCGCGCCCACGAATCCGGGCCGGCGCTGACCGGTGAGGGGATTGGAGAGCGCCATGCCGAGCTCGGTCATTCCGTAACGCTCGAGCAGCGTATGGCCGCTGATTTCCCGCCAACGCTCGAGGGTCTGAACCGGAAGGGCGGCGGAGCCCGAGACCATGAGGCGCAGGCCCCGGCACGCCGCCGACATGCGGACCTGACGCTCGGGCGATGCCGCTTCCCACGCAGCGATCAGTTTGCGGTAAATGGTCGGCACCGCCATGAACAGCGTGAGCCGGCCCGACTCGATCCGCTGCCAGGTTTCCTCGGCGTCGAATCTGGGCAGCATCTCGCACACCGCGCCGGCCCAGAGCGCGCAGCCGACCACGTTCACGATCCCATGCACGTGGTGCAGCGGCAGGACCAGGAGAATCCGATCGGTGCCGCTCCAGCCCCACGCGTCGATCAACGATGTGATCTGGGCCCGGAGGTTGGCGTGGGTGAGCACCACGCCCTTCGGCTTTCCGGTGGTGCCGCTGGTGTACACCATCACGGCGCGCCGGTTCTCCGCCACGGCCGGCAGGACACCGATCTCATGAGCCGCCGCTTCGGCCACGGAGAGGAAGCGCGCGCCCGCCGCGCTTGCGAGCGGTTCAAGCATCGGGGCGGATCCCGCGTCGCCCACCACGATGGCGGCCGCGGAATCCCGGATCACGTATTCGAGCTCCGAAGCCGGGTGCGAGGAGGCGAGAGGGACGGCCACGCCGCCGGCCCGCCAGATGCCCCACTGCACCGCGACGTGATCGAACCCGGGAGGTATCAGAAACGCGACCCGCGCCTCGGCGAGATCCGAGGCGCCGTCGAGAAGACTGGAGGCGGTGCGGGCAGAGGCCTGGGAGAGGTCGGCGTAGGAGTGGTCGCCACCGGCATCGACGACTGCGGTTCGCCCCGGGTTCTCCACGGCACGCCGGATCAGGGGGAGGAGCGCTGGCTGGGACATGGGACCCAAGAAACGCCCGGCGGGGACCCGGCGCAACCGGAACACCGGCCGGGCCAGGAAACAATAGTTGACAGATTTGCGTATCACTATATGAATATGTCAACTATCGGCCGTCCCGCGAGTTCCCTGGCGCCCTACCGCGCCGCAGTCCTGGACGCCCCGGTCAGCTACAGCGTCTACTCGGCGTTCAGCTATTTCGGCACCCGGCGGGGCGGCGAGCTGCCGGGACCCTGGCTGGTCTCGGCGCTGGGCGCCTTGGGGCACGAGACCGGCGCCATCCGGCAGACCCTCTACCGGATGGAGAGAAGCCGGGAGCTCCTCTCCCGATCGGTCGGGCGAATGAAGCTCTATCGCCTGACCCCGTTTGCGCGGGCGGAGGCCGAGGCCGGCCTCGAGAAGATCATGCAGGAAGCGCCGGCGGAATGGGATGGTCAGTGGACCCTGGTCCAGTTCCAGGCCGGCTCGGAAGGACGCCTGGAACGGGAGCGGTTCCGGGAAATCGCCCGGGTAGAGGGTTTCGCTTCGACCGGAGCCGGCCTCCTGATTCATCCGCGGGACCGGTCGGCCAGGCTGCTCTCGGCTGCGGCCGAGCTGGGCGTCCGGGACGTGCTGGAGGTATTTCGTTGCCGCCGGGTGCACGGGGAAGGGGACCGGGAATTCGTGGCGCGGCACTGGTCGCTCGATGACCTTGCGGACCGATACCGCGCCTTCGTCGCGAAGTATCGCCGGGACGCCGTGTCGCGGCTGGCCCGCTCTGCCGACCAGGCGTTCCTGATGCGGTTCGCGGTCGTGTTCGAGTACCTCGAGACCGCGTGGGACGATCCCGATCTCCCCCTCGCCCTGCTGCCCCGGTCCTGGCCCGGCCCGGCGGCCCGGGCGCTCGCGCGACGGCTCTACCGTTCGTTTCTTCCCGGCGCCATCCGGTTCGCCGACGCCGTCATGGCGCGGGTTAGCCCCTCCATCCAGGAATCTCCCGATGATTCGTAACGCGCTGATCGCCGCCCTGACGCTCGCCGGGCCGGGACCGGCGGCGGATACGCTCGCCTTCCGGGACGTCTCGGTGCTTCCCATGTCCGGCACCGAGGTGCTCCAGCATCAGAATGTCGTGATCGCGGGCGGACGGATTCGGGCGATCGGACCAATTGCATCGACGCCGGTTCCGGCCGGCGCGACGGTGGTGGATGGTCGGGGCAGGTACCTGATGCCCGGCCTGGCCGACATGCACGTGCATCTCTTCGGTACCGGGGAGCTTCCGATTTTCGTCGGCTACGGTGTTTTGACGGTGCGGGACCTCAACGGGTCCCCCCAGGTTCTGGGCTGGCGGCGTGCGGTCGAGTCAGATTCTCTGACGGGTCCGCGGCTCATCGTCAGCGGGCCGATGATTGCCGGCGGCGACATTCCCTGGTCCAACAAGGTCACTCCGGCCACCGCGGTGGAAGCGGAAGCCGTCGTGGTCGCCCAGCATGCGGCGGGGTACGATCAGATCAAGATTTACGACGGGCTGTCTCGGGAAGTGTTCGACGCCGCTCTGGCCACCGCCAAACGATTCGGGATGTTGTCCTCGGGACACATCCCTCAGGCGGTCGGCTTCGATGGGGTCCTCGCCTCGGGGATGACGGGCCTGGAGCACCTGGACAAGACGGTCGCCTCGGTGGTCGGACACGATCTGGACACGCTGCAGATTCCTGGCATCGCAGATCGGATCAAGCGCTCCGGGATGTGGGTCACCCCGACGCTGGAAAGCATGATCCAGCTCGCCCTGATCGCAACCGGGCGGTACGACTCGCTGATCAATCGTCCCGAAGCGCTGGCCGCGCCCGCCGCGATCCGCGATTTCTGGACCTCGGTTTCCATACGGCTCAAGGGAAATCGGCCGGTGCAGCCCGGTGTCCGATACAACCGCTGGACGGAGTATCAGCTCCGCCTGGCGGGCGCGCTGGCGCGGGCCGGGGTTCCCCTGTTGGCGGGGACCGACCTCCCCAATGCGGTCCTGGTGCCGGGCTATTCCCTGCAACGGGAGCTCGAGGCGATGGTCGAAGCCGGCCTGACTCGCTATCAGGCCCTCGAGGCAGCGACCAGCGCGCCAGCGCGGTTCATGCGGGAGGCCGAGGACTGGGGAACGGTCGCGGCGGGGCAGCGCGCCAACCTGTTGTTGCTGGACGCCAATCCGCTGCTGGGATTCGAAACCCTGGGTCGTCCGGCGGGGGTCGTGCTTCGGGGACGCTGGCTGGACTCTGTGGCGGTGACCAGGCTCCGCGCCGTACCCTGAGCTACCCGGGTACCTCGCATGAATGTCCGGACCGGCAGGCGACTCCGGCGAGGTAAGCCAGCGCAAGGATGACCGACGCCCGGATCATTCCCCGCGTAACACGATGACGGGATCGGCGCGGGTGGCCCGGCGAGCCGGAATCCAGCAGGCCGTAAACGCCACGCCCAGGAACAACGCGGCGGAAAGTCCCATGACCACCGGATCCGCCGGGGCGACCTGGTAGAGCAGTTTGGCCAGACTGCGCGCGATGAGCCACCCGGCGGCGAGACCGCCCGCGGTGCCCAGGGCGGCATCGCGCATGCCGGATCGCACCACCTCGCCCACCACCTGCGAGTCGCTGGCGCCGAGCGCGCGCCGAAGACCCATCTCCCGGGTACGCTGTGCCACGATGTGGGAGATCACTCCGTAGACGCCGAGACCCGCGAGCGCCGCCGCGAGCAGCGCGAAGAACCCCATCACCCAGGCGCGAAACCGTTGCGACGCGGAGGCGTGACGGACCACGTCTTCCATGGTCTGCACTTCACTCACCGGGATGTCGGGATCCATGGCCGCGACCACCTTCCTCACCTCGGCGACCAGGGACAGCGGCTTGACCGTGGTCCTGAGCACGATGGTCAGGTAGCTCTCCGGCACCATCTCGGTGTTGCCGTAGATGATGGCTCGCGGCTCCTTGTCGAGCCCGCGTTCCCGCACGTCACCGACCACACCCACGACGTAGCCCTGGGGCCGGTCGTCGTCCGGTCCCGGTTGCGCGGACACCCGGACGAACCGGCCCAGGAACCGCCCGTCCGGCCAGAATTTCTTCGCGGCGGCCTGGCTGATGACGACGGCAGGACGCCCGCCGCGCCGATCTTCCGCGGTGAACCCCCGGCCGGCGACGACCGGGATCCGCTGGGTCGTGAAGTAGTCGGTGGACGCCAGGCGAAGCTGGGCCGACTGACTGACGCCGTCCGGAACCGGCACGCTGTCGATGGTGAAGCTCGAGCTGTACCCGAACCCCGTCAACGGCAAACCAAACGCCAGCGCCGCGGACTGGACGCCGTTGATGGCGCGAAGCCGGCGCAGCAGCTCGTTCTGAAACTGGACGATCGCTTCGCTCTTGCCGTAGGTCTTGTCCGGGAGCGACACGCTCGCGGTGAGCGTGGAACTCGGGTCGAAGCCCGGGTTGACCTGCTCCAGCCGCAGCTTGCTCTTCACCAGTACGCCGGCCACGGCCAGGAGCGCCAGCGCCACCGCGGTTTCGAGAGTCACCAGCCAGCGGTGCAGGCCCCTGCGGGTGCCCACGCTTCGGTTTCCGCCGGACAGCGCGGTCCGCAGATCGACCCGGCCAATCCGGTGCGCCGGCGCCAGGCTCACCAGGAGCGCCGCGAGCGCCGTGACGCCGAGGGTAAACAGCAGCGACGGCGCATCGAGGCGGACGGATTCGATGCGCGGCACACCTTCCGGCGCGAAGCGCCGGATCATGCTGGCGCCGAACACCGCCACGGGAATCGCGCCGAGCGCGCCGATCCCGACCAGCACCAGCACCTCGCTCGCGCCGTGCCAGAGCAGGCGACCGCGCCCGGCGCCCAGCGCGCTGCGAAGCGCCACCTCGCCACTCCGGCCGATGGCGCGGACCAGCACCAGGTTGGCGACGTTGGCGCAGGCCAGGATCAGCAGCAGCGCGACCCCGGTCATCAGGAGGATCAGGGTCGGCCGGGCGTCTTCCACGACGTCTTCGTGCAGCGGCCGCAGGTCGACGGTCCAGTTGGCGCTGGACTTGGGAAACTCTTTCTCGATCCGCGCCGCGAGGGTCACCAGCTCGCTCTTCGCACCCGCCACGGTTGCGCCACCGGCCAGGCGGCCGGCGACATCGAGGTAGTGGGCGCCCCGCTGGGTGGCAACGTCCTTGGGGGTGTGGAAGGGGAGCCACGCCGAGGTCTGTCCGATCGGAAACTCGAACCCCTTCGGCATCACGCCGATGATCTCATAGCTCTCGCCGTCGAGGATCCAGCGCTTGCCCAGCACCCCCGCCTCGCGACCGAACTGACGGGCCCAGGTCTCATAGGAGAGGATCGTCACCAGCGGCGCCCCGGCCTCGAATTCCGGGATGGCGAAACCGCGGCCCATCATGGGCGCCACCCCGGTCACCGCCTGGAACCCACTGGTCACCGAGACGACCGGCAGCTGCTCCGCCGGCCCCATGCCGGTGGCCGCCACCTGGGAGGCGGTCCAGGCGACCATCGAGTGGAAACTCTTGCTCTCGCGGGACCAATCGTAGAAATCGGCCGGAGACACGGAAAAGAGCGGCCACCCGTCCTTCGGGTTGCTGGCATAGAGCTTGATGAGCCGGTCGGATTCGGGATAGGGCAGCGGCTTGAGGACCACCCCGCGCAGCACCGAGAAGACGGTGGCGTTGAGTCCGATGCCAAGCGTCAGCACCAGCACCGCGGTGATGGTGAATCCCGGCGCGCGGAGCAGGGCGCGGCCCGCCTGCCGCAGATCCTGCACGGCCCCCTCCCACCATTCCCGGCGGCGCCGCTCCTTCCGCTCCGCGGTATCGATGACCCGGCATTCGGCCGCGTATCGGGAGAGGGTACCGAACCGGCGCTCCGCTTCCCGGCGGGCCTCGTCCGGAGCCATCCCGCTCCTGATCAACGCCTCGGTCTTGTGCTGGAGATGCGCCTCGAACTCGGCCGCCACGTCTTCACCGGGTCCGGGCTCCTTGCCGCTCAGGCGAAACAACCGGCGTGATGGCGTCATGTCGTGCCTACCGTTCCGCGGTGCGGAGCACCTTGCCCACCGCGCTCACGTACCGCTCCCAGAGAGACACCTCGGCTCGCAGCTGGGCCCGGCCCCGGGCCGTGAGCTGGTAGTACTTGGCTTTGCGGTTGTTCTCCGACAGCCCCCATTCGGATTCGACGCAGCCCCGGCGTTCCAGCCGGTGCAGGGCGGGGTAGAGGGCGCCTTCTTCGACCAGGAACGCGAGATCGGAGCGCTCCCCGATCCAGGTCGCGACCTCGTAGCCGTGGGAGGAGCCCCAGGAGAGGGCCTTGAGCACGAGCAGGTCCAGGGTGCCCTGGAGCAGGTCGAGCGAGGTGGTCGTGGTCATGGTGTCCCCATAAAGGTCTTATGGAAGGAACCGCCCTTCCCATAAAATGTCAATGGGAGCGGTGCCGACGGGTTTCGTTCACCCGTTGGCGGGGCCCTCCCGCCAGGGCTATCCTACAGCGTGACTTCGTCCGGATCGCGTCATGACTGATGATTTTTCCCGTCGCGAGTGGCTCCGGGCGGTCGGTGCGGCGGGTCTGACCGGCGCGTCGGGCCTGGTTCCGCCCGCCCCGACGATCGCCTCGGCCGCCGGGCCGGTACGCCGCGCCGTGCTTCCGCTGGTCTCCACCTCCGAAGTCTTCGTGCCGCCCCGGGGACGCGCCTTCCAGAAGTTCAGTTTCGATTTTCCGGAGCCGTCGGTCGAATTCGCCGGTTACCGGTTCGGATTCCTGATCTTCACCCGGGAGAACGTCTACGGACTCGACCTGGACGGCATGAAGGCCGAAGCCGCGGCGGATCGACTGACCCTCAGCGCCAACGGCCTGGTATGGGCGGGCGGCCAGCAACGCGTTCCCGGACGGCTGACGGCCCGGTTTCGGCTGAGCGGCGACACGATCGAATGGGACGCCGAGGCGGTCATGGATCAGCCGATCAAGAGCGTCAGCACCGTGATTCGGGGGCTGCCGCGCGGGAAGATTTCGATCGGCGGGGGAACGGCCTTCGATCCCGGCGAGGACGAGCTGCTGTTCGGCTATCCCTTCGGCGCGGGCGACCTGTTCGGCGGCAACACGGCCGGCGGCATGGGCACGCCCCATGTGGCCATCGTGAGCGAAACCCGGGGGATCTGGTCGCTCTCCTCGCTCGACGACAAGGTTCGGGCCAAGCGATTCTTCCTGCAGCCCGGCGAGGCCGGCTATCGGGCCGAAGCGATCTTCGAGGCGGAAGGGTGGCTGGATCAGCCGCGCCTGCAGGTGCCGGTCTGGCGCCTGGCCAAGAGCGCGTCCCTCGAGGCCGCCACCGAGCGGCACTATCGTCACCTCGAGACCGCCTATCGGCTCCCGGCGTGGGAGACCCGGCCGGACGCGCCGGACTGGCTTCGGAAGACCGCCCTGGTGCTCGCCCTGCACGGCGCGCATTTCACCGGCTTCGTGTTCAACGACTTTGGCCGGATGCTGGACATCCTGCGCTGGACTGCGACGCGAATTCCCGCCGACCGGGTCCTGGTATTCCTGCCGGCCTGGGACGGCCGGTACTACTGGAACTATCCGCTGTACCAGGCGGACCCGCGAATGGGCGGCGCCGAGGGGCTCAAGCGGCTGATCGACGAAGGCCACGGCCTGGGATTCAGATTCATGCCCATGTTCGGGATGAACACGGCCAACCGGCGTCACCCGGAGTTCGCGAAATTCGCCGATGCGGTGACCCAGCGGGTGGACGGCGACCAGTTCGACCTCAACTGGGTGGATTGGGACAACGATCGGCACCAGGAGGGGTGGTCGGCGTACATGAATCTCGGCATCGAGTCCTGGCGCCGGTGGCTCACGGACCGCATCGCCGAGGTGATCGAACGGTACGGGGCGGACGCATATTTCCTGGACATTTCCGGGGGCTGGATCAACAATCAGAAGGCCGACATGCACGAGGGAACCCGCCGGATGGTGGCGGATCTTCGGGCCCGATACCCCCGGGTGCTCGCCTGCGGCGAATTCCCCTATGATGCGCTGATGGAGTTCCTTCCGCTGTTCCACGTCTATTCGAGGCCGGGCATGAAGTATTCGCGGTTCTTCTCGCATCTGAGTCACCCGGCGCCCGGCCGGGGAAGCAGCGGCGTGCACGAGTCGGGATTCGGCCGGTTCGACGAGCAGACCCTCTCCATCGCGCCGGGCCCGATCCCGACCATCACCGTGGTCGACGACACCTTTACGAAACACCGGGACGCGATGGCCGCCGCCATCGCCAAGGCAAAAGAGCTGGGAGGCATCCCATGAAGCGCAGAGACTTTGTCGCCTTGTCCGCGGCCGCGGCGGTCCTGCCGCTGTCCCGCCGGTGGACGGCGAGTGGTTCCCCGGCCGGGCCGGCCGCGGAGCCCTTCGATCTGTCCCGGGTTCGCCTGTTGCCCGGGCCGCTGTACGACGAGATGCAGATCAACCGGAAATTCCTGCTGGCGCAGAATCCCGACCGGCTGCTCCATACCTTCCGTCTGAAGGCGGGGCTGCCTTCGAACGCCGAGCCGCTGGGAGGCTGGGAGGCGCCGGTCAACGAGCTGCGCGGGCACTACACCGGACACTATCTCTCGGCGTGCGCGCTGATGGCGGCCCAGGGGGATGCGGAGCTCAAGGCGCGAGGGAACGGGCTGGTGGCCGAGCTGGCACGGTGTCAGCAGCCGAATGGCTACCTGAGCGCGTTTCCGGAGGAATTCTTCGACCGGCTCCGGGCCGATCAACCGGTGTGGGCGCCGTTCTATACCTACCACAAGATCATGGCCGGTCTTCTGGACATGCACGTGCACGCCGGCAACGCCCAGGCGCTCGACCTGGCCAAGGGCATGGCACGCTGGACCACCCGCTGGACCCAGCCGCTCGGCGACTACGACATGGCGCGGGTGCTGGAGCGGGAGTACGGCGGGATGAACGAAGTGCTGTACAACCTGTCGGTCGTGGCGGAGGACCCCGGGTTACGAGGGACCGCCCGTCGGTTCGACCACGAGCGGGTCTTCGCGCCGCTGGCGCAGGGCGTCGATCAGCTCAAGGGCCTGCACGCCAACACGCTCATCCCCAAGATCATCGGCGCCGCCCGGCGCTACGAGCTGACCGGAGACCCGAGGTACCGGAGGATCGCGGAATACTTCTGGCGCGAGGTGACCAGCATGCGCGCCTACGCGACCGGCGGAACCAGCAACGGCGAAGGCTGGGGCGCCGAGCCGGGCGTGCTGTCCACCCAGCTCAGCGGGTATACGCAGGAAGACTGCGTCACCTACAATATGCTGAAGCTGACCCGGCATGTCTTCGGATGGACCGGCGATCCGGCCTGCGCCGACTACTACGAGCGTGCGCTCTGGAACGGCATCGTGGGGAGCCAGCACCCGTCGGACGGAAACAAGCTCTACTACGTCAACCTGCAGGCCGGACTGTGGAAATTGTTCGGGACACCCACGCAGGATTACTGGTGCTGCACCGGCACGATGAGCGAAGCCTTTGCCAAGCTCGGCGACAGCATCTACTTCCAGGACCAGCACAGCCTCTTCGTCAACTTGTTCGCCGCGTCGGAGCTGGACTGGCAGGAGCACGGCGTGAAGGTGACCCAGGAAACCGGATTTCCGGTGGAACAGGGCACGACCCTCACCGTCCACACGCCGAAGCCCGCCGCCTTCGCGCTCAAGGTGAGGGTTCCCTATTGGGCCACCGGTGCGAACGGCGCGACGCTCAACGGGAAGCCGCTGGAAGGATTTGCCGGGCCCGGTGGATACTACGTGCTGGATCGCACCTGGAAGGATGGCGACCGGCTCTCGGTAAAGCTTCCGATGGGACTCCACGCGCACCCGATG
Organism: Gemmatimonadales bacterium; assembly: GCA_036006105.1. Lineage (GTDB taxonomy): Bacteria > Gemmatimonadota > Gemmatimonadetes > Gemmatimonadales > GWC2-71-9 > JABFSM01. Next base: position 1,359 of record DASYPZ010000113.1, on the reverse strand, counting down.
CCGGACGATCCCTCGGTGCAGGCGTTCATGTATGGCCCGCTGGTGCTGGCCGGCAAGCTGGGGACCGAGGGCCTGACAGCGGCGACGATTCGCGCGGAGCCGACCAAGCCGCGCACCGTTCCCGGCTATCCCCTCGAACCGATTCCGGCGCCCGATTTCGTGGCGCATGGCGCCGATCTCGCCGCCTGGATCAAGCCCGGCGCCCAACCGGGGGAGTTCCAGACCACCCGCCAGACCCGGGATGTCACCCTGGTGCCGTTCAACAAGCTCTTCGATGAGCGCTACGCCGTGTACTGGAAGGTGACCAGTTAGCCTTTTCGCCGGCCTGCGCTCCGCCGTCCTCGCCCTCGTCGCCTGGCCGGTTCTGGCGCGCGCGCAGGGCGCTCGTCCCTCGGAGCCGAGACTCGCTCGGGCGCTGGCCGAGGTGCGGTCGGAGCTGTCCGGGGACCGCGCGCTCGCGACCACCGCCTTCGTCGCGCAGTACTGGCGGGTGGCCGGGAACACCGGCTTCAACGCCACGATCGCCCGGGTCGCGGGCATCCTCGACAGCGCGGGCTTCGTGCTCGAGGAGCGCGCCAAACCGACTGACCGGCTGACCTATCGCATCGAGCACCGGCCGATGCGGGAGCCCACCTGGGAGCCGGTCGACGGCGCGCTCACCATCGTCGGGCAGCCGGTCCCGGTTCTCCGGTACGCCACCAATCGGCACATGCTCGGCATGTACTCGGTCTCCACCCCGACGGGAGGGGTGGAGGCGGAGCTGGTCGACGTCGGCAAGGGCAGCGCCGCGGATCTGGCCGGCAAGGACGTATCGGGGCGGATCGTGCTGGGCGACATGTCGCTGCGGGCACTCTGGACCGAGATGGTGAGAAAACGAGGTGCCCTCGGCGTTCTGGCGTACTCGATGCCCGCCTACACCAGGCCCGAGGTGAACCAGACCTCCATTCAGTTCACCGGTATTCCCTACGATTCGCTGCACACCGGCTGGGGCATCCCGCTCTCCTTTGCCGCCCGCGCGACCCTGCGCTCGGCGCTGGCCCGAGGTCCGGTGCGGGTGCGGGCCGAGCTCTCGACCCGGATCTACCGTTCCGATGAGCTCACGCTGATCGCCGACGTGCGCGGCGCCAGGGCGCCGAATGACCGCCTGGTCTTCAGCGCCCACATCCAGGAGCCGGGCGCCAACGACAACGCGTCGGGGGTGGGGGACCTCGCCGAGATGGCGCGGGTTACGGCGTCCCTGGTGCGCTCCGGCCGGGAAAACCCGGGGCGGAGCATCACGTTTCTTTGGGGCGAGGAGATCGCATCGACCGACCGGTACCTCAAGGAGGATTCGGCGCGGACTGCCGGAGTGCGCTGGGG
>DASYPZ010000112.1:0-4886 GCA_036006105.1 Gemmatimonadales bacterium | reverse complement strand
CAGTCCGAGGTGGCGAGCTTCAACGCCAAGCTGGCCCGGAAGCGCGGGCAGGGCGCCCTGATTCCATGAGTCGGTGGTGCCGCGCCGCCGCGCTGCTCGCGGCGGTCGCGAGTCCGGCCTGGGCGCGCCAGGCGCCGTTCCCGGTCGAAGAAGCCACCATCGCCGGCATTCACTCGGCGATGGCGGCGGGCCGGCTCACCTGCCGGGGACTGATCGAGCGCTACCTGGCGCGCATCGCGGCGTACGACAAGAGCGGCCCGGCGATCAACGCGCTGATCGTGGTCAATCCCGACGCGCTCCGGGTGGCGGATTCGCTGGATGCCCGCGCCAGGGCCGGCGGCCCGACCGGTCCGCTCCACTGCATCCCGATGATCGTCAAGGACAACTTCGAAACGAGGGACCTTCCGGTGACGGCGGGCTCGCTCTCGCTCGCGGGTTACGTGTCCGGCCGGGATGCCTTCCTGGTGCGGCGGGTCCGGGAGGCGGGGGCGATCGTGCTGGCCAAGTCCAACATGGCCGAGTTCGCGTTCACCCCGTATGAGACGGTGAGCTCGATCCTGCCGGGGTACACCAAGAATCCGTTCGCTCTGGACCGGGTGACCGCCGGCTCCAGCGGCGGCACCGCCGCGGCGGTGTCGGCCAACCTGGGCGAGGTCGGACTGGGGACCGATACCGGCAATTCGATCCGCGGACCGTCGGCCCATAACGCGCTGGTCGGCATCCGCTCCACCATGGGGCTGACCAGCCGCGCGGGCGTGGTGCCGCTCAACTACACCGCCGACATCGCCGGTCCGATGGCCCGCACGGTGGCGGACGCGGCGGCGGTGTTCCAGGTCATCACCGGCGAGGATCCCGACGATTCCGTCACCGCCGCGAGCCGGGGCCGTCCCCGCGAGGACTATCTCGCCGCGCTGCGTCCGGATGGACTCAAAGGCGCCCGGATCGGTGTCCTGCGCCAGGCGTACAATCGTCCCTCGGCCGACCCCGAGGTGCTGCAGGTGTTCCGCGCCGCCGTGGCCGATCTGGAGCGCGCCGGCGCGATCGTGATCGACTCGGTGGTGGTGGACAGCCTCGATGAGTGGCGGCGAGCCCAGACCGGAAGCTGCAACCGGTTCAAGTTCGATCTGAACGACTGGCTGGCCCGGCAGAACGACAAGGTGCCGGTCAAGAACCTCGAGGCGGTGATCCGCTCCCGCCGGTTCCATCCCTCGATCGAGCTGCGCCTCAACACCGCGCAGGCGGCCGATACCGCCCCGGCACAGAGCGGCGGGTGCCGCAACTTCGAGGAGTTCCGCGCCCGGCTTCGCCGCGGGGTGCTCGCGCTGATGGACGCCGAGCGGCTCGACGCCCTGGTGTATCCCACCTGGAGCAATCCGCCTCGCCTGATCGGAGACCTGAATACGCCTCACGGCGACAACAGCCAGCTGTTCTCGCCGGCAACCGGCTTCCCGGCCATCACCGTTCCGATGGGCTACACCCGGGGCGTGCTCCCCGCCGGCCTCACGCTGTTCGGGCGCCCCTGGAGCGAGGCGACCTTGATTCGCCTCGCCTATGGGTACGAGCAGCGCACCCATCACCGTCATCCCCCCGCGAGCGCCCCGCCCCTCCCGTGAATTGGCTCGGCGCCTTCGCTCTGCTCTGCTTTGCCGCCAATTCGGTCCTGGCGCGGCTGGCGCTCGGCTCGGGGCGCATCGATCCGGCGTCGTTCACCGCCATCCGATTGCTGTCGGGCGCGATCGTGCTGGCGCTGCTGGTTCGCTCCCGGAAGGAGCCGCGCCGGTCATCCAGCGACCGGTGGACCGGTGCCATCCTGCTCTTCCTCTATGCGGCTCCATTCTCGTTCGCCTACCTGAGCCTGCCCGCCGGAACCGGTGCGCTCCTGCTGTTCGGGGCGGTACAGCTCACCATGATCGGTGCGGGACTCCGTTCCGGTGAGCGCCCCCACGCCATGGAATGGGTCGGGTTGATCGTGGCGGTGGCCGGGTTGGTGTACCTCGACCTGCCCGGGCTGGGTGCGCCGTCGCTGCGTGGTGCGCTGCTGATGATGGTGGCCGGCGTGGCGTGGGGACTCTATTCCCTGCGGGGGCGATCGGCCGGAGCGCCGCTGCCCAGAACGGCGGACGGTTTCCTCTACGCCACGCCGTTCGGCCTCGCCCTCGCCGCGGCGAGCCTGCCGCAGGCCCATGTGAGCCCGGTGGGGGTGTGGTTTGCGGTGGGTTCCGGGGCGATCGCCAGCGGACTGGGCTACGCGGCGTGGTACGCCGTGCTTCCCCGGTTGAGCGCCACCCGCGCCGGTACCGTCCAGCTCACGGTGCCGGTGATGGCGGCGCTTGGCGGCACGGCGCTTCTCGGTGAGCGCATTTCCCTCCGGCTCGCGCTCTCGGCGGTGGCGATTCTGGGCGGCGTGGGGCTGGCCATTTCCGCGAAGGCGAAGGCCTAGACAGGACGAACCGTTGCGGGCCTAGGGATTCACGGTGATAAGGAGATCGGCCGTCGCATCGTGGACCACGGCGGCCCTGGCCCGCGCTGTGGCGATGAAGCTGCCCGGCGTCGCGGTGAGAGCCGCCTGGAGCGTCAGCGTGCTCGTGGCGCTCGCGGCGTTTGGCGCTGTCGGAGGCGCAAAGGTCCCGGTTACCCCCGCGGGAAGGCCGTCGGCGCTCAATGTGACGAGGCCGGTGAAATCACCTTCGCGGAGCACGGTGACCGTCACCACAGCCGTCGAGCCAAGGCCGAGCGTCGCGGCGCCGCTCACGGCGAGGCGCATGGAGGGTGGCGGCCCGGAGTCCGGCAACAACGACACCGGCTCGGGCGCATTGCACGCCGACACCAGCAGCGTCAGCACTCCCGCAGTTATTGACCTTCGCCCGAATCCGCGCGCCGATCCCGCCACTCAGGGCGCCACCCCGACCACCAGCTGAGTGGTGGCGTCGACCGCGCCGGTGGTCTTGGCGCGCACCACGGCGACGACCGTGCCGAGCGTCGCGCTTGCGCTGGCGCTCAGGGTGAGGGTGCTGGTGGTGGAGGTGGCGGGCACCGATGCGGGCGCGAAGACCGCGGTGACGCCGGCAGGGAGTCCCTCGACACTCAGATCGATGGCCGTCGCGGCGCCCGACAGGCGGAAGACGGTCACGGTCACTTCGGAAGCGGCGTTGCGGGTGATGTTCGCGCCGCCGCTCACCCCCACGCCGATGGACGGCATGACGACGCTGCCCGGCGGCGGCATGATGATGGCGCTGTTGTTATCGCAGGCCGCAAGCAGCGCAACGAGCAACCCGCCGATCAATGCCGACCGCATAGGCCATCCCTGGTTTCGAGGCACCCGTGACAGACGCCGCGGCGAGCGCCGGAACGGAGCGTGTCGCACTGATCCTCCTGGCTGCTCATTCATCCCGCCGCCGGGACCGCGCGACCCAGCAGTGCCGGAACCCCGGCGCCGGCCCCGGCGACCCGCACCTCCACCACGTGGGCGACCCCATCGTCCTGCAGGGGAATATCGTGCTCCTGCCGCTCCACGCCATCCACGGTGACCCCGACCGCCCCATTCTCGGCCGGCACCACGGAAATCCGGTACACCGTGCCGCCGAAGCGATACTGGACCGTGAACGGCCCCCAGCCGGGCGGCATACAGGGAGCGACGCGAAGGGTCCGGTTGACCAGCGACACGCCGACCAGTGATTCGAGAATCAACCGGTACAGCCAGCCGGCCGAGCCGGTGTACCAGGTCCACCCGCCCCGTCCGGTATGGGGAGCCACCGCGTAGACGTCGGCGGCGACGACATAGGGTTCCGCCTTGTACCTGGCGATCAACTCCGCCGTCGCGCCGTGCCGGACCGGATTGATCATGCCGAGCACTTCCCAGGCGCGCGCGCCTTCCCCGAGCCCGGCGAAGGCCATGGCGGTCCAGATCGCGGCGTGGGTGTACTGGCCTCCGTTTTCCCGCACCCCCGGCACGTAGCCCTTGATGTAGCCGGGATCGAGGGGAGACTTGTCGAAGGGCGGCTCCAGCAGCCGCACCAGCGCGTCCTCGCGGCGGATCAGGTGCCGCTCCACGGATTCCATCGCCTGGCGGGCCCGCTCGGGATTGCCGGCCCCGGAAAGGACCGCCCAGCTCTGGGAGATCGAATCGATCTGGCACTCGGCATTGGACGCCGAACCGAGCGGCGTTCCGTCGTCGAAATAGGCCCGGCGATACCAGTCGCCGTCCCAGGCGTGCAGCTCGATGTTCTCCCGGAGTCCGGCGGCATCGTGTTCGCACTTGTCCGCGAAGACCGCATCGCCCCGGGCACGCGCCACACTGGAGAAATTCACCAGGGTATCGTAGAGGAACCACCCCAGCCAGACGCTTTCACCCTTTCCCTTGATCCCCACGAGGTTCATGCCGTCGTTCCAGTCCCCGGAGCCGATCAGGGGCAGCCCGTGATCGCCATAGCGGAGCCCGCGCCGGATGGCCCGCACGCAGTGCTCGTACAGCGACGCCGATTCCTCCGACGGGATCGGGAGGTCGTAATAGGAATCCTCCTCCGGGTTGAGGGCCCGGCCCTCGATGAACGGCACCCGTTCGTCGAGCACGCCGGTATCACCGGTCGCGGTGACGTAGCGGCACACCGCCACCGGAAGCCAGAGAAAGTCATCGGAGCACCGGGTTCGAACCCCGCGGCCCGAGGGGGGGTGCCACCAGTGCTGTACATCGCCTTCGACGAACTGCCGCCCGGCGGCGCGCATCAGGTGCTCGCGCACCAGCCCGGGTTCGGCGTGCACCAGCGCCATCACGTCCTGCAGCTGGTCGCGGAAGCCGTAGGCTCCGCCGGACTGGTAGAATCCGCTTCGGGCCCAGAGCCGGCAGACCAGGGTCTGATAAATCAGCCAGCCGTTGGCCAGCAGATCGA
>DASYPZ010000111.1:0-8160 GCA_036006105.1 Gemmatimonadales bacterium | reverse complement strand
CGACGAGCTCTATCTCCGGGCCGATCTCGCGCTCCCGGCCGAGGCGTCCTACGGCGACTTCGAGCAGGTCGAGAACGGCGTCGGCTCGGTGCGGTTTCTCCAGCGCCGCATCCGCGAGGATGCCGGGCTTTTCGGCGACTGGGCCGGACGCCGCATCGGCGTGGTGACCGGCGCCTCGATGGGACGGCTCATGCCCCAGGTCATGGCCCCGCTGGAGGAGGCATCCCGCGCCCGCCTCGAGCTGATCGTGGTGCCCAACGGGCTGTTCGGTCCGCGGGTGACCACCGCCGGCCTGCTGCCGGGCAAATCCATCGCGGAGGCGCTGGCCGGCCGGAGCGATCTGGATCTCATTCTGCTGCCGGGCGAGTCCCTGAACGACGATCACCTGTTCATCGATAACATGAGCGCCGACGAGCTCGCTGCCACGGTGCCCGTGCCGCTCCGGTTCAGCAAGGACTTCAGCGACGCGCTCGAGACCGGAGCCGCCGCATGAGCAAGCCGACGGTCGCCATCGTGGGCCGACCCAACGTCGGGAAATCCACCCTGTTCAACCGGATCCTCGGCGGTCGTGCCGCGATCGTGTCGGAGCACGCCGGCACCACGCGGGATCGGCATTTCGGAGACGCGGAGTGGGCCGGACGCACCTTCTGGCTGGTCGACACCGGCGGCCTGGTTCCGGATTCGAACGTGACGATGGACCGGGCGATCCGCCAGCAGGTCGACCTCGCGCTCGCCGAAGCGGATCTCATCCTCTTCGTGGTGGACGGCCGGGAAGGGCTCAACCCGGTCGACACGGCGGTGGCGGAGAAGCTGCGCCGCGCCAAGCGCCCGGTACTCCTCGCCGTCAACAAGCTGGACCAGGGCGGCGACTCGGTGCACGCTCACGAATTCCACCGGCTCGGCTTCGGCGATCCCCAGGCCGTCTCCGCGACCGTTGGTACCCGCAGCGGCGACCTGCTCGACGCCATCATCGCCAAGCTCCCGCCGGCCACTGACGAGGAGAAGGAGCCCACCGTCGACATTGCCATCGTGGGCCGCCCCAACGCCGGCAAGTCCTCGCTCGCCAACCGGCTGCTCGGAGAAGAGCGCTACGTCGTGGACTCGGTCGCGGGCACCACGCGGGACGCGGTAGACTCGATCCTGCGCCACGAGGGGAAGGTCATCCGGTTCATCGACACCGCCGGCCTCAGGCGCCAGGCCAAGGTCGAGGACGACGTGGAGTTCTACTCGACGCTCCGGACCAAGCGGGCCATCGAGCAGGCCGCGGTCTGCATCCTGGTGGTGGACGCCGCGCTGGGACTGCACAACCAGGATCTCCGGATCGCCACCGAGGCATGGGAGCAGGGCGCCGGGCTGGTCATCGCCGTCAACAAGTGGGATCTGATCGAGGAAAAGGACGCCAACACCGCCAAGCGGGGCGAGGAGCAGCTCATCCTGAAGGCGCCGTTTCTTCAGTACGTTCCCTTCGTCTACATCTCCTCGCTCACCGGGCAGCGCACCCGAAAAGTGCTCGACGTGGCGCTCGAAGTGGCCGAGGCCAGGGAGCACCGCATCAACACCGCGGAGGTGAACAAGGTCCTGGAAGCCCTGATCCAGCGGCAGCAGCCTCCCCAGAAACAGGGCGAAGAGGTCAAGCTGGTCTACGCCTCCCAAATCGGCACCTCGCCGCCGGCGTTTGCCATCGTGTCCAACCGGCCCGACGATGTCCCGGAATCCTATCAGCGCTACCTCATGCACGGCTTTCGCTCGGCGTGGGGATTCACCGGCGCGCCGGTCCGGCTCAAGTTCTCGATGAAGAGCGGCCGGCGATGATCGGGCTGTTACCCTGGCTGCTCGCGTCGTACCTGGTGGGCGCCATCCCCACCAGCTACCTGGTGGTGCGCCTGGTGAAGGGCCAGGATCTCCGGCAGCTCGGCAGCGGCAATCTGGGAGCCACCAACCTGTATCGAGTCCTCGGGTGGAGATATGCGGTACCGGTGGCCCTCTTCGACATGTTGAAGGGCGCGGTGCCGGTCCTCGTCTTTGCTCCCCGCGCCGGAAGCGGGGCGATGATTGCCCTGGGACTCGGCGCGGCGGCAGTCCTCGGCCCCGTCTTCCCGATTTTTCTCGGGTTCAGGGGAGGGAAGGGCGTCGCCACGGGAGCCGGGGTCGTCCTGGGGTTGGCCCCGCTGGCTTTTCTCGCCGCGTTCATGACCTGGGCCTTGGTGGTGAAGCTCAGCGGGTACGTCTCTCTGGGGAGCGTCCTCGCCGCGGCCGTGTTACCGCCGGCGGTGTATCTGCTGCATCCCAACCGGCGCCCGATGATCGGGCTGTTCGTGCTCCTCGCCACGCTGATCATCGTGCTGCATCGCAAGAACATCGGGCGGCTCCTGTCGGGCACGGAAAACCGGTTCGGGCAGCCATCGCCATGACCGAGGTCGCGGTGCTGGGCGCGGGAAGCTGGGGCACGGTGCTCGCGGACCATCTGGCGGCCCGTGGACACGACGTGGTGCTGTGGGCCTACGAGCCGGAGGTGGCGGACGCGATCAACCGCACCCATGAAAACGCCTTGTACCTGCCGAGGATCCAGCTCCACCCCTCGCTCCGGGCCACCGCCGACGCGGTGGACGCGGTGCGGGGCCGGCCCGTGGTGTTGTCGGTGAGCCCGAGCCAGCGGGTGCGCTCGGTGTTGACGCAGGTTGCCGGCGTGGCGGCGCCCGACGCGCTGCTGATCGGGGCCAGCAAGGGAATCGAGACCGACACGCTCAAGCGAATGTCGGAGGTCTGTGCCGAGGAGCTCCCCGGACGCCCCTACGTGATTCTCTCCGGGCCCAGCTTCGCGGAAGAGGTGGCCCAGCGGCAGCCGACGGCGGTAGTCGCGGCCTCGACCAGCCCTGCCGCGGCGGCGCAGGCCCAGCAGCTGCTGACGTCCGGCACCTTTCGAGTGTATACCAGCGGTGACGTCACCGGCACCGAGTTGGCCGGCTCATTCAAGAACGTGATCGCCATCGCGGCCGGGATGTGCGACGGGCTGGGGTTGGGGAACAATCCCCGGGCGGCGCTGATCACCCGCGGCCTGGCCGAGATCACCCGGCTGGGTGTGGCGCTGGGAGCGGACCCCCGGACCTTTTCCGGGCTGGCCGGGGTCGGCGACCTGGTGCTCACCACCTGTGGCAGCCTCTCCCGCAACCGCGCCCTCGGCGTGGCCCTGGCCCAGGGAGAGACGCTGAGCGACTTCACCGCGAGCCACCACGCGGTGGTCGAGGGGGTCCATACCGCCCGGGTCGCGGTCCGCATGGCGGAACAGGCCCGGGTGGAAATGCCGATCGCCGCCAAGGTGGCACAATGTCTGTTCGAGGCCAAACCGCCCCGCCAGGCCATCATGGAGCTCATGGAACGCATTCCCAAGCCGGAGCAGTGGACGTGACTCTGCCGCGGCCGACCCAGGAATTCTTCTCGATCGGGGAAGTCTGCGCGCTCACCGATCTCAAGCCCCACGTGCTGCGGTACTGGGAGAGCCAGTTCCGGTTTCTCAATCCCGCCAAGAACCGCTCCGGCAACCGGGTGTACAAGAGCCGGGAAGTCGAGCTCATCATGCTGGTGAAGCACCTTCTCTATGACGAGAAGTACACCATCGAGGGCGCTCGCCAGCGGATCGAGCAATACCGCAAGACCGGCGACCTCAAGACCCACGCATCGCGCGCCTCGTCGCGAACCACCCTTCGGGAGCTCCGGGATCAGCTCGACGAAGTGCTCGAGTTGCTCGACGGCGCCCGGCCGCCCGAGGCCCCGTGAGGATCCTGGTCAGCAACGACGACGGCTTGCTGGCACCGGGCATCGCGCTCCTGACCGCGGCCTGCCGGGCGGTCGGAGACGTCTCCGTCGTGGCACCCGACCGGGAACAGAGCGGCACCTCGCACTCGCTCACGCTGCATCGTCCCCTGCGCCCGATCCGGCTCCACGACGGCTCGTATCAGGTCGACGGCACTCCGACCGACTGTGTCCTCCTGGCGGTCGGGGCCCTGATGCCGGAACGTCCGGCCTTCGTGTTCTCGGGAGTCAATCACGGACCCAACATGGGGGAGGACGTTCTGTATTCCGGGACGGTCTCCGCCGCCATGGAAGCGGTGACCCTGGGCATTCCAGGCATCGCCTTCTCGTTTGCCAGCCGGGAAATCGACATCATGGCATCCTATCGCGATCTGCTCGCCGGACTGGTGCGCCGGATCGTCGAAGTGAAGACGTTTCCGAAGAACATGATTCTCAACGTGAATCTTCCCGGGGTCGAAGCGAAGGACGTCCGCGGCGTCCGGATTACCAAGCTGGGGAGCCGATTCTTCTCGGAGGGGCTGACCCGGATGAAGGACCCCTGGGGGAAGGAAGTCTTCTGGATCGGGGGTGGAGAAATCACCTGGACCGGCGACGCCAGCTCCGACCACCAGGCGGTGCACGACGGCTTCATCTCCATTACCCCGCTCCACATGGATCTGACCAGCTACGACCTCTTTGAGACGGTGCGTGGATGGGCGCTCGAAGGGTAGGGGAGGGGGACAGCTACGGAGGCTATCGGGCGCTGCTGGTCGAGACGCTCCGGGACAAGGGCATTCACGATCTGGCCGTGCTCCATGCCGTCTCGATCGTGCCGCGGCATCTCTTCGTTCCCGCCGCGGCCCGGCACCGCGCCTACGAAGACTCCGCGCTGCCGATCGGCTCGGGACAGACCATCTCCCAGCCCTATGTCCAGGCCCGGTCGCTCGAGCTGCTGCGGCTCCGAGGCACCGACCGGGTGCTCGAGGTCGGTGCCGGGTCGGGCTATCAAACCGCCCTGCTGGCCTCACTGGCGAGCACCGTCCTGGCGGTGGAGCGCATTCCCGAGCTGGCCAAGTCCGCGCGTGAGGCGCTGGCCGAGGCGGGGATCGCGAATGCCAGCGTGGTGGTGGGAGACGGTACCCTGGGATGGCGCGCCTATGCCCCCTACGATGCCATCCTGGTCGCGGCCGCGTCACCCATGGTTCCCAAGCCGCTGATCGAGCAATTATCCGAGGGGGGCCGGCTGGTCATTCCGCTGGGTGACCACGATCAGCAGGTGCTGACGCTGGTGGAGAAACACGGGGACCGGGTTCGGACCACGACCGTGTCGGATGTGCGCTTCGTGCCCCTGCTCGGCGAATTCGGCTTCGATCCGAAAGGCGAGACCTGAGTGGAATTCCTGAGGCACGCGGTCGATTTTTTCCTGCACATCGACCGCCATCTGAGCGACGTCATCTCCCAGTACGGCACCTGGACCTATGCCATTCTCGCCGGGGTGGTCTTCTGCGAGACCGGTCTGGTGGTGACCCCGCTGCTGCCCGGGGACTCGCTGCTGTTCGCGGCAGGGACGTTCGCGGCGCTGGGATCCCTCGATCCCAGAATCCTCAACCTCCTGCTGTTCGGCGCCGTGCTGGCCGGCGACAACGTGAACTACTGGGTGGGCCGCTACATCGGTCCGCGAGCGTTCAGCGGGGAGCTGCGATTCTTCCGCCGGGAGTATCTCGAACGGACCCGGGCCTTTTTCGACCGTCACGGGGGCAAGACGATCGTCCTGGCCCGGTTCATTCCGATCGTCCGGACATTCACGCCGTTCGTGGCCGGCATCGGGGCCATGACGTATCCGCGCTTCCTGGTCTACAGCATCGGGGGTGGGGCCCTCTGGGTAAGCGCATTCATCTGGGCCGGGTACTTCTTCGGCAACCTTCCGATCGTCCGCAACAATTTTGGCCTGGTCGTGCTGGCCATCATCGGGGTCTCCGTGGTTCCGATGCTGGTGGCGCTCATCAAGGAGCGCCGGGCTTCCAGGGCATGATGCGCCGCTACTTCGCCTCCGGCACGGTGCAGGGGGTAGGCTTCCGACACTATACTCGGCGCGAAGCCCTTCGCATCGGATTGACCGGCTGGGTCAGGAACCTCCCGGACGGTCGGGTCGAGGTCGTGGCGGCGGGATTGGCCGAGCAGCTGGACGCATTCGAGCGGTTTCTGAGACAGGGTCCGACGGGCGCTTCGGTCACATCTCTACAGGCGCTTGATGTTCCAGATGAGGCAGAACTGGCCCCGGCGTTCGAAATCCGCTAGCCCGGGGTTCCCTCATTGACCCGACCCACGCAAGTCCGATAGATTCAATGGCTTGGCCCCCGTAGCTCAGGTGGATAGAGCGGCGGTTTCCTAAACCGTAGGCCGGGCGTTCGAGTCGCCCCGGGGGCACTCGACCCCGAACCCCGAACAAGGATCCAGATGGCTTCGACAGCGCAGTCAACTGCTACCACATCCAAGCCCGTTCCCGCGCCGGCCGCGGACCATGATTCCGCGATGATGGCCTGGTTCGAGAAGAACCGGAAGCTCGTCACCTATGGCGCTGTTCTGGTGGGGGTGCTGGCCGTCGGGGGCTGGCTGGTTGTCGAGACCGGCAAGCGGAAGGAGCTTGCGGGGCTGGAGGCCCTGGATCGAGCGCGCTCGTCGTTCGAGTCCGGCAATCTCCCGGTCGCCGCCACCGAATTTCAACGCGTCGCCCAGTCGTTCGGCGGGACCGAGCCCGGCTACTCGGCGGAGCTCGCCCTGAACGAAGTCCGCTTGGCCTCCGGCCAGATCCAGATCGCCGCAGACGAGCTCAAGAAGTTCGCGGAACAGGGCCCCCCGGCGTTCTATGCCTCCGGAGCGTGGAGCATGCGGGGCGGGGCCCTGGAGAACCTCAAGAAGTACGATGACGCGGCCCAGGCCTACGCCAAGGCCGCCGACGTGGCCCAGGAGCCTTACCGGAAGATCGACGCGTTGCTGGGCCAGGCCCGGTCACTGCGGCTGGCCGGCAAGCAGAAGGAGGCCGTGGACGTGCTCCGCGCCATCGTCGCGAAGTTCGGCCGCGAGGTCCCGGGAGAGGCGGAAGCCGAGGTGCGGTTGGCCGAGTGGACCAAAGGCACCTTGTAAGGCTCGGATAGAAGTCTCGCTGGATAGGGTCCGGACTTCGGTTCGGGCCTTTTTCGTAGGCGGCCGGCTCCAATCGCGTCCATTTCTTAGTACGTATAAGATGTATTATGTTAAGTAAGATAGTGGATAAGTGTGGAAAGGCCCGGAGCCTGCCGCTATTTGATCGATCAAGTCGTTTAGGAGTCTGTAGTTACGGCGATGTGTGAAACCGGGTCTGTTCCCGGCCAGGTGCCCTCAAAAACCAGCCTTCCCTCCCCGCAGAGCCATGGCTCCCGCGCCATGGTGCCCTCGAGACGGCCCGCTACGGAATAGAGATTCCCGCCCCAGGACGCTATCCGGACCGGCAGAACGGCGTGCCCGCGCATGGCCAGGGCGAATGCCGCTCCGACGGTTCCGGTACCGCACGCCAGGGTCTCGTCCTCGACGCCTCGTTCGTAGGTCCGGAGACCCCAGGCGGCGTCTCCGGTTCGGGCGTTGGGCCCGACGAAGTTCACATTGAGACCGCCCGGGGCGAATGTCGGATCGCGCCGGAGCTCCTTGCCACGGCCGATGACGTCCACGGCCGCCAGGTCGTCGACCAGGACGATCAGGTGCGGGACCCCGACCGTACACAGGACCATCCAGCGCTCGTGGGCCGCCAACGGTAGCGTGACGGGTTCCGGGAGGCTGAAATCCGGCAGCAGGAGCTCGGCTCCCCAACCCGGTCCCACACACCGGGTCCGCAGGATCCCGGTGTCGGAATGGAGCTGCATTCCGGAACCGGGGGCGATCCCCAGGCGGGCAGCCAGACGGGTGGTACACAGGGCCGCGTTCCCGCACATGCCGGCACGGGAGCCGTCGGCGTTGAAATACACCATCCGGACTCCGTCAGCGCCTTCAGGCGTGGCCACGACCAGGCCGTCCCCGCCTACCCCAGTGCGGCGATCGCAGATCGCGGCGATGTCGGAGGCGGACCAATCGGCGACCGCGTGCGTGCGGCCATCCAGAAACACAAAGTCGTTTCCGGAGCCGGTCATCTTGTAGAAGGAGACGGTCACAGGCGCCCGAAGAGGCTGGCGATTCGCAGCCACCACACGATCCAGACCCCCTCCCTGACGATGGCCTTGCTCATCTTGCTGCTGCCTTCGACGCGGTCGGTAAAGACGATGGAGACTTCCTGGAGCCGGAATTTCTTCTTCCAGGCCCGATAGTTCATCTCGATCTGGAAGGCGTATCCGTTGGAGCGGA
>DASYPZ010000110.1:0-3153 GCA_036006105.1 Gemmatimonadales bacterium | reverse complement strand
TCGGTCGTCTTGTACACGCCGCGGTCGCCGCCCTTGCGCCAGAGCGGCCCCTGCGCCGCCACATACACCACGTCGGAATTCCTGGGGTCGATCACGATCCGGCCGATGTGCTCCGAATCCTTGAGCCCGGTATTGGTCCAGCTCTTCCCGCCATCGATCGACTTGTAGACTCCGTCCCCGAAGGCCACGACTCGCTGGGCGTTGTTCTCTCCGGTGCCCACCCAGACCACGTTGGGGTTCCTGGGGTCGATGGCGACGGTACCGATGGAAAAGGAGCCTTCGCCGTCGAAGACCGGCGCGAAGCTGAGCCCGGCGTTCACGGTCTTCCACACCCCGCCGGCGGCGCTGGCGACGTACCAGGTCTTCTTGTCGGTCGGGTGCACCGCAAGATCGGCGATCCGGCCCGAGGTCAGCGCGGGGCCGATCGAACGGAACGCGAGTCCCGAGGCGACGGTTGCAAATTTGGACGAATCGGCCGCCGGCGGGGTCTGGGCGGCGAGGCGCGCGGCGGCGCCGAGGGCGAGAATGAGCGAGAGTATGCGCATGAAGAAAATGTACAGGCTGCGACGCCGTCCGGCAGGGTCGTCCCGGCGGGAGTGGTAGACCGGTCCGGGTCCCTCGGCGGCAACCGGTCCGGCGTCGGGACGTTAGATTTGGACCCCACCGGGAGTCCCGTCGGCCGGGCCTGCCCCGCCCGGTGCACCACCTCCTCAGAAATCGCAGCCACGGCCTGGAGGCCACATGGCGGAGAAGACCACGCGCTTCTCGACGATCTGGAACATGAGCTTCGGCCTCCTGGGCATCCAGTTCGGGTGGGCCCTCCAGATGGCCAACATGAGCGCGATCTACGAGTATCTGGGGGCCAAGCCGGACCAGATCCCGATGCTCTGGCTCGCGGCTCCGCTCACCGGCCTGCTGATCCAGCCGATCATCGGCCATTTGAGCGACCGGACCTGGTCGCCCCGGTTCGGGCGCCGCCGGCCCTTCTTCCTGGTGGGCGCGATCCTGAGCTCGCTGGCGCTCATCGCGATGCCGAAGTCGGGGACGCTCTGGATGGCGGCGGGATTGCTCTGGATCCTGGACGCCTCGATCAATATTTCGATGGAGCCGTTCCGGGCGTTCGTGGCGGATCTGCTCCCGTCGTCGGAGCGGGTGCGCGGATTTGCCATGCAGAGCTTCTTCATCGGATTCGGCGCGGTCATCGCCTCGGCGCTGCCCTGGATGATGACCAACTGGTTCGGGGTGGCGCCCAGCGCACCGGGCACCATTCCCACCACCGTGCGGCTCTCCTTTTATATAGGAGCGGCGGCGTTCTTCGGCACGGTGCTGTATACCATCCTCACGACCCCGGAGAAGCCGCCCGCCGACCTCGCGGAGTTCAAGCGACAGAAGGCGGCGAGCGCGGGGCTGGCCGCGGGCGCCCGCGAGATCATCGCCGCCGTGAAGGAGATGCCCGACACGATGCGGCAGCTGGCCTGGGTGCAGATCTCCACCTGGCTGGGCTTCTTCTGCATGTGGCTCTACTTCCCGGTGGCGGTCGCGACCAACGTGTTCGGCGCCCCGGATCCGACCTCGCCGCTGTACCAGCGCGGCGTGGAGTGGGCCGGGATCTGCTTCGGCGCCTACTCGGCGGTGTGCTTCGGCTTCGCCTTTTTCCTCCCGCCCATCGCCCGGCGGCGGGGGCGCAAGGGAACCCATGCCATCTGCCTGCTGGCCGGCGCCGCGGGACTGCTCTCGGTGACGCTGATTACCAACCCCACGCTGCTGTTGCTGTCGATGGTGGGTGTCGGCATCGCGTGGGCCAGCACGCTCTCGATGCCCTACTCGATCCTCGCCGGGTCGATTCCAGCGGGGCGCACCGGGGTCTACATGGGGATTTTCAATTTCTTCATCGTGATTCCGGAGATCATCGCCTCGCTGGGCTTCGGCTGGGTGATGTCGCATTTGCTGCACAACAACCGGATGGCCGCGGTCGTGGCCGGCGGAGCGTTTCTCGCCCTGGCGGCGCTTCTCGTCACCCGGGTCACCGACCGCGCGGAGGCGCCGGCATGAAGCGGACGCTGCTCGGAGTGCTCGCGGCCAGCGCCCTGCTCGCGGGAGCGACGCGGGCCCAGGCGCCGGTGGTCGAGAAGGTCGATCCGCCCAGCTGGTGGATCGGCTCGACCATCAATCCGGTCCGCGTGCTGATCCGGGGCCACAACCTGGCCGGCGCGACGGCGATATGCACCCGGGTCCGCTGCACCGGCGTGCACGTCAACGCCACCGGCACCTACGCTTTCGTGGATGTCACGGTTGCCGGGGGAATCAAACCCGGGCGCTTTCCGTTCACGCTCCGCACCGCCGCGGGAAGCGTGGAGGTCCCGTTCGAGCTGGTGGCGCCGCTCCCGGCCACGGGACGATTCCAGGGCTTCGGAAAGAACGATGTCGTCTACCTCATCATGCCGGACCGCTTTGCCAATGGAGATCCGTCCAACGACGATCCCGACAACTCGAAGGGTCTCCTCGACCGCGGCAAGGCGCGCTTCTATCACGGCGGCGACCTGGCCGGCGTGCGCCAGCACCTGCCCTACCTCAAATCGCTGGGCGTGACCGCGATCTGGCTCAATCCGATCTACGACAACAACAACGCGCTCAATCGGCGGGAGATGTACGACAACCAGCCGATCACCGATTATCACGGCTACGGCGCCACCGACTTCTATGCCGTCGACGAGCACTTCGGCGATCTGAAGGGCTTCAAGGAGCTGGTCGACGCGGCCCACGCGCAGGGCATCAAGATCATCCTCGACATGGTGGCCAATCACACCGGCCCCTACCACCCCTGGGTCAAGGACTCACCCACGCGGACCTGGTTCCACGGGACGGCGGAGAAGCACCTGGCCAACGATTGGCAGACCTGGACCCTGGCCGACCCGCACGGCACCCCGGAGACCCGGCGGACCACGCTGGACGGCTGGTTCGTCAACATTCTGCCCGACCTGAACCAGGATGACCCCGAGGTGGCCCGGTACATCATTCAGAACTCGCTCTGGTGGGTGGCGATGAGCGGGATGGACGGCATCCGCCAGGATACCTGGCCCTACGTGCCGCGCCGGTTCTGGCGCGACTGGATGAGTGCGCTGCGCCGGGAGTTCCCCTCCCTCCGGGTGATGG
>DASYPZ010000109.1:0-4549 GCA_036006105.1 Gemmatimonadales bacterium | reverse complement strand
TGGCGCGTTCGACTATCTGCAGAAACCCGTCCTGGTGGATGAAGTGCGGGCGCGGGTCGACAACGCGCTGGAGAAGCGCCGCCTCATCCTCGAGAACCGCTTCCTGCAGCAGAGCTACCAGGAACGGCTGGAGTCCTCCATCCGCGAACTCGATCAACGAAACAAGGAGCAGTTCGTGGGCCAAATCCAGATGGCGGTCCGGATGCTCGAGAAGAAGGACGTCTACACCCGCGGGCACTCGCAGCGAGTGAGCCGCTACGCGGTGAAGACCGCCGTGTTCCTGGGATTTACCGGCGAGATTCTCGACCAGATCCGGCTGGGGGGCGAGCTCCACGACATCGGGAAGATCGGGACCCGCGATTCGGTGCTGCAGAAGCCCGGACCGCTCACCCCGTCGGAATTCGAGGAGATCAAGAAGCACGTGACCGAGGGGGAGGAGATTCTCCAGCCGCTGCGCCGGGAGCATCCCCTGGTGCTCCAGATCGTCCGCAACCACCACGAGCGGGTCGACGGCAGCGGGTTCCCCGACGGGCTCCGGGGGGAAGCGATTCCCATGGTCGCCCGGGTGGTAGCGGTCGTCGACGCCTTCGACGCGATGACGACCAACCGATCCTACCGGAAGCCGCGCGCCGCCGGCGAAGCGATGGAGGAGCTGGTGCGCTTCGCGGGAGTCCAGTTCGACTCCGACGTGGTGACGGCCTTCCAGAAGGCCTTCCCGGACATGGAGAAGTTGCCGATCTCCGTCTAGCTTGTCCGCATGTCCAATACCCTCATGATCTCGGTCTCGGGAATGCGCGGGATCGTCGGGACCGACCTGACGCCCGAGCTGGTGGCGCGCCACGCCGCCGCGCTGGGCGCCTGGGCCGCCGCGGCCGGCAACCCCCTGGTGGTCCTGGGACGCGACTCCCGGACCAGCGGCGCGATGTTCGCCCACGCCGCGATCTCCGGCTTGATGTCGGTCGGCTGCGACGTCATCGATCTCGGCATCGTGCCGACGCCCACCACTCAGCTCGCGGTCGAGCATCATCGGGCCGGCGCCGGCCTCATCCTCACGGCCAGTCACAACCCGATCGAGTGGAACGCCCTCAAACTGGTGGGTCCCGACGGCATCTTCCTGGACGCCGCGGCCGGCACCGCCGTCCGGGCCCTCGCCGAATCCGGCCCGATCCGCTCCGGCTGGGACCGGCTGGGCACCGTGCGGGTCGACCCCGACGCGATCACCCGCCACCTGGACCTGGTCCTCGGGTTGCCGCAGGTGGATGTCGCGCTGATCCGGCGGGCCCGGTTTACCGTCGCACTCGACTGCGTCCGGGGGGCCGGGGGCGCCGTCATCCCCAAGCTCCTGGAACGGCTGGGCTGCGTGGTGGTCGGCATCAACCTCGAGACCGATGGCCGCTTTCCGAGAGAACCGGAGCCCATTCCCGAAAATCTGGGCCAGCTCGCCGAGCTGACGCGTTCCAGCGGGGCGCATCTCGGCATGGCGGTCGACCCGGACGTGGACCGCCTGGCCCTGGTCGACGAGCAGGGACACCCCATTGGGGAGGACTACACGCTGGCCTTCGCGGTGCGGGCGGTGCTGGGCGGGGCGGGGAAGTCCGCCACTCCGCCCGTGGTTGTGGCCAATCTCTCCACCTCGCTCGTCGTAGAAGATGCCGCCGTTTCCGGTGGCGCCCGGTTCCTTCGGGCGCCGGTCGGAGAAGCCAACGTGGCCAGGGTCATGAAGGAGGAATCGGCCCTGATCGGGGGCGAGGGCAACGGGGGGGTGATTCTTCCCGCCCTTCATATAGGTCGTGATGCTCCCTTGGGGGTGGCTTTGATCTTGCAGTATCTTGCGCGCGAAAACAGCCCTGTCTCCACATTGGTCGCGGCGGCGCCCCGATACCGGATCGTGAAGGCTAAGACCCCACGGGGAGCGGACTTGCACGCGGCCTATTCGGCGCTGAAGGCGCGCTTTCCCGACGCCGCTCTGGACGAGCGGGATGGGCTTCGGTTGGCGTGGCCGGATCGATGGGTGCACCTCCGGCCCTCGGGCACCGAGCCGGTCATTCGGGTAATCGCCGAGGCGCCTACCGAGGCCGAGGCGCGGAGGTTGTTGGAGGACTGCGAAGGCCTTCTCTAAGGTGTGAGGTCGTTGACACGATGTGCGGCATCGTCGGCTACGTCGGACCGAAGCAAGCCTCGCCCATTCTGATCGATGGGCTTCGTCGAATGGAGTATCGCGGGTATGACTCCGCCGGCGTGGCGGTGCTCAATGGTGCCGGCATCAAGGTCAAGAAGGCGGCGGGCAAGCTCTCCGCGCTGGTGGAAAAGCTGCGGACCGAGACCCCGCATGGCACCGTCGGCATCGGCCATACCCGCTGGGCCACCCACGGCGCTCCGACCACCCCGAACGCGCATCCACACCTGGATCAGGCCGGCAAGATCGCGGTCATCCACAACGGCATCATCGAAAACGCCCCGGTCATCAAGAAGGCGCTGGAAAAGCGCGGGCACACCTTCACATCCGAAACCGATACCGAGGTGCTGGCGCATCTCATCGGCGCCTACTACGAGGGGAACCTCGAGGAAGCGGTCGCCGCGGCGCTGTGGGATGTGGAAGGCGCCTACGGCATCGCGGTCATCTCGGCGGACGAGCCCGATGTGGTGGTCGCGGCGCGCAACGGCTCCCCCTTGCTGGTGGGCGTCGGCGACGGGGAATACTTCGTCGCCTCGGATGCCTCGGCGATCCTGGAGCACACCCGGAGCGTGGTGTACCTCGATGACGGCGAGATGGTGGTTCTCAACCGGAACGGGTACCGGGTCCGCAATCTCACCGAGACCCACGTCGAGAAGCCGGTCAACCAGATCGAGTGGGACCTGGCGACCATCGAGCGGGGCGGCTTTGCCCACTTCATGCTCAAGGAAATCTTCGAGCAGCCGGAGAGCCTCACCAATACGGTGCGGGGTCACCTGCTCGATGACGAAGGCAGCGCCCGGCTGCACGGGCTCAACCTGAGCGACGATCAGTTCAAGCGGATCAACCGGGTCATCATCACGGCCTGCGGCACCTCGTGGCACGCCGGGCTGATCGGCGAATACATCTTCGAGGAGATGGCCCGGGTCCCCTGTGAAGTCGAGTACGCCTCCGAGTTTCGCTACCGCAACCCGATCGTGGACGAGAACACGCTGGTCATCGCCGTCTCGCAGTCGGGCGAGACCGCCGACACCCTGGCCGCGGTGCGCGAGGCCAAGCGGCGCGGCGCCCGCACCATCGGGCTGGTCAACGTCGTGGGCTCGACCATCGCGCGGGAAGTGCAGGGCGGACTCTATCTGCGGGCCGGGCCGGAAATCGGGGTCGCGAGCACCAAGGCGTTCAACAGCCAGGTGGCCGCGCTCGCGATGGTGGCGCTCAAGCTGGCCCGGCTGCGCAATCTGAGCCTGCTGCAGGGCACCCAGCTCATCACCGCGCTCAAGGCGCTGCCGGCGCAGATCCGCAAGGTGCTGGATCGGGCCCCGGACGTCGAGAAGCTGGCGGACCGGTTCGCGACCGCGCATAACGCGCTGTACCTGGGCCGCGGGGTGAATTTCCCGGTGGCGCTCGAGGGCGCGCTCAAGCTCAAGGAGATCTCCTACATTCACGCCGAGGGCTATCCCGCGGCGGAAATGAAGCACGGGCCGATCGCACTGATCGACGAGAACATGCCGGTGGTGTTCATCGCCCCCCGGGACGGGGTGCACACCAAGATCGTGAGCAATATCGAGGAGGTGAAGGCGCGCGGCGGGAAAGTCATCGCGATCGTCACGGAGGGAGACGAGGAGATCGGCCGGCTGGCCGACGCGGTGTTCCATATTCCGGCCACCCACGACCTGCTCACGCCCATCCTGGCCAGCGTGCCGCTGCAGCTCTTCGCCTATTATGTCGCAGTGCGGCGCGGCTGCAACGTGGACCAGCCGCGGAACCTCGCCAAGAGCGTGACGGTCGAGTAGAAGGCTGGGGCAGGGGAGAACGATGGGGTGACCTCACGGTCACCCCTTTTGTTTCCAGGGTCTGCCAAGTGTGAAACATATCTCTGCGGCGCTTCATGCTGGCTTCATGGCCGGGCCGGTAACCTTATGCCCAGCAACCTGCCGTCCCACTCATACCGGCGATATCGCCCCGGCCATGAAACCATTCGCGCCGTTCCGAACCGTTCCCCGTTCCGCTCTGTTTGGAGTGCTCCTGCTGGCCGCGTGCGGCGGGAGCGGGACCCGCTCGACGCTGGTGACCGGGGACGCCGCCTCGAAGGTCTACGTCGCCCCCGGGGCCTATGACGAGTACTACGCCTTCATGTCCGGGGGATTCAGCGGCCAGGTGACGGTGTACGGTCTGCCCTCCGGCCGCCTGCTCAAGACGGTGCCGGTATTCTCGCAGTTCCCCGAGAACGGCTACGGCTACACCGAAGAGACCAAGGCGATGCTGCAGACCACCCAGGGATTCATCCCCTGGGATGATACCCATCACGCCGAGCTGTCCCAGACCGACGGCGTGCCCGATGGACGCTGGCTGTTCATCAACGGCAACAACACCCCG
>DASYPZ010000108.1:0-11676 GCA_036006105.1 Gemmatimonadales bacterium | reverse complement strand
CGACCGCCCGGCGCATGGTGTTCTCTTCGTCCACCGAGGCGTCGTAGCTGCTCCCCACGATCGCCACCCCGGAGTCGAGCGCAAACACCGAATTCGGATCCAGCAGGCCGAGCGAGAGCCGGTGGGTGCTGACGCCGGCCGCAAGTGCTTCAGCCAGGGTGCGCCGCACCAGCACCCGGCCATCGTTGTAAATGGTGAGGCCGGTCTGGGCGGCCAGGGGGATCGGAGCGGCGGCTAGCAGCAATGCGAGTGCGCCGGCCAGCGAACGAAGCGGTCTGCGGGACATGTCCATCTCCTCGAGCGAAGACTTCAGGGTTGCGCTGGCGGTGGCCGCCGCATCAGATCCATCGCGACCTGGGTGGCGATCTTCCGGGTGAGGAAGTACGTCGCCACCACGATGACCGCCAGCCAGATGCGGGTCGCCGGGCGAAGCGAAATGCGAAGCCAGGCGTACCACACCACCAGCAAACTGGTCAGCAGGGAGATGTAACGGGCCCGGGAACTTGCACGCCGCCGAAGCCGGTCCAGGCAATCGGGGCAGAGGTCGCCCCACCGGATTCCCGGGGTTCGCGTCAGGCACTCGGCGCAGGGTACCGGGGGCTCAGCGGAGGCGAGCGGCGACCGCATCTCCGAATTCCCGGGTCGTCGCGGTACCGCCGAGGTCGCGGGTGCGGATGCCGGCGTCCCGAATCGTGCTGGTGATGGCGCGCCGCACCTGGCCGGCCGCGGCGGTCTCTCCCAGGTGATCGAGCATCATCGCGCCGGCCAGCATCTGGGCCGACGGATTGGCGAGTCCCTTGCCGGCGATATCCGGGGCGCTGCCGTGGACCGCCTCGAAGATGGCCGCCGAGGCCCCGATGTTGCCGCCCGCGGTGAGGCCGAGCCCGCCGACCAGCCCCGCGATCTCGTCGCTCAGGATGTCCCCGAAGAGATTGGTGGTGACGATCACGTCGAACTGTTCCGGCTTGAGCACCAGCTGCATGGCGCAGTTGTCGACGATCATGTCGCTCGAGGCGATCCGGCCCGCGAATTCCTCTGCGATGGCCCGGCCCACCTCGAGGAAGAGCCCGCTGGCCATCTTGAGGATGTTGGCCTTGTGCACGATCGCCACCTTCTTGCGGCCGTGCCGGACCGCATACTCGAAGGCATAGCGGATCACCCGCTCGCAGGCATAACGGGTCACGATGGCCTGCGACACCCCGACCGCGCGCTGGTCGTCACCCACCTTGATGAAGTGCTCGACCCCGGAATAGAGCCCCTCGACGTTCTCGCGGACCATGACGATATCGATCCCGTCGTACCGCCCGGGAAAGACCGTCACCGCGGGGCGGACGTTGGCGTAGAGATCGAATTCCTTGCGGAGCGCCACGTTGACCGAGCGAGACCCGCCGCCGACCGGCGTCGTCAGCGGTCCCTTGAGTGCCACCCGGAGCCGGCGGATGCTTTCCACCGCGCCGTCGGGCAGCGGATCGTGCCCGGCCGACACCGCCGCCATCCCGGCCTGCTGCTCATCCCAGGAGAAGGTGAGCCCGGTCGCTTCGAGAACCCGGACCGTCTGCTCCGTGATCTCGGGCCCGATCCCGTCGCCGGGGATCAGGGTGACGGCATGCGTCATGGCGATGGCGGAGGCGGGGCGTCGGAGGCCAGGATGGTCGCCAATGCCTGCCGGAGCGCAATCTCGGCGGTTTCCCCGGTGCCCTTGGCCAGCGTGCGCCACATCACCCGGCCGAGCCGGCCGTCGGCCAGCACGGCGGAGAGCTGCACCGTGATGCTGTCCCCGGAGGCGGGCGTCAGGTACAAGACGGCGGGAATCAGGGCGAAGCGGGCTCCGCCGGAAAGCGCCACCAGCTGGCGCAGGTAGGCCCGGAGCGGGTCGGGCACGCTCCGCAGCGTGGCGGAGCGCATGACCGACTGGCCCATCTTGTCCGGGCTCGGCATCACCCCGACTGCGCGCTCGGCGGTGCGCCGGAGCGCCGGGGGAAGAATCCACTCGACCTCGGGCGCCCGCTCCTGTAACACGTCTCCCAGGAGCGAATCGGCCCACCGCATGGTCCGGGTTCGGGCCTCGAGACCGGTGCCGCCGGGGAGACGCGGGTCGGAGACCACCATGGTGAGGGGAAGGACCGCCACCAGCTGCCCGGCCAGGGCGTCGGTAGCGAGGGCCATCATGGGTTCGGGCGTCTTGGACTGCTTTTGCTGCTGGGCACAGGCGGGCGTCGCGGAAAGCGCCAGCAGGACGAGGCATCGAAGCGGGAGTGACATGTAGGGCCAAAGCTAACCGGCCCGGGGTCCGGGGGGCTATTCCAGCGAGAGGCCGCCGTCCACCACGATGGTCTGTCCGGTGATGTGACGCGCCTCCTCGGCACAGAGAAAGGCGATGACCCGCGCCACGTCCTCGGGCTCGGCGATGCGGCCCAGCACCGAGCTCTTCCGGGCCTTGTCGATCACCTCGGGCGGGAGCAGGCTCAGCCGTTCGGTCCGAATGAATCCCGGCGCGACCGCGTTGACGTTGACGTTGCTGGGGCCCAGCTCCACCGCCACCGCACGGGTCAATCCCTCCAGCCCCGCCTTGCTCGCGGCGTAACTCGCCACGCCGAAGCCCGGGTGGGCGGCCAGGTGCGAGCTCACGTTCACGATCTTCCCGAATCGCTGGGCCCGAAACACCGGCGCCACCGCGCTGGTGCAGTTGAAGGCCCCGGTCAGGTTGGTGTCGATCACCTCGGACCAGTCGGCCGGGTCGAGACGCCAATGGGCGCCATCGTTGGCCATGCCGGCGTTGTTGATCAGGAAATGAATGGTCTCGAACTTGGCCTTCACCGCGGCCACGAACCGCTCGACCTGGGTCCGGTCGCGCACATCGCAGCAATCGGCAAAGACGCCGACGCCCATGGACGAGATGGCGGTTTCGGTGAGCAGCGCCGTCTCACGGACGTCACGGCCCGGGAGATCGACGAAGCAGAAGGCCACCGAGCAGCCCAGCCGGCCGAACTCCAGCGCCACGCTCCGGCCCAGGCCGGTGGCGCCGCCCGTGACCATCGCCACCTTGCCGCGAAAGCCGGCGGAGACCTCCAGCTCGGGCTGGGGCTTTTCCAGGACTCCACCCGACTGGGAGGGGCGGGCGGCACGGCGCCAGGAGGGAGGATCGAATGCGGGAGGCGTCATGGACAGGCGAAGGTACGGACCGGCTCCGGGGCCCGCAAGCCGTCGGGGCTTGGAACAACCCGCTGCCGAGCCGTACATTAAGCCGATGAACCGAATCCTTTGGGTCCTGGTCAGTCTGGTCGGAGCGGCGGCCTGGGGTGTCATCGCGCTCAACCGGGGTGAAACCATCAGCGCGGCGTGGCTGGTGCTGGCCGCGGTGGGCACCTATCTGGTCGGCTTCCGGTTCTACAGCCGCTTCCTCGCGAACAAGGTCTTCGGCCTCGACGGCCGTGCCACTCCCGCCGAACGGCTGAACAACGGACGGGACTACTGCCCCACCACCCGGTGGGTGCTGTTCGGTCATCACTTTGCCGCGATCGCCGGTGCGGGTCCCCTGGTGGGTCCGGTCCTCGCGGCGCAGTTCGGCTGGCTCCCCAGCACCATCTGGATCGTCTTCGGCGTCGTGCTGGGCGGCGCGGTACAGGATTTCGTGATTCTCTTCGGCTCCATGCGCCGCGACGGCAAATCCCTCGGCCAGATGGCCAAGGACGAGATCGGGCCGGTCACCGGTCTCTTCGCGATGATCGCCATCCTGGCGATCATGATCATCCTCCTGGCGGTGCTCGCCCTGGTGGTGACCAACGCGCTCAAGGACAGCCCCTGGGGGATCTTCTCCATCCTCTGCACCATTCCGATCGCGCTCGGCATGGGTATCTGGATGCGGGTCATCCGGCCCGGCAAGACCATCGAAGCGACGGTTGCGGGGATCATCCTGCTCGGCCTGGCGCTGGTCGGCGGTCGGTACGTCGCGCTCTCGCCCACCCTGGCCCCGATGTTCACCCACGGAGGGCTGACCATCGCCTGGGGCCTCATGATCTACGGCTTCGTCGCCAGCGTGCTGCCGGTCTGGCTGCTGCTCGCGCCGCGGGACTACCTCTCGACCTTCATGAAGATCGGAACCATCGTGCTGCTCGCGGTGGGGATCCTGCTGGTCCGGCCGCCGCTGCAGATGCCCGCGCTCACCCGGTTCATCGACGGCACCGGGCCGGTGTTCGCCGGGAAACTCTTCCCCTTTGCCTTCATCACCATCGCCTGTGGCGCGATCAGCGGATTCCACGCGCTGGTCTCCAGCGGCACCACGCCCAAGATGATCCGACGCGAGAGCGATGCGCGGCTGATCGGGTATGGCGGCATGCTGACCGAGTCGTTCGTGGCGATCATGGCGCTCTGCGCCGCCTGCGCGCTCGACCCCGGAGTCTACTTCTCCATCAACGCTCCGCTGGGCGCGCTGGGCGGAACGGTCCAGAGCGCCGCCGAGCAGATCCGCCAGTGGGGCTTTACCGTGACGCCGGAGCAGCTGACCGCGCTGGCCCGCTCGGTGGGTGAGGCGTCGCTGCTGGGCCGGGTGGGGGGAGCACCGTCGCTCGCGGTGGGAATGGCCCACATCTTCAGCGGGGCGTTCGGGGCCAATCTGATGGGGCTCTGGTATCACTTTGCCATCATGTTCGAGGCGCTGTTCATCCTCACGACCCTGGATGCCGGCACCCGGGTCGGCCGCTTCATGCTCCAGGAATTTCTGGCCCACATCTGGGCACCCCTGGGCCGGACGTCCTGGTATCCGAGCAACATGCTCGCATCCGGATTGGTGACCGGGGCCTGGGGCTATTTCCTGGTGCAGGGCGTGCTCGATCCGCTGGGCGGCATCAACTCGCTCTGGCCGCTGTTCGGCATCAGCAACCAGCTCCTGGCGGCGGTGGCCCTCTGCGTCGGCACCACCATCATCATCAAGAGCGGCAAGGCTCGCTACGCCTGGGTGACGCTGTTGCCACTGGCCTGGCTGCTGGCGGTGACGCTGACCGCGGGATGGCAGAAGATCTTCGCGCCGGATCCGCGGCTCGGCTTTCTGGCCCATGCGCGCGCCACCGCCGGGCGGCTCGCGGCCGGCAACCTGGATCCCGCCATCGGAGCGCGGCTGATCTGGAACGACCGGCTCGACGCGGCGCTGGCCGGCGTGTTCATGGTGATCGTGGTGGCGCTGGTGATCGCCTCGATCCGCGAATGGCTGGCGGTGATCCGCGGCCGGAAGCCGGCGGTGGTCAAGGAAACGCCCTTCGTGGAGAGTGCCTATGCGGGGTGACCGGGGGGACACGAGGGAGGGGCGCTGGCAACGCGTCGTATCCGGCTTCAAACGGGTCGTCGGGATGCCGGACTACCCGGGTTACCTGTTGCACATGGCGGAACGGCACCCGCAGTGCGCCCCGCTCTCGGAGCGGGAATTCTTCGACGCCCAGCTCAACGCGCGCTACGGTAACGGCGCCTCGCGTTGCTGCTGACGGCCGACGAGCTCAGGCCCGCGTCATTCGCCGTGCCACCATCAGCCACACCGGCATGAGCAGCGCCAGGGCGCTCGCCGAAACCATCAGCGCGGCGGCTCCCCCCATTGCAGTGTAGATCCCTCCGAACGCCAGCCCCGCAGGAAGCGCGGCGACTCCGGCCATCCCCTGATAATTCCCGAACCCTGTTCCGGTTCTGACTGGCGCCAGCCGCGCCACCGCAACCCGCTCCGCCGGCTCGGTCAGGCCGGCTACCAGCCCGTGGACGAGGAACACCGCCAGCGCCCCGACGGTTCCGATCCCGGTGGAGAGCGCGGCGATCGCACCGGCATAGAGCAGCGTCCCCATCCCCAGTGTGGCGCGCGCGCCGATCCGGTCGGTGAGCCACCCTCCGGGATAGGAGCCGGCGCTCCGCACCACGTGCAACGCGGCCCAGGCCAGCGGAATGGTGGCGACGGGTACGCCCAAATCCTGAAGGCGCAGGAGCAGCAGCGTTTCGGGGAGGCGCGATGCCGTCAGCAACACGAGAACGACAACAGGTGTCCAGAAGGCGGAGCCGGTCACATCGCGACTGCCACCCACAGATTTCACAGATGGCCTCGATGAATCTGTGTCATCTGTGGGCCTGTTGTTCTTGGCACGTGAGCTCCGCACGCCCCGGAGCACCACGACCAGGACTAGGACCGCAACTACTCCCGGCAGCGCGCTCCACCCGATGACGCTCCGCACGCTCGCATGCCGTTGCAGCAGCCACCACGCGGTCAGCGACCCCAGGACGGCGCCCAGGTGATCCGCGGCCCGATGGAAGCCGAACGCGCGTCCCCGAATGGCCGGCGAGGTGAGATCGGCGATGACCGCGTCGCGGGCCGGCGAGCGCATTCCCTTCCCCACCCGGTCGATGACCCGGAATCCGATGACCTGCCATGCGGCCCCCACCACCGCGATCAGCGGCCGCACCAGCACGGCGATGGCATAGCCCAGCAGAATCAGGGGCTTGGCCCAGCCGGGGCGATCGGCCAGCCGCCCACTGCCCCACTTGACCACCGCCGCGGTGAGCTCCGCGGCCCCGTCCAGGGCGCCCAGCGCCAGGGCGCTTCCACCCAGCGGCCCGGTGATGAAGGCCGGGAGCACCGGGTAGACCATTTCGCTGGCAAAATCGTTGAACAGCGAGACCGCGGAGAGACCTTTGACCTGCGGTGGCAGCGCCTCGCGGGGCGGATCAGCCATCCAGCCCGAGACCCCAGCGGATCAGGGGAACCGGCAGACCGCCGTAGGCGAAGACGTCGTCATGGAACGCGCTCAGGCTGAACCGGCTCCCGCGAGCCGCTCGGACGTCGTCGCGCAGCGCGGTGAGCTCCCGCCAGCCGAGAATCGCGGCACAGGCCTCGATGGGATTGCAGGCGATCCGGCGAACGTCCGTCTCCGCCACGTGACGATCGATCGGGAGGCGGGTACTGAGGTAGCCGATCGCGTCGGTCGGCGAGAGCTGCCTGGTGTGGAGGGCAAGATCGACGACCGCGAGGTGTGCATCCCGCAGAAAGAGCACCCGCTCGGCCAGGCGTGCCTCCGGGTCGGGAGCGTACCCCAGCGACCGCATCAGCTCGGTGGCGTAGAGACTCCATCCCAGCGGCGTGCTGGCCGCTGCAATGTGCCGGCGCACCATCCGGGGAAGCGCATCGCACCGGCTGCGGTGTAAATGGATGCCGGGAACCCCCAGCCGCACCGCGATCCACGGCAGCGCAGAATGGTCCCCACCCGCCACCACCACCATGGCGGGCGTCGCGGTGCCGGCCGGACGGTAGAACGCGCCCAGCTCGAGCGCCCGCTCGTAGCCGGTCGCGTCGGCCGGAATGAGCGGCGTTCCCGCGCCCGACGTCAGACCCCGGGATTCGGCGAAGCGCCGCGCCGCGCCGAGCGCGGTGGCCATCGGTTGCAGCAACCCGCCCGTCGGTCCGCCCGCCGCGATCGTCCGCTCGTAGACCTCGCGCCACGGCCGGCCCGGATCGATGACGGCCGCCAGCGCGATCACCTCCTGTTCGACCTCGGTGGCCAGCCGGAGCGCCCCGCGGTACACCTCGGCCGCGTTGTGCACGCTGGCGTGTTCGTGATGCAGCCGGCGGTCGACCTCCTCCTCGCCGATCGCGGCGCCGGCCGCGGTGGCGTCGGCGACGATCTCGGAGCGCAGCGCCTCCTTCATCCGGTCGATCGCGTTATCCGCCTCGGCCAGGGCACCTGCCCCATCATCGTCCATCGCCAGCCAGACCGGAGCGAATCGCGCCGCCGCCGCGACCACCAGGGTGGACAGGCCGTCCAGCTCGGCGAGCGCCACTTCCACCAGGAGCTGCGGCGGCCGGCGCAGGGTTTCCCGCGCATCACCGAAGAACCGGGGCAGTGCCCGGATCCGGGCCAGTGTGGCGGCGGCCACGGCGGCATCGGGCACCTCCCTCGACAGCAGGCTGTCGAGCGACTCGCAGGCGTGCCGGGCCCACAGCGCGGGATTGCGCCGCCAGGGATGTTCGTGCTCGAAGCGGAAGAGGAGGACCCGGATGTGGTCCAGCAACGCCGTCCGGTCGATCTCGTCATCGGTATCGTCGATGTCCAGATCCTCGATGGCACCGGCGATCGACCGCAGCGCGGCGACGTGGAGCCGGACCGAGTCGGCATCGAACGCGCCCAGCCGCTCGTCCTGGCCCGGCGCCCCGGCGCGCGTCGCCGCGGCCGGATCGAAGTGATACCAGAGATCGAGGAACGAGCGGCAGAGTTCGTCGGAGGCGGCCACTAGCCGGTTCCGATGATCTCGCAATGGTCGCCCAGGCTCACGCTGCCCTGGATGTCCCGGACGGTCACCGAGTTGCCGAGCATGCTGTTGCTGAGCCGGGCCCCGGTGAGGTTGCAATCCCGGCCCATGATGGTGTGGCTGATCTCGCAATCGCGCAGGACACTGCCCGCCTCGATGGTGACATTGGGTCCGATCGTGGAACGCTCGATCGTGACGCCGTCCTCGATCAGCACCGGCTCCCGAAGGGTGACGCCGGGATAGCCGGCATTCCTGGCCGCCCCTTTGCGGAGCAGGATCTCGTTGGTCTCGAGCAGCGTGTCGAGCTTGCCGCAGTCATACCAGCCGCCCACTTCCGCGGTCAGGATCCGGCGTCCCTTCTCGATCATCCACTGGAACGCGTCGGTCAGATAGTATTCGCCCTTGTTGGCGGGCTCGGCCAGCACGTGGGAAATGCCGTCCCACAGCGCCTTCACATCCCTGATATAGTAGAGCCCGATATTGGCGAGCTTGCTGATCGGGGTGGCGGGCTTCTCGACGATCTTCGTCATGAACCCGTCCCGGTCCGTCACCACCACCCCGAAGCGCTGGTAGTCGTCGACTTCCTTGGCCCAGATGATCCCGTCGGCGTCGGTCCGGTTGATCAGCGTCAGATCGGCCTCGAAGACCGTGTCGACGAACACGATCAGCACCGGCCCCGTCACGTGGGGACGTGCCAGGTTCACCGCGCCGGCGGTGCCGTCCTGCACCCGCTGCTCGATGTAGCGGGCCGGGATACCGTACCGGGTGGCCGAGTACGCCTCCACCTGTTCCTTGAGGTGCCCGGTGATGAAGATCAGCTCGGTGACGTCGAGGGGCTTGAGGGTGTCCATCACCCAGTCGATCACGGGCCGCCCCGCCACCTTGAGCATCGGCTTCGGCACCAGGTGGGTGTGGGGCCGCAAGCGGGTGCCCTTGCCGGCGAGCGGGATGATGACCTGCACGGTCAGCTCCTTCCGTAGCGGTCAGACAGCCGAACCAGGTCGTCCAGCTCGGGGGTCGAGGCTTCGAGCACGTCGCTGTCCTGGACCGCCTCGATCTGGTGCACCAGACCGGCCGGGATGTGGACCGACTGGCCGGCCAGGAACCGGCGCTCGACGAGGCCCTTCCCCCGGCCCAGGCGAAGGATGAGCTGCCCGCTCAGGACGTGCATCGTTTCGTCTTTTACGTTGTGGTACTGCGAGCTCAGGACATGGCCGGCGTTGACGTGGAGGATTTTCCCCACGTAGCGGTCGGTCCGGGCCCAGATCAGCTCGTAACCCCACGGCTTTTCCACCCGATACGGCACCTTCTCCATCAGCCCTCCACCATGCGAAGATTGAACGACGAGGGAGAGGTGATGCACTCCCGGACACAGACCCCGCACCCGACGCAGCCTTCGATCTTGAGCACCGGGTGTCCCGCCTCATCGATGGACAAGGCGCGCTCACCCACCGGGCAGGCCTCGGCGCAGACCCGGCAGGGGGTACCCTGGTAGGTGACACAGCGCTCGGGCAGGAATTCGATCGCCGCCAAACGATAGCCCTCCCACCGGTGAGGCGGGAGGGTGAGCGCCCCGGTGGGACAGGCCGTCACACAGGGCATGTCCTCGCACACCACGCAGGGCTGGATCCGGGGGTCGATCGCCGGCGTCCCGGCGGCCAGGCCGCCGCTGGAAAGCACCGGTTGAATGGCGTGGGGCGGACACACCTGCTCGCAGGCGCCGCAACGGGTACACGCGGCCAGAAAGGCCATTTCGGGAAGCGCGCCCGGCGGCCGGAAATACTTCTGCTGTACGATCCGCTCTTCGGTCTTTTCCAGCATCCGCTCGGCCCACTCGCCGAAGCTCTGCTTGAAAAAGTCGCGCCGATCACCGGGGGAAAGTCTCACCCGGGAAATCTAGCGGAAGAGGGGCCAGACCTCCTTCGCGGCGCGGGCCAGGATGTCGGAAATGATCAGGGCCGTGTCGGGATGCCGGCCCGGACCCTCGTCCGCCGCCGCCGTGTTCACCACGCCGATCAATGCGGTGCCGGTGGCCAGGTCGAGGTAGAAGAACGACCGGAATCCCCGCTGGCTCCCGGTGTGGCCGATCAGACGCCGGTCGCCCACCCGCCGGATGAAGAACGAGATGGCGATCGAATCGCCGGAGGCTTCGCCCGAGGTGGGCAGCGACGGCCGCCACATCTCTTCCAGCGACGCGCGGGCCAGCACCGGTACCGGCCCCGAGGCGCCCGGTCCCTTGCCGAGCAGGAAGGCCAGGTATTTGACCATGTCCTGGAGCGGCGCGTTGAGACCGCCGTTGGAGACCGTGATCCCGGTATCGAAGTCGAGCCCGTTGGTGACCGTCTTGCCGTCCTTCACCTCATAGTTATTGGACCGGTCAGCCAGCAGGTGGTAGGGCGTCAGGTCGAAGTAGCTGTGCAGCATGCCGAGCGGCTTGAGTACGTTCTTGTCGACGTAGACCTCATAGTCGTCGCCCGAGAGCGCCTCGATGGTCCGGCCCACGAAGATCAGACCCGGATTGGAATAGCTGTAATGGGTGCCGGGGGCGGTCTTCACCTCGGTGTACGGCATCATGGCCACGAGCTGGGACCACTGGGTCGGCTCGAAGGGATGCCAGGGCTGGTCCCCGCCCCAGGGCCAGGTGGGATTCCGGAAACCGGCCGAATGGGAGAGGAGATGACGGAGCGTCACGCCGTCCATGGAGCCGAAGGGGTTGTGCACCATCCGGAGCTCGGGCACGTATTTGACGACCGGATCGTCCAGGGACAGCCGGCCCCGGTCCCGCAGCTGCATCAGGGAGATAGCGGTGAAGGTCTTGGTGATCGAGGCCCAATGGTAGATAGTGCGGTCGTCGGTCGGACGGTGGGTGGCGAGGTCCGCGAAGCCGTGGTGCTCGCGGCCCAGCACGCTGTCTCCCCGGACAAGGACCAGGCTGCCTCCGACCACACCCTCGCGGTCCAGCAGGGCGTCCCATGCGGAGGCCACTGAGCGCCACGCGGCGTCGAGCCCGGCCGGCGTCTGGGCGTGTCCCGCGGTCGGTACGCTCAGGAGGACCATGAGTACCGCGACACTCTTACGGGTCACTGGTCACCGGTTCCGGTTCTGGTTCTGGTTCTGGTTTGTTGCGTCGGGACCCGTTGCCCACAGATTCACACAGACAACGGCCAGATTACAAGACAATTATACATACGCTTTTCTTCAGGCTTGAAATCTGTGTCATCCCTGTAATCAGTGGACCTGCTGTTTGAGACCCCCAGCGTTCGAGATCCTCACGCGAGGAACTGCCGCCCACAGATTTCACAGATGACACAGATTGAACAGTCAACACAATAGAACGAAAAACAAAGGGGCCGTTGCATTGCCGAGTCCGTGAAATGGGACTGAAGATCTGTGAACATCTGTGGG
>DASYPZ010000107.1:0-4700 GCA_036006105.1 Gemmatimonadales bacterium | reverse complement strand
ACCGCGCTCCTGCTGCTCGCCACCACCGGGGCGAGCGGCCAGGGAATCGGAGACCGGATCGCGGCGGCGAGGGACGGCACGGTCCGCCTGGCCTACGCGGTCAAGGACGGCATCTGCGGCGACGGGGAAACCTTCATCCGGGATCGGTCCCGCGGAGAGAACAACTACATCGGGGAGTGGAGCGGCAAGCGGGGCTGGCGGGAGCGTCCCTGCGAGCCGGGTCCGGCCCGCGTGGCGATCACCAAGCTCGGCGGCTCGGTCACGCGCATCAAAGTGTTCGTGGGAGGAGACTGGTCGAACGACGGCACCGACATCACCGATCTCGGAACCGTATCCGCCCCGGTGGCGGCCAGGGCCCTGGTTGCCCTCGCCGCCAAGGAGCGCCGGGCCGGACAGGCCATCTTCGCCGCGATCATCGCAGACAGCGCGGTGATCTGGCCCGACCTGCTGGTCATCGCGAAGAACAGCGACGCGCCGACGGCCAACCGCAAGGACGCGGTGTTCTGGCTCAGCCAGGAGGCCGGAGACGCGGCCACGAAGGGTCTCTCCGAGCTGGCCGACGACGAGAATCAGGACCGGGAAGTCCGGGACCAGGCGGTCTTCGCGCTCTCCCAGCTGCCCCATGATCAGGGCATTCCGATCCTGATTCGGCTGGCTCGGACCAACAAGGATCCCCAGGTACGCCGCAAGGCGCTGTTCTGGCTGGGTCAGTCGGACGACCCCCGCGCCCTCGCCCTGATCGAGGAGATCCTCACCAAGGGCTGACCGATTGCCTCAGTGCCCGATGGTCATCTCCACCCGGGTGTACACGAACCGCCCGTTGTAGCCGTAGGGTGACGGCTGGGGATACAGGAAGATCCCGAAGCTGTTGTCGAGGTTCAGGCGCGTGGGGTATTTGTCCAGGAGATTCTTGGCCCCGATCGCGAGGTTAAGATTGCCCGGCAGCAGGTGGCCAACCTCGAGATCGAGCAGACCAGCCGTTTTGATTCGCTGAACGCAGTCGGCGCAGCCCCCCTCCGGCCCCACGCCGGAGAGCTGTGACGTCGTGTAGGGACCATACAGGGAATAGCGCACCAGACCATGGAACGGACCGTGGGAGTGTTCGACGGTCAAGCTGGTCCGCCAGTCGGGGCGCTCCTTTTCCAGCGCGATCCGGCCCCCCGAGACATAGGGATCGAAGAGCACCGCCCCGGTGCCGGCCAGCTCGGGTGGCTCCTTGACGTCGCGGATCCGGTTCCGGGTCCAGTTGAACGCGGCCGACACATCGAACCGCTGAGTCTCCGAGATCGGAAGCCGCCAGGCGGCGGTGAGGTCCACGCCGGTGGTCTTGGTGTCCAGCGCGTTGGTGAAGTACTGCGCGGTCTCCACGTTGGTGATGCCGTGCGCCTGCAGGATCTCCACCACGCCGTCGCCCTGAAGGACGCCGGTCAGAATGATCCGGTCGTCGATCTTCACATAGTACAAATCGGCCGTGAGTGTGAAGCGCTCCGTCGGGCTCACCGCAAAACCGGCGCTCAGGTTGAGCGAGGTCTCCGGCTTGAGCGGCTTGGCGCCGAGCGCCGCCGCCGCGGGGGTGGACACGGGGAAGATGCCGCCCTCGACCGGAGTCTGGTGTCCGCTCTGGGGGTCCAGCACGAAGTTGGTGATGGTGGCGCCATAGAAGCTCTGGCTCGGCGACGGGGCCCGGAACCCGGTGCTGACCGCTCCGCGCAGCGTGACCCGTTTGGATGGCGCCAGCCGGAGCGCCAGCTTGCCGGTCACCTTGGAGCCGAAGTCGCTGTAGTGCTCGAACCGTCCCGCCACGTTGGCGAGCAGGGTGCGGGTCAGGTTGCTCTCGAGATCGAGGTAGGCGCCCAGGTTCTGCCGGTGCGCATCCACCGCGTTCTGGGGCTGGAAGCCACCGAAGACCTGGGAGCCGGGCGGCGCGGGCAACCCATCGCGGTTGAGATGGCCGCCCTGGATGTAGGAAGCAGGCTCTCCCGCGATGATCTGGTAGTTCTCGCGGCGGAACTGGATGCCGGTCGCGACGTTGAGCTCGCCGGGGAGACCGATGCTCACCGGCTTGGCGATGTTCACCGCCGTCACCAGCTCATTCAGCTTGAGGGTCCCGGCATTGATCGAAGTCTTGTTGGGGATACCCGGATCGTCGGCGTTGCCGAAGATGCCGTCGAGGCCCGGGGCGCAGGCGACCTGGAGACAGGGGCCGAGCGACACATTCATGGTATTGCGCAGGTCGTAGACGAAGCTGTTGTACCCGAAGGATCCGCCGAGATCGTAGGACCAGCCGCCGGCGGAGCCCCGAAAGCCGGCTGCCCCGGAGGCGTCGATGACCGTCGGATGGAATTCCGGCAGGTATCCCAGCGGGTAGATGGTGGGCCAATTCCGGTCCGAGATGCCCTGGCGCCGGAACCCGTTGCCGGTGCCGATGCGATGGCTGTATCCGCCGAAGGTGTAGAACTCGCTCGAGCCCGACGCGTTGATGGGGAAGCGGGCGTTGAGGAAACCGAGTGCGTCGCGGGCGATGCCGTCACCCCAGTGGTGGTTGGGCTGGGGCACCGGATTGTTCTTGGTGATCACCTTTCCGTTGGCGTCGATTTCATCCGCGTCCCCGGCCACGATCTGATCCTCCGGATCCGCACCGGCGCGATTGGTCGCATCCCGATGACGGAATTCGCCGAACAGGCTGATCGAGCCACGGCCGACCGGAATGCCCCAGCCTCCGTTCACGTTGTACGTGGTACCGTCATCCGGGAACGGCCCGGTCATGTAGCGACCCAGATCGCCGCGCACGAACGGGGCGAAGTTGCCTTCCTTGATGACCAGGTTCACCACGCCGGCGATCGCATCGGATCCATACTGGGCCGCGGCGCCGTCCCGCAGCACCTCGATGCGGTCGATCGCGCTGGCCGGGAGGGCGTTCATGTCCACCCCGCTCGACCCGGCACCCATGCCCGCGGCGAAATTGTGCACCAGGGCGGTCCGGTGCCGGCGCCAGCCGTTGACCAGCACCAGGGCGTGATCGGGACTCAGGCCGCGCAGCGTGAAGGGCCGGACGATATCGCTGGCGTCCGCGACGCTCTGGCGGGGAAAGTTGACCGAAGGCGAGAGCAGGGCCAGCACCTCGCCGGTCTCGGTGGAGCCGACCTGGTGGATCTTCTCGGAGCCGAAGACATCCACCGGTACCGCGAGCTCCTCGGCCGCGGTATGCCGGGCGCGCGACCCGGTCACGACGTTGATGGGATCGAGCTGCACGATGCTCCGCTCGAGCCTGAAGTCGTGCTGGACCTCACCGCCGGCCGGCACCGTGAGTTGGACCGCCACGGCGTTGAACCCGATCAGCCGGGCCCGCACGGTGTGAACGCCCGGGGCGACGCCGTGGATCTCGTAGCTGCCCGAGGCCGCCGTCAGAGCGCGCAGCAGGGTTCCATCCACGGTGATCACCGCCCCCTGGACGGCCGCCCCGGCACTATCGGCGACCCGTCCATGGATCCGTCCGGTCTGGGCCGCGAGTGGAGGAAGTGACACAAAAACCAGGGCCAGGGCAGCGAGCGCGTTCCGCAGGAATGGCATGGAGCCTCCGGGAGGACGGGTCGGGACTGACCGAAAGGCGAGCACACCCAATACCTCGCCGAGAGCTAATCATGTCAAGGGGGCAGGAGCCGGAAGCGCAATTGGCGAATCCTCCCCGTTCCAATTAACGTATTTAAGACATATATGGTCTTCCAGACGTCCGCGCGACGGCGCCATCCGGGCTCCGTCGCGCCGTCGTCCTGTGGCAATGGAGCAGTGACGAAATGCGGATGCGACGCGCGGCAACAATAGGCGCCTTCCTGGCGGTTCCGCTGGTGGCCGGCGCCTTTCTGAGACAGGACCCCAAGGTGCAGGACGGGGCCCGGCTGTTTGCGCAGGTGCTGCAGAGGATCGAAGACAACTCGGTCGATTCGCTCTCCCGGAGCGCCATCTACGAGAAGGCGGCGCGCGGGATGGTCAAGAATCTCAAGGATCCCTACGCGGATCTGTACTCCCCCGAAGAAATCGCCTCGTTCCAGCGCAACACGCTGCGGAACAACTACGGCGGCCTCGGCATGCAGATCGAGCCCCAGGACGACCAGATCGTCGTGGCGCGGGTCTTCCCCAATACCCCGGCCGAGGCGGGCGGGGTGCTTCCGGGTGACCACATCATCTCGGTGGACTCGGTCGTCGTGACCGGCATGAAGCTGGAGCAGGTGTCGGCCCGCCTGGTCGGCACACCGGGCACCGGCGTCGATGTCGTGTTCCAGCGCGCCGGGACTCCGCAGCCGATCAAGGGGCATTTCAAGCGAGCCGTCATCAAGGTGCCGGCGGTTCCCTTCGCCATCACGCTCGAGGACGGGGTCGGCTATATCCCGCTGCAGAGCTTCAACGAATCGGCCGCGGACAACGTGCAGCAGGCGCTGCTCGACCTGAAGCGGCGGGGCGCGCGGTCCTACGTGCTCGATCTGCGCGGGAACGGCGGCGGCTCGCTGGATCAGGCCCTGGAGATCAGCGACTTGTTCCTCAAGCCGGGCCAGGAAATCGTAGTGGTACGGCACCGGGGCAAGGAGCCCGAGATCGCCTCGGCCACGCGGCCCTCGGTGATCGACTCGATGCCGGTGGTGGTGATGGTAGACGGCGGCACCGCCTCGGCGTCGGAGATCGTGGCTGGCTCGCTGCAGGACCAC
>DASYPZ010000106.1:0-21048 GCA_036006105.1 Gemmatimonadales bacterium | reverse complement strand
GCGCCGATGAAGACGCCGATGATGACGAGCGGATCGGTCAGGTTGAGGTCGAGCGTCTGGCCCGGCGGCACCACGGCGGCCGCGTAGGCACTGAAGAGCGCCAGCGCCGTGAGCACCGCGGATCCGATCGCGAAGCCCTTGCCGATCGCGGCCGTGGTGTTGCCGAGCGAGTCGAGCTCGTCGGTGATCTTGCGGACCTCGGGGCCCAGGTGGCTCATCTCCGCGATGCCGCCGGCATTGTCCGCGATGGGGCCGTACGCGTCCACCGTCATGATGATCCCGGTGGTGGCCAGCATGCCGACCGCGGCGATGCCGATCCCGTAGAGACCCAGCTGATGATAGGCCACGTAGATGGCGCCGCAGATCACCAGGATCGGAATGACCACCGAGCGCAGTCCGACGGCCAGCCCCTGGATGATGTTGGTGGCCGGTCCCGTGAGCGACGCGGTCGCGATATCGCGCACCGGTTTGCCGGCGGTGTACCACTCGGTCACCATGCCGATGATCACGCCCGCCACCGTGCCGGCGACCACCGCCCAGAAGGCGCCGGTCGCGCCATGGGTTCCGATGGTGATCGGCACCATGCGCACGATCGCGTAGGCGCCGGCCAGAAACAGCGCCGCGGCGATCAGGGGAACCATGCGGAGGGCGCGGGCCGCGCCGCCCTTGGAGAGCACGCTCATCGATCCCATCGCGACCAGGGATGAGAGCAGCCCCGCGATCAGCAGCAGGATCGGAATCGCGATGGCGTTGGGCCGGGAGATATCGGCGATGGCCGGGCTGATCGCCGCGAGCGCGACCGTGGCGACCGTGGCATCGACATAGCTCTCGAAGATGTCGGCGCCCATCCCGGCCACGTCGCCGACATTGTCGCCCACGTTGTCCGCGATGGTCGCCGGGTTGCGGGGATCGTCTTCCGGAATCCCCGCTTCCACCTTGCCCACGAGGTCGGCGCCGACGTCGGCGGCCTTGGTGTAGATCCCGCCGCCGACCCGGGCGAACAGCGCGATGGAGGACGCGCCCATCGCGAACCCGCTGATGATCTCGCCGAAGAGCCGGTAGCGCTCCGGGGAGATCGGGTCCACGGTGCGGACATCGAGCAGCAGGTTGACCAGGACCCCGAGGCCCAGCAGCCCCAGGGACGCCACCGCGAGCCCCATCACCGAGCCTCCGGCGAAGGCCATCCGCAGGGCCGGCCCGATCCCGCCGCTGCGCGCGGCCTCGGTGGTGCGCACGTTGGTCTTGGTGGCGGCCTTCATCCCGATGAAGCCGGCCCCGATGGAGCAGACCCCGCCGGCGATGTACGCCGCGGCGATGCGCCAGCCCACGGTGGCCGAGAGCAGGCCAGCCACCAGGACGATGACCGGGGCGAGGGCGAGATACTGGCGCCGGAGGAACGCCATGGCGCCCTCCTCGATCAGCCCGCTGATCTCCTGCATCCGCTCGTTGCCCCCCGCCTGGCGGCGGAGGTAGAAATACACGGCGAGGGCGATGAGGAGCCCGAGACCGCCGGCCAGGGGAGCGAAACGCGAGAGCTCGATCACGACAGGTCCTTCTTTCGTTCAACGCGGTTGAAGCGGTTCATTGCCCGCTCGATACCGTCCTCGAGCCAGCATTCGACCGCCTCGGCCATCGGGTCGAGCAGCGCGTTCAGCGTGGCCCGTTCCTCCGGCGTGAAGCGGTCCAGCACGAAATCCGCAAGATCGTCCTGCCCCATGGGGCGCGGCCCCACCCCGATCCGAAGCCGCGCGTAATCCTGGCGCCGAAGCACCCCTTCGATGCTCTTGAGTCCGTTGTGGCCGCCGGCACTGCCCGCCCCGCGGAGCTTGAACCGCCCCACGTCGAAGTCCACGTCGTCCACCAGGACCAGCAGGTCGGCGGCGGGATCGAAGGCCTCGATAGCCCGAAGCGGCGCGAGGATGGCGCCGCTTCGGTTCATGAACGTCTGGGGCTTGAGGATTCGCACCGGTACGCCGTTCCGACTGCCTTCGGCTACCCGGGCCTGCCCGTCTCGCCGAAACGGCCCCAGGCGCCACCGCTGGGCCAGCCGGTCCGCCAGGAGGAACCCCGCGTTGTGGCGCGTGTCCTCGTACTCGGGGCCCGGGTTGCCGAGCCCCAGCACGGCGCGCAGCCGCTACTCCTTCTTCTTGCCTTCTTTGGCTTCCTTGCCGTCGGCTTCGCCTTCGGCGTCCTCATCCGGCTTGACCTTGCGGATGAGCTCCGGCTCCACCGGGGCCGCGGCATCCACCACCGGGGCAATGACCTCTTCGGCCCGCGGAGCGACCACCGTGCAGATGGTGGTGCCACCGTCGCTCAACACATCGAATTTGTCGAAGGCGACGTCCCGCACGTGAATCGACTGGCCGATGTTGAGGGCGGTGACATCCACATCGATGTGGTCCGGGATGTCTCCCGGAAGCACCCGGATCGACAGGGAGTGGGTGACGTGATCGAGCACTCCGCCGAAGTTGCGCACGCCGTCGGGAATGCCCACCAGCTTGACCGGGGCTTCCACGGTGATTTTCTCGTTGGCATGCACCTCGTAGAGATCGAGGTGGATGATGTCGGAGGGCCGGACCGGGTTGCGCTGAATTTCGCGGATCAGCGCCTTGACCGTGGCCTTGCCGTCCACCGCCACGTCCACCAGGGTCGTGGACGCCGAGACCTGGGTGAGCAGCCGCGTTACCGTGGTGGTGTCCACCGAGAGGGCCTCGGGGGCGCGCCCCCGCCCGTAGATGACCGCGGGGATCCGTCCCGCCCGCCGCAGCGAGCGGGCAATGCCCTTGCCGGTATTGTCGCGGGATGCCGCTTCGATCGTTGCCTGCTGTGCCATGGCTCCGGTTCCTTTAGTCGAACAGCGCGCTGACCGACTGGTCGCTGTGGGTGTAGCCGATCGCCTTGGCGAGGAGCCCGGCGATGGACAGCACCTTGAGTTTGTCGAACTGCTTCTCCGGGGGGATGTGGATGGTGTTGGTCACCGCCACCTCCGTAATCGGAGCCTGCTTCAACCGCTCCACCGCCGGCCCGGACAGCAGGGCGTGGGTGGCGCAGATGTAGATGTCGCCCGCACCGAGCTTCTTGAGCGCGAAGGCGGCCTCCGCCATCGTCCCGCCGGTGTCGATCATGTCGTCCGGGATGATGCAGTCCCGGCCCTCCACATCTCCCACCACGTTCACGGCCTCGGCCACGTTGGCGGCGGTGCGCCGCTTGTCGATGATCGCGAACGTGGCATCGAGCCGCTTGGCGAACCCGCGCGCCATCTTGGCGCCGCCCACGTCGGAGGCGACGATCGCCAGGTTCTTGAGGCCCTTCTGCCGGTAATGACCGGTGAACACCGGCGCCGAGTACAGGTGATCCACCGGCAGGTCGAAGAACCCCTGCAGCTGGTGCTGGTGAAAATCGATGGCCAGCACCCGGTCCGCCCCCGCCTGCGAGATGATGTTGGCCATCAGCTTGGCGCTGATGGCGACTCGGGGCTGGTCTTTCCGGTCCTGCCGCGCGTATCCGAAGTACGGGATGACCGGAGTGATCCGGGCCGCACTCGCACGGCGCGCCGCGTCCATCAGCAGCAGCAACTCGATCAGATTTTCCGCGGGCGGGTTGGTCGGCTGGATGATGTAGACATCGCGGCCCCGCACGTTCTCGTCGATCTTGACGAAAATCTCCCCGTCGGAAAACCTTCTGATCGTGGCCTTGCAGAGCGAGCTGCCGAGCTCCTTGGCAACTTCATCGGCAAGTGGCCGATTGGCCGTGCCGCTGAGCAGGAGCATTGGGCTCCTGGTAATCGACTCATTCGGCAGGGCCATAGCCCTTAAGTATAGCGGTGGTGGGGGTTTATCGTCAATTCCAATGCCACCTTGATGCAGCCGTCCGCCTTGGTGTCGAATGTCCGGTAGGCCTCCGGCCCCTGATCCAGCCCAACCCGGTGGGTAAAGAGGGACCGCAGTTCTGCTTCGCGGCGCGCGGCGATCGGGATCAGTCGCTCCATATAGTGGCGGGCCGGACAGCGCCCGATACTCACGGTGAGGTTCTTGTCATACGCCTGGCCCGGGGAAAAGGGGAACGCGGCCTCGTGATGCACCCCCACCGCCCCGATCGACCCGCCTGGCCGGACCAGGTCGAACGCGAGCCGCGCGGCGGCTTCGGTTCCCACCGCCTCGAGCACCGCGTCGGCGCCCCGTCCGCCGGTTTCCCCACGCACGTAGCCCGCGGTCGCCTCTCCCAGGGCAACCGGTTCGCCGCCCAGACGAACCGCCAGGGCGAGCCGCTCCGGCACCGAATCGATCGCGAAGACCCGGGCCGCGCCAAGCTCCCGGGCGGCCAGCACCGCCATCAGGCCCACCGGTCCGCATCCGACGACCGCCGCGATCGTTCCGGGGGCTACCCGGGCCAGCATCGCGCAGTGATATCCGGTGGAGAGCACGTCTCCCAGGACCAATCCCGCCTCGGGAGCCAAATCCTCCGGCAGCGTCACCAGCGTACTGTCCGCCAGGGGTACCCGAACCAGCTCGGCCTGACCGCCGTGCAGGCCGGCGCCGGCCTGGACCCAGCCGAAGAGCTGTCCGCGGACGCAGCGGGCGGGGAGGCCCTCGTCGCAGTAGAAGCAGGCGCCGCAGCTGGTGGTGAACGGGCTCACCACTCGGCTGCCGGGCCGGAGCCGGGTCACCCCGGAGCCGACTTCGACGACCGTGCCCAGGAATTCGTGACCCATGACGGTGCCGGCGTCGAGACCGCGCTCGCGGCCATGCCAGACGTGAAGATCGGAACCACAGATCGCGGCCAGCGAGACGGCGACCAGGGCGTCGGTGGGCGCGAGCAATTCGGGGTCGGGAACCCGTTCGACGCGAAGATCGCCTGGCGCACGGTAGGTAATGGCCCGCATGATTGGCCCTGGTGGATTCGAACCACCATTCGCAGATCCAAAGTCTGCTGTCCTGCCATTGGACGAAGGGCCAGCGGCCCAAAGGTAAGAGGTGAGACGCGGGAGGTGAGAGGGGGGACGTGGAAATGCCCCGAGGTCATATAAGATCTCGGGGCATCTCCGGCACCGATACGTGACTCTGCCGCATCAGAACCTGCGTCCCTCCCGGGGGAGTGGGCGGACGCACCCCTCCTCTACTCATGAGGTGTGCCGTGCCGGCCGCGTCCTCGAGGGACGGGCGGCTAACCTTATGGAGGGCTTGCAGATCGAACCGCGGGTCCGGGCCGGAATCCGCTCGTAATCGGGCCGGCCGGTGCTGCGCCGAATCGACAGAATTGTGGCCCCGGTTCCGCGACTGCGGCGCACCCGGGTTAGGTGGCGGTAGCCGCCGGTGTCACTACGCCGTGCTTTTTCCCGAGCGCCAGCCGGGCATCATCCCGGTCCCGCTCGTTCCGGTAGA
This sequence comes from Gemmatimonadales bacterium, assembly GCA_036006105.1. GTDB lineage: Bacteria > Gemmatimonadota > Gemmatimonadetes > Gemmatimonadales > GWC2-71-9 > JABFSM01. The sequence goes on along the minus strand of DASYPZ010000106.1, from coordinate 15,667 downwards.
CCGCGGCGATGGTCGACCCCGAGCCGCTCATGCGACAGAGCAGCGGGTGGGTGCGCGCCATCGCCTCGAAGGCCTCGCGGACCGGAGCCAGACGCCCGAAGACCACCGATTCGAAGTCATTACCCGCCATGCGGGCCACGTCGCTCCACCCCGCCAGGGCGGACCCGTCGAGGCAGAGCGCGCCGCGGCGGGGACCGGCGCTTCTCGCGGCATCCAGCCACCCATACGCGTCGGCGGTCGATACCGGCACCGGTGGCGTCAGCAGCAGGACCGGCGCCTGGGGAAGTGGAGGCAGCGCCATCATCCGTTCCCCATGGGACCAGGCGAGAGCCAGCGACGCTCCGCTCAGACAGAACGGCACATCGGCGCCCAGCCGCGCCCCCATGTGCATGAGCTCGGGGCGCGGAATCACATTGCCGGCCAGCTGATTCACCAGCTCGAGCGCCGCCGCCGCATCGGCGGAGCCCCCGCCCAGCCCGGCCCCGACCGGGATCCGTTTGGTCAGGTGGAGGTGCACACCGAACCGGTGTCCGGTCGCCTCGAGCACCGCGAGGGCCCCGCGCAGGGCCAGATTCTGCTCGGCGGGTCCGGTGTCGGAGCCATCCACCTCGAGCGCCACGCCGCGCCCATCGGTCCGCCGTACGACCAGGGTGTCGCCGAGATCGAGCCGGCAGAACAGGGTCTCGATGCCGTGGTAGCCGTCGGATTCGCGGGCGAGCACGCGAAGAAAGAGGTTGAGCTTGGCGTGCGCGGTGGCGTGGAGCGGCTCGGTCACGGGCGCGCCTCGGTCGCATCCCGCACCCGCAACCCGGTCCGCGCCAGCGACCAGAGACCCAGCAGCGTGACCGGGATGAACGTCACGATGTGATAGGAGATGCCGTACGCGATGCCGACATCCGCGGTCACGCCGAACAGGGCCAGCACCGCCGCCACCACCAGCTCGAAGACGCCGAAATAGCCGGGCGTCGACGGCGCCGCGATGCCGAAGGCGAGCAGGCTCTGCAGCAGGAGCGCGCCGGAAAAGCCGACCTGGATTCCGAACGCTCCGAAGGCGACGTAGAACGCCGCCGCGTTGAGCAGCCAGTGGACCAGCGACCAGAGCACCGCCGCCGCGAGCCGGGCCGGGGACCGGAGCGCACCGAATCCCAGGCGGAGACTCTCGATCAGCGCGACCACCTTGTCGGCGAGCCGTCGAAACGGAATCAGGAACCGCACCATCCGCTCGGCGACGAGCGGGAGCAACACGACGAACAAGGCGCCGGCGAAGATCACCACGCAGAGGATGCCGGCCCGGGTCGCGACCCGATCCAGCCGGGCGCCCATCACCACGGTGTCGGCCGGCAGGCCGGCGCGAAGGAGGGCCAGGCCCAGGAATGAGACCAGCGTCAGCGCATCGAGCGCGCGCTCGACCGCAATCGAGGACAGCGCGGCCGCGAGCGGGACGCCGCCGAGCCGGCTGGCCGCATAGGAGCGGACCAGCTCACCCAACCGGAGCGGCAGGGTGTTGTTGGCCATGAATCCCATGGCCGTGGCGTGCCAGAGCGCGGGCCAGGCGACCGGACCGCCGTCCGCCTTCCGGAGCAGGATCCGCCAGCGGATGGCGCGAATGGGAAAGGTGACCGTCGCAAGCACCACGGCCAGGATCAGGGGGCCGGCACGAGCCGCTTTCAGATCGGCGACGACGTCCGAGAACGAGGTGCCCCGGAGCACCCAGTAGAGCAGGCCCAGCGTAATGGCGATGGCGCCGCCGGTGATCAGGAGGCGCCGCATCGGCCGGGCCACGGGCTGGTCAGTGATCGTCGTCAAGCGCGAGCGGCACCAACGCGAGCAGCTCGTCGAGAAGACCTTCGACCGCGGTCAGGTCGGGGCGGGCCTTGAGCGCGGCGTCCAGCTCGCGGCGCACCAGATCCGCGCGCTCCAGGGCCCGGCGCCCGCGGTAGAGCAGGGCCTGAATCGGCACCGCGGTGACCTCGGCGGCGGGCGCAAGGGATTCGATCGGCACGATCGGCGAGGCGGCTCGCGGAGTCCCGCGCTCCAGCCGGAAGAGGGTCGCGAAGGATTGCTCGAACGGCGTAAAGGCCGGCGCCGCGATGGTGGCGCTGTCGTAGAAAAGCGATTCGATGGTAACGACATCGGTTTCCGGCTCGGGCGCCAGCGATTCGATCGGAATGATCTCGAGGGCCGCCTCGAGGGAGGAGTCCCGGTGCAGTCCGGCGGCGCGGTCCAGCGCTTCGGTGAGCGGGGCCAGCACCCCACCCAGCGCGGCCGCCGATTCGGCGGCGGCCGCGGCGGACAAGCCGGCGATTGCGCGTTCCAGGATGTCGACGAAGGTGTCGCCGGCAACCAGGGCCCGGCCGGACATGGTTTCCCGGTCCACGCGGGAGAGAAATGCGCCCGCCGCCGCGGCCACTTCCCGGCTCAGCGCCAATCCGCGTACTGAAAGGCCCAGCGCGTTGAGGGCCAGGCCCCGGGCGGTCCGGCTGGAGCCTTCCCGCATCTGACCGGCGGCATGACGGAACCGGTCGGCCAGGCCCGCCAGCTCCATCGCGACTCCGCTGGAGGCCGTGGGCGTCCGGGGCGGGACACCCGGCTGGATGACGCCGTCGGCCTCCCCGTCGAAGAAGAGCGCCGTGACGCTCACCACGTCCTGCTCATGCGCGAACGCCTCGCGCAGCAGCTCCGCCGCCTGGGTGATTTCGTGCGAGTCGTGCTGCGGGATGCCGAGCTCGGCGATATCGCGGGCCATCCGGGCCAGCGCCGCCGCCGTGGCGCGGAAGGCCGGACCGGCAGCACGGGGCCACGCGCCGCCCCGACAGGCGAACGCAATCGTGAGGTCGAGCGTTTCCAGCAGCTCGGGCAGCGGCGAGAGTCCCGGCAGGGCGCCGAGCCCGCGCAGCGGCTGCAAGCGATGGAGCAGGGCGTCGGCGCTGTCCGGCGCCGGACGATGCTCGACCGCATCGGCCACCTGTTCCAGCGTGGCGGCGACGCCGGCCGACTCCCGGGCCACATAGGCGCGGACGCCGGCGGAGAGCCCCGCGCCCGACCCCGAGACTCCGCTCCGCTTACCCGCGGCGCCGATCAAGGCCTCGAGCCGTTCGGCCAGCTGGTCGCAGCGCTGGACATCGACATCGGCCCATTCCCGAACCCGCCGCAGCAGCGCCTTGCATTCCTCCACGGCCTCGGCGAGATGCTCGCTCAGCACCGGCGTCCAGGCGATACGGCCCTCGCGGGCCGCCTTGGCCACGCTCTCGATGGCAGCGGCGGCTACCGCATAGCCCGAGGGACCGGCCATCAGGGCCGCTCCGCGCAGCGCTCTCGCGTAGCGCACCAGCTCCTCGCCCTCGGGGGGACTTCCGGCGGACGCGAGCAGCGCCAGACGTTCGAGGTATTCGCCGGCCTCCAGGGCAAAGAACTCGCGCCGGCTGACGGGAGCGTTCACGTGACCTCGTGATGGTGATGTACGGGCAGGCGAGCCAACGCCGGAAGTGTAGGGACCCGATGGAACGGGGTCAACGCGGTGGACGCACCTCGTCGATGAGCCGGCGCATCTCCCGGACCGCCTCGGTCATGCCGGTGAGCACCGCTCGGCTCACGATACTGTGGCCGATGTTGACCTCCTCGATCTCCGGAATGGCCACCACCGCCTGCACGTTGTGATAGGTGAGGCCGTGTCCGGCATGCACCGCGAGTCCGAGGCCGCGCGCGTGACGCGCCGCCGCGGCGAGCTGGTCGAGGGCGCCCGATCCCTGGCGCCAGGTGTGGGCGTAGCGACCGGTGTGCAGCTCGATGGCCGGAACCCCGAGCGCCCGGGCGGCGTCGATCGCGGCCAGATCGGGATCGATGAAGAGGGAGACCCGGCTTCCGGCGCTCGCGAGCCGGTCGATGGCGAGCTTGAGCCGGGGATCCTGACGCGTCAGGTCCAGCCCGCCTTCGGTGGTGACCTCCTCGCGGCGCTCGGGGACCAGCGTCGCCTGAAAGGGGCGAAGCCCGCACACGAGGGCGACCACATCGGGGGCCAGGGCCAGCTCCGCGTTGAGCACGGTCGTGACGGTCCGGGCCAGCGCCTCGAGATCCTGGTCGCCCACGTGGCGGCGATCTTCCCGAAGGTGCGCGGTGATGCCGTCGGCGCCGGCCGCCTCGCACAGGCGCGCCGCCGCCACCGGATCGGGCTCGTCGGCGCGGCGCGCCTGACGCAGCGTCGCGACGTGGTCGATATTCACATACAACCGCATGGGCACGCGTTGCTCCGGGAGTGGTTAACCGGCTATTTTCATGCGTTCAGCCGTTCTCGTGAAGGAGACGCCTCGCATGCGGAATCCGGTGATCCTGGCTGCGGCAATCCTCGCCGCATGCGGTGGCCACGGCGGCACTGCGCCGACCTCGCCGGTTGCCTCGTCGGGGCAGGCGATGCGCGAATTCATGAAGGCCGCCGCGGACAGTAATCTGACCCGGATGTCGCAGCTCTGGGGTTCCTCCCGGGGGCCGGCCACGGAGACGCACTCACCGCCCGATTTCGATAAGCGACTGGTGGTCATCCAGGCCTACCTCCGGGCCGACAGCTCCAAGATCGTCTCCGACATGCCGGTCACCGGCGACAACGCCCGCCGCCATCTCGTGGTGGCGGTCTATCGGAGCGGCTGCATGAAGCAGATTCCCGCCGTGCTGCTCAAGGTCAAGGGCGCCTGGATCATCAACAACGTGGACCTGGCCAGCGCCGGCAATCCGGCTCGTCCGTGCGAAGGCGCCATGACGACGCCGGACGGCGCTATTCGGTGAGCTCGAGCAGGATGCCGGCGGTCGATCCAGGGTGCACGAACGCAATGCGCCGGCCTCCCGCGCCGATCCGGGGCACCGAATCCACCAGCGTGTATCCGGAGGCCCGGCAGGCATCGAGGGCGCGGTCGAGGTCGGCCACGCGATAGCAGATGTGATGGATACCGGAACCGCGGCGAGCCAGAAATTTTCCGATGGGGCTGGCCGGATCGGTCGAGGAGAGCAGCTCGATATCGCTCTCACCCATGGCCAGGGAAACAATGGTCGCGCCATCGGCCGTTTCGGGGGCCCCGGGTGTGATGCCCAGGACGTCCCGGTAAAAGGTGAGCGCGGCGGCAATGTCCGGCACGGCGACGCCCACATGGGCGATCCGAGGCTGGTCGGGCATGGACACAAGGTAACAGGAGCCAGTGACAACATGAACGCGAACAGCAACATCGTCCACGTGACCGATACCGATTTTCCCGAGCAGGTGGAGCAGGGCACCGGCCTCACGCTGGTGGACTTCTGGGCCGAATGGTGCGGCCCCTGCCGCGCGATCGCCCCGATTCTGGAGCAGATCGCCACCATCTACGCGGGGAAGGTCCGTATCACCAAGATGGACGTCGACGCGAATCAGAAGACCACCATGCGCTTCAACGTGCGCTCCATTCCGGCCCTGCTGTTCTTCAAGGACGGCAAGCACGTCGATACGATCATCGGTCTGACGCAGAAGCCCGCTCTCGAGGCGCGAATCAATAAGCACCTCGCCGCCTGATGCCATGCCCGGCGGGACGCTGTACGTCGTCGCCACCCCGCTGGGCCATCTCGGCGACCTGACCGCGCGCGCGACGGAGACCCTCCGCCGCGTGCCGGTGGTGGTGGCCGAAGACACCCGCCACAGCCGCAAGCTGCTCTCCCACCTCGATGCCCACCCCCGGCTGCTCTCTTCCCACGCCCATTCCGGCCCCGGCGCGGCGCGCGCGGTGATCGCGGCCCTGGCCCGCGGGGAAGACGTCGCCCTGGTGACCGATGCGGGGACGCCGGCCGTCAGCGATCCCGGCGCCGAGCTGGTACGGGAGGTCCGTGCCGGCGGGTATGCCGTGGTACCGATCCCGGGCCCGTCCGCGGTGGCCACGGCGCTGTCGGCGGCCGGGCTGCCCGGCGATCGCTATCTGTTCCTGGGATTCTTGCCCCGCAAAGGCGCGGAGCGGGCCCGGCTGGTCGAGCGGATCGTCGGGGAGGAATGGACCACGGTGCTGTTCGAGGCGCCGGGAAGGGTCGGGGCATTGCTCGAGGATCTCCGCGCGGCCTGCGGCGGAGACCGGGGGGCGGTGGTGGCGCGCGAGCTCACCAAGGTTCACGAGGAATTCTGCCACGGCACGCTGGACCAGCTGGCGGTCCGCTTCGGGGATACGGGAACGGCGCCGCGGGGCGAATGCACCGTGCTGATCGCCGGCGCGGCTCCCGCCTCCGCGGAGGACTCCTCCGCGCGGGCCGGGCCGGCGGCGGCCCGGCTCCTCGCGGCCGGCGTGTCCCGCAAGGAGGTGGCGAGCCTGCTCACCGACCTCCTCGGCGTGACCCGCAACGAAGCGTACCGGCTGGCGGTGGAGTCGGCCGAGCCGTGAAACCGGGCGCACTCCTCCTCTTTCTGGTGGCGCTGCCGCTGCAGGCCCAGTCACCGCTCACCATCGGGCGCCTGCACTACGATGGGGGCGGCGACTGGTACGCCAACCCGTCGAGCCTGCCGAATCTGCTCTCGGCCCTGGCCACCCGCACCACCCTGCCGATGGCGCCGCGCGAAAAGGTCGTGACCCTCACCGACGCCGATCTCTGGCAGGTGCCGTACCTGTACATGACCGGTCACGGCAACGTGCACTGGAGCGACGCCGAGCTCGGCATCCTGCGCCGGTACCTGCAACAGGGCGGCTTCCTTCACGCCGACGACAACTACGGCATGGACGAGTCGATTCGCCGGGAGCTGGGCCGCCTGTTTCCCGATCACCCCCTGGTCGAAGTGCCGCTCGACAATCCGATCTACCACCTGGTGTACGATTTCCCGAAGGGAATTCCCAAGATTCATGAGCACGACGGCAAGCCGGCCCAGGGCTTCGGGATCTTTCTCGAGGGGCGTCTCGTCGTGTACTACAGTTATCAGAGCGATCTCGGTGACGGGTGGGAAGACCTCGAGGTGCATCACGACGGACCCGAGAAGCATGAGGCCGCCTTGCGCATGGGAGTGAATCTGTTCGTGTATGCCGTCGGAGGCGGCCGATGAACGCCGGGCTGACCGAACGCGCGCTGACCGCGGCCGCCCGCCCGCTGCTCCGGCGGATGCGCTGGCTGGGCGGCATCACCGCCCTGGCCGGCCTCCTGCTGGTCCTCGTCGCCGCGGCGTGGAGCGCGCGGGCCGGGCTGGTGCACTCCCCGATCTGGGTGCCGGCCGCGTGGAGCATCGGATTCCTGGCCGCCGGCGCCTGCGTCATCCTGGCGCTCCGCTCGGCCCGCGCGCTGGGCAGCCGCCGGCTGGCGGGCCGACTGGAGCAGGACGCCGGCTGGCGGTCGGGCGCGCTGCGCGGATTGCTGGAGCCGGCCGGCGAAGGCACCAGCGACGGCCTCCGCGCCGTCGCCGACGAGGCCACGGCGCTGGAGGTCGAGGCGCGGGCCCCGGAAGCGCTGCGGCAGGAGCGGACCCGCGTGGTCCGTCTCCTAGCGGGCGCGATCGCGGGGGTGGTCGGCTGCGTGATGCTGCTGGGGGCGGCCGGGGTTCGCCACGGGCCCGCGGCGCTGCTGTGGCGACCCGGCCTGGCCATCGCGATGGTGTCGAGCCCGCTCGGCCTCGAGGTCGATCGTCGTGCGGTTCGCGCCGGCGACTCGGTGACGCTTCGGGTCTCCGCTCCGGGCCGTCGCGCGGTGACGCTGTGGACCCGGTCACCCGGAACGGTGTGGGTGCCCGCCACCCTGGCACTCGATTCGGCCGGCACGGCGCGCCGGGTCGCGGGTCCGCTCACCGAGGCGCTGTTCGTTCACGTCACCGAGGGCCGCCGCAGCTCCGATACCCTGGAGATCACGGTGCGCCGGCCCGCCTTCCTGGCGGCGTTCGCCGTCACGATACGCTATCCCGCGTACCTCAAACTCGAAGACGAGCCCGCGCCCGTGGGGGGAGACACCCTCATGCTGCCGGCCGGATCCCGGCTGGAGGCTTCCGGTGAAGCGTCGGTCCCGCTCGGGCACGCCGCCTGGGACCTGGGCGGGGAGCGCGCCGCGCTGGCGATCTCGGGCGCCCATTTCGGCGGCACGTTCGAGCCGGCCGTCTCCGGCGGATACCACCTGGTGCTCCGCTCGACCGACGGCGAGCCGCTCTCGGGGGATGAGATCGTCGTGCCGGTGAAGCTCCTTCCGGATCTGGCTCCGGTGGTCGAGATCCCGGTGCCCGCCGGCGACACCACCGCCCCCGCGGTGGGCTCGCTTCCGCTGGTCATCGACGCCCGCGATGATCACGGTCTGATCGACGCGGTGCTGGAGCGGCGCGTTTCCCATGGCGGTGTGACCCGAACCCTGGCCGAGGAGCGGCTTCCGCTCCCGGGGCAAACCCCCGACCGCGCCATCCTTCCCGCCGCGATCGATCCCAACGCACTGGGCCTGGCTCCCGGCGATACGCTGCGGGTCGTGGCCCGGGTGAAGGACAATTCTCCCTCCGGCCAGAGCGGCCGGTCCCGCGAAATCGCCATCAGCGTCCCCACTCGTCCCCAGCTGCGCGCCGAGGGGCAGGACCGGGCCCGCGACATTCAGAAAAAGCTGGATTCTCTGGTGGCGGAGAGCCGGAGTGCCCAGCGCCAGACCGAGGACCTGGGGAGATCCCAGCAGCGCGGGACCGAGAGCGCACTCGACTTCGACGCGGCCAAGAAAGCGGAAGCGGTCGCGGATCGCCAGGAGCAGCTGATCCAGCAGGCCGAGGAAGCGCAGAAAGCCCTGGATGAGCTCCGCCAGGCCGCCGAGCGCGCCGGGGTTTCCGATTCGGCGTTCCTGCAGCAGCTCAAGGAGGTGCAGGAGCAGCTCAGTCAGGCGCTCTCCCCCGAGCTCCGCCGCCAGCTGGCCGAGCTGCAAGAGGCGCTCAAGTCGCTCGACCGGGAGCGAACCAAGGATGCGGTTCGAAAGCTGGGTGACGGCCAGCAGAAACTCCGCGAGGCGCTGGAGCGGAGCCGGGAGATGTTCAAGCGCGCCGCGCTGGAGGGACAGCTCGCGACGCTGGAGCAGGAGACCAAGGAGATCGCCGAGCAGCAGGACAAATGGAATCAGCAGGTCGATGCCGCCGACAGCGCCAACGCGGCGGCGGAGGAGCGTGCCATGGCCAAGCGCGCCGACTCGGTTGCCGCGGGCATGGATCAGGCGGCCAAGCAGCTCGAGGCCGAGCAGCGCAAGGAGGCGATGAAGCAGGCCGCCCAGCAGGCCCGGGATGCCGCCGGGGAAATGCGCCAGGCCGCCGGGGCCGCCGAGAAGAAGCAAACCGGGCCGGCCCAGAAGTCGGGAAAACAGGCGTCGGGCAAGATGAAGGCGGCCCGGGAGCAGGTGAAGGAGCAGCGCGAAGGCCAGCAGCAGGAGTGGCGACAGGAAGTGGTGGCGCAGCTGGACCGCGCGCTCCTGGAGACCACCCGGCTGGCGGATCGGCAGCTCGCCGTGGTGGACCAGTTCCGCCAGGGCAGCGCGCAGGAGGCGGCGCGCAATGCCCAGGGCACCATCGAAGAGGGGGTGGCCAAACTGCTGGAACAGGTCGGCTCCGCCACCGGCAAGAACGCGCTGGTGTCGCCCCAGATCCTCGCCGCGCTGGCGGAGGCCCGGCAGGACATGGGACGCGCGCGGGAGGCGGCGGCGAGTGCGTCGGGCAATCTCCGTGAGTCGGTGGACCGGGCCGGCGACGCGGTGGATGCGCTCAATGTCGCGGCGTACGGTCTGCTGCGGTCCCGGGACGATGTGTCCGGATCGGGGAGCGGATCGGGCTTTGCCGAAGCGATGGAACGCATGACCAAGCTGGCCAATCAGCAGGGCCAGCTCAGCCAGGATGCGAATGGTCTCCTGCCGATGGCCGGCGCGTCAGGCATCCAGCAACAGCTCCAGGCGCTCGCGGCTCGGCAGCGCGCGCTGGCCCAGGAGCTGGAGCGGCTCCGCGCCCAGGGCCAGGCCGATGCCAAGCCGCTGGGCGACGAAGCGCGCGATCTGGCCCGCGCGCTGGAGCGGGGCCGGCTCGATCGGGAAACGGTCGCGCGCCAGGAGCGGTTGTTCCGCCACATGCTCGACGCGGGGCGCACCCTGTCGGGGCGAGAAGAAGACGAGCGCAAGGAGCGCAAGAGCGAAACCGCCAAGCCGGGCGAGATCCACCTGCCCCCGGCGCTCTCGGCCAAGCTGCTGGGCAAGGACGGGGAGATCCGGCTTCCGACCTGGGAGCAGCTGCAGCGGCTCTCGCCCGAGGAGCGCCGGCTGGTGACCGACTATTTCCGTCGCCTGACCGGAGGTGTCCCGTGAGATGGCCGGGCGCGTTGTTGCTGCTGCTGGGGGCGGTCCGTACGGCCTCGGCGCAGGACGCATCCGCGCGAGCCATCGATCTGGAGCGGCGGGGGGACTATCCCGGGGCCGCGGCGGCGTGGCGATCCCAGCTGACCACCAACCCGGCCGATCTGGCCGCGCTGCTGGGACTGGAGCGCGCCCTCTCCCCGCTGGGGCGGCTGCCCGAAATGGTCGAGCCGGTCCAGACGGCGCTGCGGCGGGATGCCTCGTCCGGCGTGTTAGGTATCGCCATCCGGGTGTACACCGCCGCCCGGCAACCCGACAGCGCGCGCGCGGCGGTGGAGCGATGGTCGCGGCTCGAGCCCGGAAGCGAGATGCCGTTCCAGGAATGGGGCCTCGCGGCGTACTCGGCCCGGGACCGGGCCAGCGCCAAGGCCGCCTATCTGCTCGGACGGCAGAAGCTCGGGCGCCCCGATGCCATGGCCGCGGAGCTGGGCCAGCTGGCCGTCGCGGAAGCCGAATATGGAGACGCCGCCCGGGAGTGGTCGCTCGCGATTCAGCGTAACCCGGCCTATCGGAGCAGCGCGCTCGGGATTCTCGCGCAGGTGCCGGTCGCCGGCCGCGCCACCCTGCTGCGCGAGCTGGGCAAGGTGGGAGACCTGAGCGGCCAGCGCCTCGCCGTGGCACTCGAGATCCGCTGGGGACAGCCGCTGGCGGCCGCGCGCCGGCTCCTGGCGGCCCTGAGCAAGAGCGGCGGCGACGACGTGCCGGCGCTGCAGGAGACCCTCGAAGATTTGCGCGGATCCCAGAGCGCCGAGCGCGCCATCGCCCGCGCCATGGTGCTGGAGCAGCTGGGCGAGCGGGCCCAGGGATCCCAGCGGGCCCGAATTCGCCTCGAAGCGGCTCAGGCCTACGCCGATGGCGGTGATCAGGCCTCCGCGCGGAAGATGCTCGGCACCCTGGCGGGGGATCCCTCCGCGACGGCAGCGATGGCGGCCTCGGCCAGCTCGACGCTGGTGGGGGTGCTGGTCGACGAGGGCGGCATCGAGGAAGCCGATCGCAAATTCCGGGAGCTGTCTCCGCTCCTCGGGGCCGAGGATCGGCAGCGGCTGGCGTTGCGCCTGGCCCAGGGTTGGATCCGGAATGGCCGCCTGACCCAGGCCGATTCGCTGCTCGCCGCCGACAGCTCGATCGATGCTGAGGCGATTCGCGGCCGGATCGCCCTCTTCCGCGGCGATCTCGCGCGCGCCCGCACCTTGCTCGGCGACGCCGGACCCTTCACGGGCGACCGGGCCGCCGCCACGGAACGCGCCGGGATCCTGGGCCTGTTGCAGCTGCTCGAGGAGGATTCCCTCCCCGCCCTGGGCGAGGCCTTCTATCGGTTGGAGCGCCGCGACAGCGCGGGGGCGGCCGCCGGCTTCGAGAAACTGGCCGCCACCATGGCCCCGGACCATGGCGGCGGTGAGCTGCTCCTGCTCGCGGGCGAGGTGCGCGCCGGGCTGGGCCAGAACCCCGAGGCCGAAAAACTGTATCGAAGCGTCGTAGCCCAGGCCTTTCCGGCCAGTGCCGCGGCCGCGGAATTCGCCCTGGCGGGACTGTTCCTCAAGTCAGCCCGGAAGGAACAGGCGGTGGCCGCGCTGGAACACCTGCTGGTCACCTGGCCCACTAGCGCGGTGGTGCCGCAGGCGCGGCGACTGCTCGACGTGGCCCGGGGGGCGGTGCCCGCGACATGAAGCGGCGCCGCTTCGTGGGGACGGTGCTGGGCGGCCTCGCGGCCGGTCGGCTGAATGGTCACCTGGCTCCGCTTCGGCCGCGCCGCGCCACCTGGCTCCTGGTGCCGATGGACGAAACCCAGAGCGACCATCTCAAGGCCTACGGTGTCACCTTCCGGGTGCTGGAGCGCGGTGACAAGGCAGAGTGGTTTCTCAACTATCGCGACGGATCCTTCCTGCTTCCCGGCGACGCCGCGACCCAGCGGGATGCCGCGGTGGCCGGCGTGTCGGCGACTCCCCTCGATGACGGCCAGGTGGCCGAGATCCGCGCCGGCCTGTCGCAGGGCAACCTGGACGCCGTGCCGCTGGAGAAGGCGCCCAAGGTGGCGGTGTATGCCCCGCCCAATGCGGCGCCCTGGGACGACGCGGTGACGATGGCGCTCCAATACGCGGGGATCAAGTTCGAAAAGGTCTGGGATCCCGAGGTCATCGGGGACAAACTCAGAACGTTCGACTGGCTGCATCTGCACCACGAGGACTTCACCGGCCAGTACTCGAAGTTCTATCTCACCTATGCCGGGGCGCCCTGGCTGTCGGAGATGGTGGACCGCAACCAGCGGACCGCCCGGGAGCTGGGCTTCCCCAATGTGCCCGCGGCCAAGAAGGCAGTGGCCCGGACCATCGGGGCGTTCGTGGAGCGGGGCGGTTTTCTCTTCGCGATGTGTACCGCGACCGAAACGCTCGACCTGGCTCTCGCCAGCGACGGCGTCGATATCGCGGCGAGTTTCGCGGACGGGACGCCGATGGACCCTGACGCCGCGGACAAGATGCACTGGGACAAGGCGCTGGCATTCCAGAACGCGCGACTCGAGCTGTCGCCGTCGATGGCGGTCTATTCCGACATCGATGGACACCAGGTGAATTCGCCGGATCGGCGGCAGCCCCTGGGCGCGTTCACGCTCTTCAACTTCAGCGCCAAGATCGATCCGGTCCCGACCATGCTGGTGCAGAACCATCGCCAGGTGATCCCCGACTTCTATGGTCTCACCACGTCGTTCAGCCGGCAGACGCTGAAACCCGGCGTCACCGTGCTGGCGGACGAGGCGGGCGCACCCTGGGTCAAGTACATCCACGGGGAGCGGGGCCAGGGCACCTGGACCTTCCTTGGCGGACACGACCCCGAAGATCCCCAGCACCAGGTCGGCGACGCGCCGACCGACCTCTCGACCCATCCCCATTCGCCGGGCTACCGGCTGATCCTCAACAACGTCCTCTTTCCTGCCGCGAAGAAGAAGGAGCTCAAGACCTGAGCCGAACCCGGCTAGAATTCAGGTCTCCCATGTCCTCAGAACGCCTTCTTCCTCCGGCTCGAACTGTCATCGCCCGCGAGATCGCTTCCGCGGGCGGTCGCGAGGTTTGTTTCGTCGCCACGATGGACGCGTCGGGCGCGGTCGCCGCGGCGCGGCCCGTGGCGCGAGGTACGGCGGAAGAGGTGCTCGCGCTGCCCGGTATCGCCGATCGGGGCGACATGATTCTCCACAACCACCCCAGCGGGGTGCTGGAGCCTTCGCCGGCGGACCTGTTCATCGCGGCCCGGCTGCACGATGGCGGCATCGGATTCGGCATCGTGAACAACGATGCCACCGAGCTCTATGTCGTCGTGGAAGTCCCCCGCGTCAAGCCGCAGACCAGGATCGATCCCCTGGACATGGTCGAGACGCTGGGCTCCCGTGGTCCGATCGCCGCGCGGCTCGGCGCGTTCGAGGACCGGCAGGGCCAGCGGGACATGGCGGCCCACGTGGCCGATGCGTACAACGACGGCGGGGTGGTCCTGCTCGAAGCCGGCACCGGCATCGGCAAGTCGTTTGCCTACCTGGTGCCGGCGCTGGCGTGGGCCCGCGCCAACGGCGAGCGTACCGTAGTCTCCACCAATACGATCAATCTGCAGGAGCAGCTGGTGGGGAAGGATCTCCCGCTGCTCCGCGACGCGCTCGCCGACGCCACCCACACGCCCACCTTTGCGCTGCTCAAGGGATGGCGGAACTATCTCTGCCTCGCGCGGCTCGGAAGCGCCATGGGCGGCCAGCAGTCGCTGCTCGAGCCCGAGAAACTCGGCGAGCTGCTGGGGCTCTCGGAATGGGCCAGCCGCACCGCGGACGGCACCCTCGGCGATCTGGTGGTCCAGCCCAGCAGCGAAGTCTGGGACGAAGTCGCGGCGGAACCGGATCTGTGTCCCCGGCTTCGCTGCCCGCATTTCGACCGTTGCTTCCTGTTCAAGGCCAAACGGCACGCCGCCGAAGCCGATGTCGTGGTGGTCAACCATCATCTGCTCGCCGCCGATCTCGCGGTACGGGGCGCCCAGGAAAACTGGGACGAAGCCGCGGTGCTGCCGCCCTACCAGCGCCTGGTGCTGGACGAGGGGCACCACCTGGAAGACGTCGCGGCTAACCACCTCGGGGCGCAAGTGACCACGCGCGCGGTACGGCGGCTCCTGGGCCGCTTCGAGCGGAACGGCAAGGGACTGCTGCCCGCGCTGGGGTACGAGCTGCGCAGTCAAATGGATCTGCTCAGCCGCGCCAGCCTCGATCTCCTCACCCAGCGGCTGCTCCCGGCCCTGGGAGACGCGCGCCGCGGTTCCGAGGCGATGTTTCAGCGCATGCACACCCTGCTCGAGAAGAGCGGCTCGCCCTATCGGCTCGATGCCGACTTCGGCCGCGCCCCCATCTGGAGCGAGGGCCTCGCCGCCGAGCTGGAGGCCGTGCTCGCGGCGTTCCGGAGAATGCGGGACGATGTGGAGACGATCGCCGACCGCCTCGCCCAGGCCGAGATGACCGAGCGCCGGACCCAGATCCTGGGCGAGCTGCGTGGCGTGGTGCGCCGGCTGGAGGCGGTGAGCGACGGGCTCAACCAGACCCTGCGGCCGGCAGCCGGTGGAGTGCCGACCGTGCGCTGGATCGAGAAGAGCGGAGCCAAGGGACTCTCGGTCAGCCTCGCCGCGGTCCCGCTGGATCTGGCGCCGGTGCTCCGCGAAATGCTCTTCGACCGGGTCAAGACCGTCGTGGTGACCAGTGCCACCCTCGCGGCCGGCGGCGAGTTCGATTTTCTCGAATCCCGGGTGGGACTCTCGGCCGAGCCGTCGCCGGTGACGGTGCGGGAGATCCTGCCGTCTCCCTTCAACTATCCGGAGCAGTGTCTCTTCGGCATTCCCAACGACGTGCCCGATCCCCGGGAAGACGAGGCCGCGCATGACGCCTGTGTCGTCCGCGCCATCACGGAGCTGGCCTGGGCATCCGACGGCGGGATGTTCGCGCTGTTCACCAGCCACGCCGCCCTTCGCCGCGCCGCGCTCGAGCTCAAGGCGGCCTTGCCGCCGCGCTGGCCGCTCCTGGTGCAGGGCGAGGCGACCCGCGATCTGCTCCTGCGCCGGTTCCGCGATGCGGGCAACGCCATTCTGCTGGGCACCGATTCGTTCTGGGAGGGCGTGGATGTTCCGGGACGGGCGCTCCGGGTCCTGCTGATCTGCAAGCTGCCGTTCAAGGTTCCCTCTGAGCCGCTCACCGCCGCCCGGCTGGAGCGTCTGGCGGAACAGGGCGAAGACGGGTTCATGGGGTATCTCCTCCCCCTCGCGGCGCTGAAACTGAAACAGGGATTCGGACGCCTGATTCGGACCCGCACCGACGCCGGGGTGGTCATCCTCCTGG
>DASYPZ010000105.1:0-9052 GCA_036006105.1 Gemmatimonadales bacterium | reverse complement strand
TCGAGGGCGGACGCCTGCAGGCGTACAATCTCGAAAGCCGCCAGAGCCGCAGCATCGCGGTCAGCGCCGAGATGGACGTGGAGTTCGACCGGGAGAAGATGGAAGTCTTCCGCCAGGCGTGGACCCTGCAGCGGGACAACTACGCCGATCCGAAATATCACGGCGCCGACTGGGACCTTGTACGCCGGACCTACGAGCCGCGGATCGCAGGCGCCCGCACCGCCGACGAGATGCGGCGGATTCTCGGATTGATGGTGGGAGAGCTCAACTCCTCGCACTCCGGCGTAAACGCTCCCGTCGCGCCCGCGGGGCCGGCAACCGGCCGGCTGGGACTTCGCTTCGACCCGCAGGAGCTGGAGGCCTCGGGCGCCCTCAAGATCTCCGAAGTGATCCCGCTCTCGCCCGCGGCGATTGCCGGGATCCGGACCGGTGAGTGGATCGTCTCGGTCGATGGCGAGCCCACCGGCCGGGGCGTCAATCTCGACGCGCAGCTGCTGGGCAAGGTGGGCCGCCGGACCGCGCTGCGCGTGGCGACCGCCTCGGCCTCGCCGGGGCGGGAGGTCATCGTGCGGCCGGTCAGCACGGCGGAGGAGAAGACCCTCCTCTACCGCGCCTGGGTCGAGGACCGGCGCGCCTATGTGGCTCGCATCAGCGGGGGCAAGCTCGGTTATGTCCACCTGCCCGACATGGGGGCGGGCACACTGGCCCAGCTCTCGGTGGACCTCGATACCGAAAACCATGGGCGCGAGGGCGTGGTGATCGACATCCGCAACAACAATGGCGGCTTCATCAACGCCTATGCGCTCGACATCTTCGGCCGGCGGCCCTACCTGTCGATGCAGACCAGAGGAACCGCGGTGGCGCCGGCACGGAGCCAGCTGGGCCAGCGGGCCCTGGAGCGGCCCACGATCCTCATCGTGAACCAGCACTCCCTCTCGGATGCCGAGGATTTCACCGAAGGCTATCGCACGCTGGGCATGGGGAAAGTGGTGGGCGAGCCGACCGCCGGCTGGATCATCTACACCTCGAATCTCTCGCTGCTGGACGGCACCGTGATGCGGATGCCTTCGACCCTGGTCACCGGACATGACGGCAAGGACATGGAGCTGGTGCCCCGTCCGGTGGACGTGCCGGTGGAGCGGGCGATCGGAGAGTGGTATGCCGGGAAGGACACGCAGCTGGATGCGGCGGTGCGCGAGTTGCTGAAGCAGCTCGGAGGCTAAGAGGCTAGGACGCTAGGAGGCTAGGAAGGTTCACGCCCCCGACGATCTTCCTAGCGTCTTAGCGTCTTAGCGTCTTAGCGTCTTTGCGTCAGAGCCTCTCTCGTCGATCAGGGCGCCGGCCGGCGGGCCCGTTTGCTGGGCGCCGGCAGGGTCAGGGGTTTGACCGGCGACTGGGCCAGCAGCTTGAGTGCTTCCGCCACGCCCCGCTCGAGCTGGAGGTCATGGCCCGCCCCGAACGACTTGGCATCCAGGGGGACCTCGATGTCGGGCGGAATGCCCTCGCCTTCGGCGGGCCATTCGCCGCGGAGGGTGAACACCGCCGATGACGGCGCGGTGATGGCGCCGCCGTCCACGAAGGGATAGGGAACGGCGGCGGCGACCAGCCCACCCCAGGTGCGGGTGCCGATGAGCGGTCCGACCTTGAGCTCGTGAAACGCCCAGGGGAAATAGTCTCCGCCCGATCCCGCCAGCTCGTTGGTGAGCAGCACCTTGGGCCCCAGGACGCCGGCCATCGGCAAGGGGAAATGAATGGCCCCCGGCGCGTCGTTGCTGACCCCGCCGATCGGCTGACGGCTCATGTAATCCACCATGTAGTCGTCGAGCAGGCCACCCTGGTTGAACCGCTCGTCGATGACCGCGCCGGCCTTGTCCTGTTGCGCGAAGAAATAGCGGTTGAACGAGGCGTATCCGCCCCCGCCGGTGTTGGGCACCCACACATACGCCAGCCGCCCGCCCGACAGGGAATCCACCTTGCGGCGATTGTCCTCGACCCAGGCGCGAGTCCGGAGCGCGTTCTCGGAGCGGAGCGGCACCACGGTGACCGTCCAGGACCCCTCCAGCGCCGGCCGGTCGTTGACGCGGAGCACGGTCTGCTTCTCGGCGGTGCCATCCAGGAGACGCGACGGGTTATCCGGCACCCGGAGATCGGTGCCGTTCACTTCGAGGATGTAGCTGCCCGCCCGCACCCTGAGTCCGGGTGCATCGAGCGGAGCCCGGAGCTCGGGATTCCAGCTCTCACCGGTGTAGATCCGCGCGATCTTCCAGCGATCGCCGTCGGGCACCAGGTCGGCGCCGAGCAGCCCGGTGCGGGTCGTATCCACGGCCGGCATGTCGCCGCCGAAGGTGAAGCTGTGCCCCACCGAGAGCTCGCCGCCCACCTGATCCAGGACGTAGTTGAGATCGGAGCGGTGCCGCACGTAGGGGATGAGCGGCGCATACCGGGTGTAAACCGCGGGCCAGTCGGCGCCATGCAGTCCCGGATCGTAGAAGAAGTCCCGCTCCATCCGCCAGGCCTCGTCGAAGATCTGGGCCCACTCCCGCGACGGATCGAGCTGCGTGGAGAGCGCCACGGTCAGGCGGCCTTCGCCGGGACGGGGCGGAGCCTCGGTGCCGGTCACGGTCCACTGGCCGGCCGATTGGTAGAGCAGCTTCTTGCCGTCGCTCGAGACGGAGAACTGGCCGACCCCGGTGAGGAAGGTTTCCGCCTTGCGCTTGGTCAGATCGTATTTCTGCAGCGTCACGCCCGGCTGCTGGGGGACGCGCTCGGCGAGAAACACGATGCCGGTCGGCCCGGTCGATAGATCTCCGTAGTCCCGCACCGGCACTTGCAGCGCCAGGATCCGGTGATCGAGCCCCGTGAAATCGATGCGCACCGCTCGGGCGGAATCGCTGTGCGCCGCCGGTGACGGCGGGGATGCTGGAGGCGCAGCGGCCGGCGCCGGTGCCGGTGCCGCCGGTTGCGGCACCGGCGGGTTGGCGCCCTCCTCGTCACTCTGGGGCTGGAACGGGGTCGAGTCGGTGGCGCGGAGCAGCGTGATGTAGGCGCCGCGGGTTACCTGCCGGCCGATGCTCGAGATGTTGGCCCAGCCGCTGGAGAGGCCGAGGTCGGTGCTGGCCAGGAAGTAGAGGTAGCGGCCGTTGCGGTCCCAGGCCGGGCTGACCGCGTCGGCGAGGGCGTCGGTGACCGGCGTCGCCTTGCCGTCGGCCAGCGACCAGACGACGATCCGGCGGAACCGGTTCGGAAACGCCTTGGAGTACGCCAGCCATTTGGAATCGGGCGACCAGGTGATACCCATGCCGCCGCGCGCCAGCAGGCTCCCGTCGACGTCGGCGGTGCTCATCGTACCGGTCGCGAGCTCGACGACGCGGATTCTCGAGCGATCATCGACGAACGCGATGCGTTTCCCGTCGGGCGACCAGTCCGCGGCGTAGGCGAACTTCGCCTCGCCGATGCTGATCTCTTTCGGCGGGGTGAGGCCATCCTGCGGGCCGACCAGGAGGCGGTATCCCTTGCCCGCGTCGGAGAACCACGCGACCTGCTTCCCGTCCGGCGACCACACGGGGGTCCGGTCCGCGGCGCCGGCGCTGTGGGTCAGGTTGCGCGCATCGCCCTTTTCCACCGGCACGGTGAAAATGTCTCCGCGGGACTCGAACAGGGCGCGCTTGCCGGTGGGGGACAACGCGGACGCCGCGATCGACTTGCTCACGTCGATCCAGCGCGGCATCGCCCAGGGGAAATCTCCATTGACGGTAATGGCGAGCTTCCGGGCCGCGCCGGTAGCCGGATCCAGGGTCTGCAGATAGCCGTCCTGTTCGATCACGATGCTGCCGCCGCCCGCCGCGAGCGACTTCACGTCGGCGTCCTTGAAGTGGGTCACCTGCCGCACCGCCGGCTTCCCCACGTCGTAGGCCCAGACGTTCACCGCGTAATCGCGATCGGAGAGGAAGTAGATGGTTTGACCCACCCAGACCGGCTGGGTATCGGCACTGCGCTCGTTGGGGAGGCGGATCTCTTCGAGATTTGCCGGATCGAGGATCGTGAGCGGGGTATTCTGGCCGCCGCGATAGTTGCGGAAC
This sequence comes from Gemmatimonadales bacterium, assembly GCA_036006105.1. Lineage (GTDB taxonomy): Bacteria > Gemmatimonadota > Gemmatimonadetes > Gemmatimonadales > GWC2-71-9 > JABFSM01. Next base: position 4,973 of record DASYPZ010000105.1, on the reverse strand, counting down.
TCGATATCCCAACGACTGACCCGATCGTAGACCAGCCGCTTTCCGTCGGCCGACCAGGAGCCGCGCACCGCCATCGGCGCGGGGATCACCCGCTCGACGCCGCCATCGGCCGGCACCATCCACAATCGCCCATACACCGCCGGGGCGGTGTTCCGGTTGCTGGTGAACAGCACCGACTTGCCGTCGGGTGACCAGCCCCTCGCCTCGTCGTCACCGGGGTGCCAGGTCAAGCGCCGCGGATCGCCGCCCTCCACCGGCATCACATAGACTTCGTTGTTCCCGCTCCGGTTGGAGGTGAAGGCGATCCACCGTCCATCGGGGGAGAACTCCGGATCGGCCTCTACCGCCGGCGTGCTGGTGAGGCGACGCGCTTCGCCGCCGGTCTTCGCCACGATCCAGAGATCGCCGCCGTACTCGAACGCGATCTGACTGGCACTGACGGTAGGCTGGCGAAGCAGGCGGGTGCCCTGGGCGGCGACGGGCAGCGGGAGGGCGAGCGCCAGGGCGACAAGGGACAGGCTGCGATTCATGGGGTATCCGCGATCGGTGTCGGAGTGAGCTACTGACGTAAAATACCGTGTGACTGGTGCTCTGGCGAATGACCGGGCGGTGCGCCCGCGGGCTTCGGCATCCTGGCCAGCAGCCGCTCCAGTCGCTCGAGGTGGGTCATCGTGACCGTCAGTCCTCCGAATTCTTCCTCCACCTTTCCGCGAAAGATGAACGGCCCCGGATCGAACAGGACATGGCCCCGGGTCCGGTGGACTTCGGGAAAGAGCACCGTCTCGATCAGGCCGTCACCGTCGTCGAAGGTGGCGAACTGCATCGGCTCGTCCTTGGCGGTGTGGACCGGCTTGGCGGTGGTGAGCATGCCGGCACAGAGCACCGCCCGCCCGACGTGCCGGGACAGGTCCCGGGCGGACACCAGCCGGAATCGCCGCAGCGATTCCCGGTGCAGCGTCATGGGGTGACAATCGGTGGAAAACCCCAGCAGCTCGAATTCCATTGTGCGGCGGCGTTCGACGGAGTGCTCAGGAAGGCGCACGGACGCCAGGACGCCAGGACGCAAGGAGGGTAGTTCACCTTGCGTCTTTGCGTCTTTGCGCCCTTGCGCCTTGTCCACCTCCCACAACATCTCCGGCCTCGTTCGTCCCCCCGAGATGCTGTCGCAGGCCCCGACCTTGATCAGGAGCCGCAGGTCGTCGTGCCGGAGTCCGGTGGCCCGAAGCTCGGCGATGCTCCGGAAGGCGGTAGGGCGGTCCAGGATCTTGTCCACCGCCCCCGCACTCAGCCCCTTGATGAACTGCAGCCCCACCCGCAGCTCCTTCCCGCTACCGGTCGTCTCGAAACCGCTGGCGTTGATGTCCGGCGGCCGCACCGTCACCCCGGCGCGCCGCGCCTCGGCGACATACGCGAAGGGCGCATAGAATCCCCCGCCGTTGGCCAGCACCGCCGCGAAGAATTCCGCCGGATAGTGGGCCTTGAGGTAACACGACTGCTGGGCCACCTGGATGTAGGAGCAGGAGTGGCCCTTGCAGAAGCTGTAACCCGCAAAGCTCAGCACCATCTCCCATACCTTCCCGGCCGCCTCCGGGTTCCGTCCCAGCGCCAGCGCGCCGGTGAAAAACTCCTTCGCATAGGAGGCCAGCGCCTTGACCGGCCGTTTCTTGGAGAGCGCCTTGCGCAGCCCATCGCCGGACGAGAGCGGCATCCCCGCGAACGCGGCGCAGACGTTCACCACGTCTTCCTGGTAGACCATCACCCCGAACGTCTCGGCCAGCACATCCCGGAGGGACGGATCGAGCGGCTCGTACTGGGCTCCGTGCAGCCGCTCCAGGTAGATCCGAATGAATCGGTTGGATGCGGGACGGATGATGCTGGTGTTGAGCACCAGCAGCTCGAATTGCTCCGCCCGGCTCTTGATGCAGAGCAGCCGTGACGCGGGCGACTCGGTGTAGAACACCCCCATGGTCTGCCCGGTGCCGAACAGTTTCCGGGTTTCGGGATCTTCGCCCGCCTCCGCGGAGGTGTAGTCGAGTTTCCGTCCGGTATTGGCGTGCACCGCGGCAATCCCGTCCCGGATCACCGCCAGCGAGCGATTGCCCAGCAGGTCGATCTTCACCAGCCCGGCGTCCTCGGCGCCGTCCTTCTCGAACTGGATGACCGGTACCGTCAGATCAGGCGCCCCGTCGAGCCGTTTGGCGGCCTGCTCCAGGGGGACGTAGTCGGTCAACGCGCCCGGGACGATGACCACGCCGCCGGGATGGAGCGAGAGATGCCGCGGCGTCCCGACCAGCGGTGTGGCGCGGCGGGCCAGGTCGATCCAGGCGGCCGGAAGGTCGAGTCCGGAATAGTTGGGGTGCTCCTGCAGCAGCTGCTCGAGGGGAACCTCGTCGCTGTACCAGGGGATCCGGCGGGTCACCTCGCGGATTTCCCCCGCCGGGCGGCCCTCGACCTTGGCCACTTCCCGCAGCGCGCCGCGCAGCTTGAACGTGTTGTGATTGGCGACCATCGCGGCCCGCGGCCTGGGGTAGCGCCGGAACACCCACGCCAGGATGTGATCCCGCTCGTCCCAGGGAAAATCGAGATCGATGTCGGGCGGATCCTTGCGCTCCGGGTTGAGAAACCGCTCGAACAGCAGTCCCGCGCCGAGCGGCTCCACGTGGGTGATGCCGAGGGCATAGGAGACGATCGAATTGGCCACCGAGCCCCGGCCGCAGTGGGTGGGGCCGTGCTGGACGATGTCCTGCACCACCAGGAAATAGTCGGCAAAGCCCTTCATGCCGATGATGGCGAGCTCGTGCTCCAGCCGGTCCCGGGTAATCGGGGCGATGGTGCCGTAGCGCCGCGCGGCGCCCTCGTAGGCCATGGCCCGGAGCTGCTGCAAGGCGTCGGTGGCCTCGGCGTAGCGGGGCGGCACGATGCGACTTCCGATGGGAATCCGGTACCGGCAGCGATCGGCCAGCTCCGCGGCGCGGTCGAGGGCCTCGGGAACATCGGGGAAATGCCGGCTCAGCTCGGAGACGGGCTTGAGCCAGGCGTCGGGCGGAGAGAGGGTAGGGCTCCCGCCCTCCGAGAGCGTCTCATTCCGGGCAATCGCGCTCAGTAACCGGTGCCGGGCCCAGTCCTCCGCGTTGGCGAACATCGCGGCATTGGTGACGACCGGAGGGATCCCGATTTTCCGCGCCACTGCCAGCACCGCATGGCGTTCCTTGCCGGGGCGCAGCTCGGCGTAGAGGTCGCGCGGGCCGCTTCGGGAGACCATCCGTTCGAGAAACGGGACGCTCGCGGAGAGGAGGGCGACGCCACTCCGATCGTCAGCAAGCATGTCGGTAAGCCGGTAGGTCGGCAGGTCGGTCGAAGGGCTCTTACCGCCATACCGGCTTACCGACTTACCGACCTCCCTCCAGTGCATCGCGGTGATCGCGCGACAGATCGCTCCCCAGCCCTGATCGTCCATCGCGAGCGCGACGCACTCCTCATCATCCAGCACCAGGTGCGCGCCCAGAATCGGCCGGATGCCGGCCTCCTCCGCGGTGCGCTGGAACTCGACGGCACCGTACACTCCGTTGGTGTCGGTGCAGGCCAGCGCGGTAAACCCCCGCGCGCGCGCCGCGGCAATCATCTGGTCGGGGCTGCTGGCTCCTTGTCCGAGGGAGAACCAGGAATGGGCGTGGAGGTGGGTGAACATGCCTAGATATACCGAATAAAAACCGAAGATCAACAGGTCACCAGGAAAGAGTCCGGAATCGGTTGCGGATCTATACTTTATAATGTAAAGTACTCTGCATGACCCCATACAACCCGGTTGCCAACCCCGTCCGCCCGGCGCCCCACATGATGCTGCGCCACGCCCTGCTCGCCGGCGTGGCCGCCGATCTCCTGCTCCGCGATCAGGCCGGTCTCGGGCTGCCGATCTGGATCGCGATCCTCTCGCTCGCAATGATCTCCCTCGCCCGGAGCGCCGGTCGTTTCCTGTCGGCGCAGGCCGCCGGCTGGCTCCTGATCGCGCTGCTCTATGCCGCCGGTTTTGCCTGGCGCGATTCGGAAACGCTGCAGTTTCTCGATGTGGTCGCCGTGATCGGCGCCCTGGGCATGACCGCGCTCTCCCTGAGCGATCCCCGCGTGGCGCTCTTTGCCAATCGGCTCCGCGATACGGTGTGGGGGAGTGGCACGGTGCTGGTCAGCGTGGCGGCGGGACTGATTCCCCTGCGACTCTTCGCGCCGGAACAGCGCGCGGCGCGGCGAGGTCTCGGTCCCGCGGTTCGGGCGGCGGGCATCGTTGCGATGATGCTGGTGGTGTTCGGCTCGTTGCTGCGCGGCGCCGATCCGATCTTTGCCAGCCTGGTGGTGGTTCCCGGGTTCGACCCCGATGCCGTCGTCGGGCACCTGATGGTCGCCGGCTTCTTCACCTGGATCGTATGCGGATGGAGCCGGAGCGCGCTGGTCGTGGAGGCCGGGAAGTATCCCGCCCCTGACCGGTTTCCCTGGAGCCTGGGGACACTGGAGATCACGGCCGCGCTGGGCACGCTGGTCGTCCTGTTCACCGCGTTCGTGGCGGCCCAGCTCGGCTGGTTCTTCGGAGGAGAGCGCTTCCTGCGGGAGCGGACCGGCCTCACCGCCGCGGAGTATGCGCGGGGCGGATTCTTTCAGATGGTCTGGGTGGCCATCCTGGTGCTGGCGGTGCTGCTCGCGACCCGGGCGATGCTGCGTCCGGGCCGCGCCCTGGCGTGGCGGCATACGGCGCTGTCGCTTCCGGTGGTCGCGCTGCTGGGCGCCATCATTCTGTCGGCGGCCCTCCGGATGCAGCTCTATGTGCGCTACTTCGGACTCACGACCGACCGGCTCTACACCCTGGTCTTCATGGGTTGGCTCGGTGTCGTGCTGGTGTGGTTTGCCGGCACCGTCTTGCGCGGATGGGGCCGGCCATTCGTGGCCGGAGCGGTCGGGTCGGGACTGATCACGCTGGCAGCGCT
>DASYPZ010000104.1:0-5508 GCA_036006105.1 Gemmatimonadales bacterium | reverse complement strand
AGGCTCGGACCGGCCAGCCGGTCGAGGTCGTAGGCGTGGAGCGGCTGGCCCAGCTCGAACATCACGTAGTTGGTGGCATCCACCACGTTGTTGATGCTGCGCTGTCCGATGGCCTCGAGTCGCCCCCGGAGCCACGCCGGTGACGGACCCACCGACACGCCGTGAATGACCGCAGCGCTGAACCGCGCGCACGAGGAGCCCGGCTCGATCGAGACCAGCACGCCGCAGCAGTCCCCCCGAGTGGTCGCGCGCACCGGGCGAGCCACTTCGGCGGGCGCGCCTTCGATCTCGGGCAGGCGGAAGGTGGTCTGGTAGGCCGCGGCGAGCTCCCGGGCCACGCCCTTGTGCCCCAACAGATCGGGACGGACCGGCGCCGAGTCGAGCTCGAGCCGGTGATCGTCGAGCGCCAGCACCTCGAGAAAGCGGGCTCCCGGGGCGGCATCGGTGGTCAGCGTCATCAGGCCATCGTGATCGGCGCCCAGCCCGAGCTCACGCGGGGAGCAGAGCATCCCCTCGGACGGCTCGCCCCGAATCTTCCGCTTTTCGATGACCAGCCCACCGGGGAGCGAGGACCCGATACGCGCAAAGGGGTACTTCCCCCCGGCTACGACATTGGGCGCGCCGCAGACCACGTGGTGCCGCTCCTCCTGTCCGTCGTTCACGGTGCAGAGGCGAAGCCGGTCCGCGTTGGGGTGGGGCCTGACATCCTCGACCAGGGCCACGACGATGTCGGCCAGCTCCTGGTGGAGCGGCACGACCGCGTCCGCGGGGGCGCCGAGCATGGCCAGCTTCTCCGCGACGTCCTTGGCGTCGAGCGGGCGGCGCAGGAACGCCTCGAGCCAGCGGCGGGAGACGTTCACTCGCTCTCCTGCCCGGCGAGCTGACGGAGGAAACGCATGTCACCTCCGCTCATCCACCGGAGATCGGGAACGTCGTAGCGCTGCATGGCGGTGCGCCCGGGGCCGAGTCCGAACGCCCACCCGGTATACCGCTCGGCGTCGACGCCGCAATTGGTGAGCACCGTGGGGTGGACCATGCCGCAGCCGAGCAGCTCCATCCACCCGGTGTGCTTGCAGGCGGCGCAGCCCTTGCCGTGACAGATCTGGCACTCCACATCCAGCTCGGCGGAGGGTTCGGTGAACGGGAAATAGGACGGCCGGAACCGCACCTTGGTCGCGCTCCCGAAGAACCGCCGGGCGAAGTGCGTCAGGGTGGCCTTCAGATCCACGAATCCAATCCCTTCATCCACGGCCAGGCCTTCGATCTGGAGGAACGCCGGCGTGTGGGAAGCATCCGCGGTGTCGTTGCGATAGCACATGCCGGGCGCGACCACCCGGTACGGTGGCGGCCCCGCCTGCATCACCCGCACCTGGACCGGAGAAGTGTGGGTCCGCAGCAGGATCGGCTCGCCCGGCCCCTGGGAGAGATACAGGGTGTCGTGCATGTCCATGGCCGGATGGTCGGGCGGGAAATTGAGAGCGCCGAAATTGTACCACTCGGTCTCGGCCTCGGGTCCCACGGCGACGGCAAAGCCCAGCTCCCGGAAAATGGCGAGGATCTCGTCCACCACCCGGGTCACCGGATGGAGGGATCCGATCCAGCGATCCCGCCCCGGCATGGTGAGGTCGAGAGCGGAGGCGGGAGCGTCGAGCCGCCCGGCCGCGAGCTCCGCTTCCCGCGCGGCAAACGCCGCCTCGAAGGCCTCCTTCAGCCCGTTCGACACGGTGCCGAACGCCTTGCGCTGGTCCGCGGACACCCTGGCCACCCCGCGCAGCGCCGCGGTCAGGGCGCCCTGCTTGCGCCCCATGACCGCAATGCGCTCCGCCTCGAGCCCGTCGCGATCCAGGAGCGGGATCGCGGCGAGCCGGGGAAGCAGTGCGTCGAGTTCGGGGTACCCGGTCGATTCCATTCAGCCTCTGGTCGGGTTGCCAAGACCCCCGCGTCCGCCGGCGTGGCGACCGCGGGGGTCGATGTTGCAGGCGCAGCCTTCGGTCGAAGCGGCCTTACGCCGCCTTCTTGGCGATCTCGGCGATCTTCGCGAACGCGTCGGCGTCGTGCACCGCGAGATCGGCGAGCACCTTCCGATTGATCTCGACGCCGGCCTTCTTGAGACCCGCCATCAGCCGGCTGTAGCTGATGTCGTGGATCCGGGCCGCGGCGTTGATCCGCTGAATCCAGAGGGTGCGGAAATCGCCCTTCTTCTTCCGCCGGTCGCGGTAGGCGTACGCCAGGCCGCGCTCGACGTTTTCCTTGGCGGCCTTGTAGAGCTTGCTCCGGGCCTGGAAGCCGCCCTTGGCTGCTTCCATGATCTTCTTCTTGCGCGCGTGATGCGCGACACCGCTCTTTACGCGAGGCATGGGATCTGGCTCCTAGGCCTGAAGCAGGCGAGAGACACGCGGAAAATCGGCGGAGCTCACCAGGGCGGATTTGCCGAGCTGGTTCTTCCGCTTGCGCGTCTTCTTCGTCAAAATGTGACGCTTGTTGGCCCGGCCCCGCTTGAGCTTGCCGGTGCCGGTCTTCGTGAAGCGCTTCATCGCGGCGCGCTTCGTCTTCATCTTGGGCATTCCCGTCTCCTGAGTGCGGCGCCGGCTATTTGGGCGCGATTACCATGGTCATGTTGCGCCCTTCGAGCCGGGCGTCGAACTCGATCTTGCCGATGTCGGCCAGCGCGGCGGCCACTCGATCCAGTACCGCCTTGCCGAGATCGATCCGGGCCATCTGGCGGCCGCGGAACATCATCGTGACTTTCACCTTGTCGCCTTCGCCCAGGAACTCGCGCATGTGGCGGGTCTTGAAGTCGAAGTCATGATCGTCGATCCCGGGGCGAAACTTCACCTCCTTGATGTCGATCACGTGCTGCTTTTTCTTGGCCGCGCGGGCCGCCTTGGCCTCTTCGAACTTGTATTTCCCGTAGTCCATGATCTTGACCACGGGGGGCCGAGCCGTCGCGGCGACTTCCACCAGATCCAGACCGCGCTCTTCGGCGGCCGCGAGGGCTTCTTCGATCGTCAGGACACCCAACTGTTCGCCGGAATCAGAGATGACTCGGACCGGGCTGATCCGGATCATCCGGTTGACGCGGGTCCGGCGTTCGCGCTCGTTAGTGCTCAGTGTCCGACCTCCATTCTCGACGGAAACAAAAACACCCCGCGTAGCGGGGTGTTCCGGAGCGCTGCCGTGCCCACAGGGGCACCAATGGAGCGGATCAGGAACCCGGTCGCCGCGCTTCTGGCTCAGGGTGGAGGACCATCGGCCCTCGCTTTCAAGTGGTGCAAGGATAAACGGTTACAACGATTGGGTCAAGGGATTCTCTCCCTCACGGCTTGGGCTCGGGAAAGCGAGCCGTCACCGCGCCAGCCGCATCGAGGAACTCCAGACTCGCCGTGCCCAGTGAATCGACCTTGAGCCGGAGCCGGGGCTTGCCGTTCGGATCGAAGAGATTGAGCACCGCGGCCTTGCTGCGGTCACGGCCCAGGTAGACCCGGGTGGCCGCGAGCGGCACCCCGTTGCGGGGCCCAAAGAGCCGTTCCAGCGCCTCGGTCCGGGCGGTGCTGTCGGTCATCTTGTTGATCGAATCGCGCTCCATGACCAGGTCGTAGATGTCCCGGACGTCGCGATCGGCGATGGTGATGGCGCTGGATTTCCGTCCGTTGTCGTCGGTATAACGCAGGGTGAGTGTCTCGTCGGAGTTGAACTGATCGAAGGACATGCCGGTCGATGAGGCGTAGGTCCCGTCCTTCAGTTTGCGGCCGGTGAAGGTCAAGCCGCCGTTCTCGGTACCCTCATCGTTGAAGAAGATGATCCCCGGACGGGTCCCTCCGGCGTACCCGAACGGCTTGCCCTTGTAGATCGGCCCGATGGACCGGGGCCGATTGGAGATCACCATGCGCAACGCCCCGTTCGGCTCGACGATGTTGATCCGCTCCACGTCGATCTCGGTGAACCGGGTCTTCCTGGCGCTCTGGCGGAAGGCGGCCACCGACAGGGAGCCGAACAGCAGCGTCGTGACGATCGCGTAGCCCTTGAGCAGACGGAGCTCGCGGAGAACCGAGTCGGACATGTTGACTCCGGGAATCAGGATTGAGGGTTGAGGATTGAGGATTGAGGATTGAGGATTCGGGGTTCAGTTTTCGGCTAGTAGAGCCAGCTCGGCTTCTCCCCCGCCGGTGTGTTCTTCCTTACATGCGCCCCGACCCGGCGAACAAATTCGGCCCACGGCCAGGCGTGCCAGGAGTGTCCCTTCATCGGCCGGCCGTAGGTGAACTCCGCGTCGGAGTGCGGATTCGTGCTGGTCTTCGCGAATTCCTCGAACTGATAGACCGCAAGATTCAGATGGAAATCGTCCATGTCGCCGGCGAAGAAGTGCAGCTTGCCCGCCAGCCTGGGGCCGAGCGTCGGCCAGTTGCGCTGGGCGTACTCGCGCAGATCGAATCCATGATCGCGCCAGTAGGTCGCGACCTGGCGGTCGATGACGCCGGTGAGCTTGTTCCAGAGCGGTGTTGGATATCCGTCGCTTCCGGCCGGCCCGTAGACCGCCTCCCATCCCTCCAGTTGATACCCCGATCTGCCCCGGGTCCCCAGCACTTCCTCGAAGCGGCTCAGATCGCGCATCGTCCACACCGTCTGGCCTTCCCGCGAACGGCGGAAGGGCCGCTCGGCGGCGGTGAACGGGCCGGTCGGGACGACGAACGCGCTGGAGTCGGCGTAGTTGTCGATGAGCTGGTTCTTGCGAAAGTCGATCGGATCCGGCTGAAGCACCCAGGCTCCCCCGAAATAATCAGGATGCTGAAGCTGGAGGGCCAGCGCCGACCAGCCCCCGGTCGAGGCGCCCTCGACCACCCGCGCGTAGGCCTGGGAAATGATCCGGAAATGGGACTCCAGCCAGGGAATGACCTCCTCGACGACGGCGTCGCCGTAGGGACCGTTATTGGCGGAGTTCACCGAATAGGCGTCCGGGAAGTACGGAGTCTGCTGCTCGAAACTGATCGCGATGACCCGGGGGAAGCTGTCGGACGCCCACGCCCGGTAGAAGTCGTAGCCGGTCTCGGTGCCGGTGACGGGATTGAGGGTGCCGAGCCCGCGCACGCCCGCCGAATCGGTGTCGAAGGAGAACGGGACATTGTGCCCGAGCGTGTACACCGCGGGGTAGCGTGCGTCCGGGTGGTCGGCATACCCCCGGGGAAGCAACACCGTCGCGTGGATGAACACCGGCCGGCCCCAGAACTCGGTCAGCTTGCGACTCTGGATCTGCACCCGCTTGACCCATTCGGTGTCGGACGGTTTGGGCTCGGCGGCAATCAGGTGATCGACGGTGATGCGGGTCGTCGTGCCGGCCTCCAGGTGCACCTTCTGCACGGCACTGTACAGATTGCCCGCCGCGATCTGGAAGGGCTCCTGGCTTCCGTCGTTGAGATGCACCCAGATCCGGTGACCGTCAGCGCGATGGGCCTCTTCGTACACGTTGACGACGGCCTGGACGTAGTAGTCGCCTGGCGCGATCCCGCCGAG
>DASYPZ010000103.1:0-3679 GCA_036006105.1 Gemmatimonadales bacterium | reverse complement strand
TCTAAGAATTCGGGTCGGGGCCTGACACGAGCTTGCCAGGAGTACCAGGGCGATTCCATCCCGCGCCGCCCAATTCCCGAGGTATGTTCCCATGCCCAAGATCAGCATGCGCTATATCGTCAACGACGTCGATCCCGCGGTCGCTTTCTATACGACCCACCTGGCCTTCCACCTGGACCTGCGTCCGGACCCCACGTTCGCCATCCTGTCACGTGGCGATCTTCAGCTATTCCTCAGCGCCACCAGGGGACCCGGCGGGGGGAGTCAGACTTTGCCGGGTGGACGCCGGCCGGAACCCGGGGGCTGGAATCGCTTCGTCCTCGTCGTCGATGACCTCGAGCGGGAGGTGGAGCGGTTTCGGCGAGCCGGGCTCCCCTTGCGCAGCGACATCATCGTGGGCGTCGGCGGCAAGCAGATTCTCCTCGACGATCCCTCGGGCAACCCCATCGAGTTGTTCGAGTTTCCGCCGGCTGGCTCCGGGCGGTAGAGATCCGAACACCAGGGGACTGCGGCGAGTCGGGGCGTCAGTAGGCTAGCTTGTCCCGGGAGGCCGGAGTACGTCCGGGCTGATCCTCGGGCGCTTCAGCGTGTGAAGATACGGACCGGCCCGCACCCAAAGGAGACTCCTGTGCTGGCAGCTGCTCGCCTCGAGGCATTCGTCACCACGATCGACGCCTCCCGGGCAAAGGCGTTCTACCGCCGTCCGTTGCGCTGGCTCGGAGCGGTACTCCCTGCCCTGACCCTGGGCACCCAGCCGATCGCCTCCCAGGGCCGCCCGCCGGTGCTCGACATGCATATGCATGCCCGCGAGGCGGCCCACTACGGGGCAACCGGGCTACCGCTCTGCGCCCCCGTGACTCGAATGCCTCGATGGGATCCGAGCACCCCCTTTGGCGAGGATACCGGTGCACCCGCGCTGTGCGCTGCGCCGCTGATTTCGCCGGCGACCGACGCCGCCCTGTTGCGGGCAACGCTCGCGAGCATGACGCGCTACAATGTTGTGGGCGTCCTGGGCGGGACTCCGGAGCTCGTCGCCGCCTGGCGCCGCGCAGCGCCGGGCCGCTTCATCGCCGGGCTCGACCTCCGGTTCGATGCGACGTCCGGTGCGGCGCGGGCCGCGACGGCCGCCGGTGTCGCGCCACGCTGGTTGCCTGTGGATACGGTGCGGGCGCTCCATCAGGCCGGCGCGTTCTCGGTCCTGGCGGAAGTCATGAACCAGTACGCGGGGATGCCGCCCGATGATCCGCGACTGGAGCCATATTGGGCCCTCGCCGAAGAGCTCGACATCCCCGTCGGCATCCACGTGGGTGGCGGCGGGCCCGGAGAGCCCTACACGGGTTCGCCGGCGTTTCGCGCCCGCCTGCAGAGCGCGCTCACCCTCGAAGAAGTGCTGGTGCATCATCCGAAGCTGCGACTGTACGTGATGCACGCCGGCTATCCGCTCCGCGAGGATCTGCAGGCGCTCCTGTTCACCCACCCGCAGGTGTATGTCGAGCTGAGCATGGCCGTCAATGTTGAAGCGCGACCCGCATTCTATCGCTTTCTGCGGGAGCTGGTCGACGCCGGCTATGCCGATCGTATCATGTTTGGCTCGGACCAAATGGTGTGGCCCGGACTGATCGATGCCGGGGTGCGGTCCATCGAAGCAGCACCGTTCCTCACCGCAGCGCAAAAACGCGACATCCTGTACAACAATGCCGCACGTTTTCTGAGACTCCCGGCCGCGGAGATCGCTCGGCATCATGGGCGGACGGGCGGTTAGGCGGGGGTCCGGCTGTTCCCCATGAAACGCCAGACGATGAGCCCAAAGACCACCATGGCACCGAGATCCCAGGGGCAGAACTTGCCTACTCGATAGTACGGCATGTACTTCCAGAGGCCCTGCCGGTCCACCACGATTTCCTCGAACAGGACCCATGTGTTGAGAAAGCTGAGCCACACGGCGAACTTGACGAGGCCAGGTATCTTCACGTTCGGGACCATTGGTGTCGTCATGACGCGCTCCTCGCAGAGTAACGGGACCATTGAGGCTACTCGTTCAAGCCGACTTGAAGTCAAGGGGCGTGGTTGATCATGCTGACCATCGGACAAGTGGCAACCAGGGCGGGCCTTCGCGCTTCGGCCGTTCGCTACTACGAAGCGCAGGGGCTTCTGCCCACGGCTGCTCGCCAGGGCGGCAAACGCGTCTATGACCCGTCCATCGTGGACCGACTGGGATTCATTGCGTTGGCCAAGATGGCCGGGTTCGAGATCGACGAGATCCGCGATACGTTATCGCGGAACGGAGATCGGCAGCCCGCTTCGACCTGGAAACGGCTGGGCAAGACGAAACGGATCGACCTGGATGAACAGATTGCGCGATTGGCGCGCATGAAGGCCCTCCTCGGCAAGCTCGATGGGTGCCGCTGCGGGACACTGGACCAGTGCGGGCGCGCGTTCAACAGCATCTCGCCGCCCAAGCTGCCGGTCCGACCGGCGACCCGCGTTCGGCGTCCACCCGGTCGCCGGGCCCCGGGGTCCAGGGGCGAGCCCTCGCGGTGACATGACCGATCGTCTTCTCCGCTTCTCCACGATCGAAGAGGAGGCCACATGATGAGAGGTGTACCGCGCGCGGTCGTCGTATTACTCGTCGCCACCGCGCCCGTGCTCGCACAAAAGCCAGCGTCCGTGCCACGCGCGATCCAGCTGCCGGATACCCTGGGGGCGAACTTCGCCGCGGCGGACACGCTCACCGGAACCAGCGGGCCCGCGGACTACGACTTCCTGGTCGGCACGTGGCGCTTCACATTCCAGGCCCGGAACCGTGATGGGTCGTTTTCTCCCGCCTTTACCGGACACTGGGTGTTTACGAAGAAACAGACCGGGGGTCAGGGGGTGCTGCTGGAGGATCACTGGCGGCCGGACGACCCGACCTCGACCTGGGATGCGGGCACCTGGACGTATCGCGCGTTCAACCCCGAGCGCAAGATCTGGGAGATGCGGGGCATCAACACCAATGCCGGTGCCTGGCAGCCCGGGCTGATGTGGACCGCCGGGGACAGTCGATTGCTTACCGAATGGTATGGGCCGATGCTGGTTCGTTTTCGCTACTTTGGCATCCAGTCGGACAGGTTTCTCTGGCGCGCCGATGCCACATTCGATCGCGGCAAGACCTGGATACTGGATTACTGGACCATGGAAGTGCACCGTATCTCCCGGTAACGAGCGCCAGGAAGCGGAGGACGACGTGGCAAGAGGGCGACCGCAGCGAACCGCCATCGTCGGTGTGGCCGAGCACGGCAACTCGGCCGTGCTGGTCACGGTCGGGCCCGACGGACGGCTACTCGACCGCCGGCACATCGACCTCACCGATCGCGGTGTACCCACCCACCCGCATCACCACGAAGGATCCTGGGCGGTAGGACGGTACCGCAACACCCCGGGAGCGCGGGCGCTATCGCTCGCCGAAGCGGTGGCGCTGGTCGAGCGGGTGCGCGCGGCCGCCGCGGAAGGCGCGCGCGGGAGCCTGGAGGCACTGGCCGAGGCGGTGCCGGTGCCGATCGGGGGCGTCGCGATCCGGGTCTGTCCCGCGCTTCCGCCATCGACCGAGGAACGGATCGCCGATCACCGCGCGCAGACCGTGGCCGACTCCGTCATGTATCGCGAGGCCCTCGCGACCGCCGCCGAGGCGCGCGGCTGG
>DASYPZ010000102.1:0-1792 GCA_036006105.1 Gemmatimonadales bacterium | reverse complement strand
CGCCCGGCGTGCTGGAGGTCGAGCCGAATCTCCGCCTGGAACCCGATATCCTCGTCATTCCGTCCGGCGAACCCTCGGCCGGCATCGGGGCGGATACCCGGTGGACCGCCATGCGCCGGTGGTGGCTGGCGGTCGAAGTCTCAGGGGCAGGTTCCCGCCCGTATGATCGGGATCACAAGACGCCGGCGTACCTCGCGCTCGGTGTTCGGGAGGTGTGGCGGGTGGACCTGCGCGGAGCTTTTCCTGCCCTGATCCGAAGCCAACCATCGGGCGGTCCCCGTCGTCCGACTCGGAGCCATCGTCACCGGCCGCGCGGTCCGCGTGGCTGTCGTGGCCTCCTTGGTCAGGCCGGGGTAGTCGGCAGGCTTCCTCCCTCACCTCCTTGATGATACCGGGATGATTCCGGGCTGATGCCGGAATGATGGGGCCGAAATAGGCTGGTTTCCTCACCCCCGGTCAGGAGACCATACCATGCGCGCCCGTTTCGTTCTGCCCGTCGGCCTGCTGCTGCTGAGCTACACCTCGCTCCCCGGCCAAACCAGGCTCTCCCCCATCGCCACCGACGGCAGACAGCTCAAGCTGGTGCCCCTCGCCAGCGTCACGATCCCTGCCATGAGCCTCAACGGCGATCTGGCCGGAGTACGGATCAACCTCGGCTTCGACATGGTCTGGATCGGCGGCGGCGGGTTCGTCGAGCTCCGGGCGCTCCCAGGTCCGGGGCCCTATCCATCGGCGACCACGATCGCGGTCTCGGCCCAAGCCCCCCTTCCCGCCGGCAACTATTCGGTGCGCTGGGATTTTGTCAACGTCGGCTTCGCTTCCCAGATGGGCATCCGCTCGGCGAACGCGCCCCTGACGACGTGCTCGCTCAACGCCTGGCCGGGCTATTACAACGTTCAGTCCTGCACAGCCTCAATCAGCACCCCAGACGGCCATCTCGACCTCAGCATCACGCCGACGACGTTTGGGGCGGTGATGACGTTGAAGCAGGTCACCGTCTCACGGTGGCCATAATGTGAAGGCGGGAGGGCGGTAGGGCGGGAAGGCGGAAGGGCGGTAGGTGCATGCTCGGCCAGGCAGAATTGCGGAGTCTCTCGCCGAGTCGATACCTTATGGTCATGCCTCTCGTCGTCCCGCGCTACACCCTCCAGGACCTGGACGCGTTCCCGGACGATGGGGTTCGCTACGAGCTCCTGGACGGCGTCTTGCTGGTGACGCCGGCGCCGGGCCCTCTGCACCAGCTGGTCGTTTCCCGGATCAACGCGTCGCTCACCCGGTATCTGGGTTCCGGCGACCTGGCGCGGGTCTTCTCGCCCGGCGTGCTGGAGGTCGAGCCGAATCTCCGCCTGGAACCCGACATCCTCGTCATTCCGTCCGGCGAACCCTCCGCCGGCATCGGGGCGGACACCCGGTGGACCGCCATGCGCCGGTGGTGGCTGGCGGTCGAGGTCTCAGGGGCAGGTTCCCGCCCGTATGATCGGGATCACAAGACCCCGGCGTACCTCGCGCTCGGGGTGCGGGAGGTGTGGCGGGTGGACCTCCGGGAGCGCTGCGGCTTCGTGTCACGCCCCGCCGGGTCGGAGGTGCGGCAGGCCGACCGGCTCCTGTGGCATCCGCCCGAGCTGACGCACCCGATGATCGTGTCGGTGCCGGAGCTTTTCCTGCCCTGATCCGAATGGACACCCAGCGCTGGTTGTCCACCAGGTAGATCTACCACCCAGCATGTTTCTCCGGACGAGCGCAGGGAATCAGCGGTGCAAACACGATAGCTCCGCCCGCGCGCTGTCCACCA
>DASYPZ010000101.1:0-6217 GCA_036006105.1 Gemmatimonadales bacterium | reverse complement strand
CGAGCCTGGTGTTCGACGAGGTGGATCAGGGCATCGGAGGCGAGGTCGGCGGACAGGTGGCCTCCGCGCTGGCCGAGGTGGCGGCCCGTCACCAGGTGCTGGTCATCACCCACCTCCCCCAGATCGCGGCCCGGGCCGATCGGCACCTGGTGGTATCCAAGCGGGCCAAGGCGGGCGTCGCCACCAGTGTAGTGGAGTGGATCCACGGCGAGGACCGGGTGGCCGAGCTGGCGCGAATGCTGGGCGATCCTGACGGCGCCACCGCCCGCCGGCACGCCCTGAGCATGCTCAAGCCGTAACCGGGCTCCTCCCCGCTCGTGAAACCTCGCGGGACCCCAATCCGTACCACCCCTTGTTGACATAGGTATGCTTGACTAAGCTGTGACCGGTCTCCTCCGGAGGACGCGCGCATGGCAGGCTCCGATCTCTTCACCGGCAGTCTCGATCTCCTCATCCTGAAGGCGGTCTCCTGGGGTCCCCTCCATGGCTACGCCATCGGCCGGTGGATCCGGCAGTCCACCGACGAGGCGCTCGCCATCCAGGAAGGCGCGCTGTATCCGGCCCTGCACCGGCTGGAGCGGCAGGGGTTCCTGGAGGAGGAGTGGGGCCTCACCGACACCAACCGGGAAGCCAAGTTCTATCAGTTGAGTCGCACGGGGCGCAAACAGCTGCAGACCGAGCTGGTCCGCTGGCGGCGGTACGCCGGCGTCATGACCGCCGCGCTGAGCGCGGCGCGTCCATAAGGAGGTCCCGGTGAAGAAGACCTTCCATTTAAGCCAGGGCTCCGAGGGCGCTTCGGAAGACGTGCGCCGCGAGATCGAGCTCCATCTCGAGCTTCGGGCCAGGGAGTTCGAGGCCCAGGGGATGACGCCGGAGGCGGCGCGGCAGGCGGCCCTGCAGGCCTTCGGCGACCGGCGCGCGATCGAATCCGAGGTGCGTACCCTGCGGGGAACCACGGTGCGGGCCCGGGGCCGGCGGGAATGGATTCGCGAGATGAGCCAGGATGTCCGGGTGGCGCTCCGCGGTCTCCGGCGAACGCCGGGATTCACCCTCGTCGCGGTCCTGACCCTCGCCCTGGGCATCGGTGCCAACAGCGCGCTCTTCAGTGTCCTCCGGTCGGTGTTGCTGCGGCCGCTGCCCTACGCCGATGCCGGACAGCTGGTCCAGGTCTGGAGCGACCATCGCCAGAAGGGACGGGCCCAGCCGGAGTGGATGACCCCGCCCGACTTCGTCGATTGGCGCGACGGCAATCGGACCTTCAGCGGCATGGCCGCCTATCAGGGCTGGGCTCCCGATCTGACCGGCACCGGGGAGCCCGAGGCGTTGGGCGGCGTCCTGGTGAGCGGCAACTACTTCAACGTCCTGGGTGTGTCACCCGCGCGGGGCCGGCTCCTGACCATGGCCGACGACGATGCCGGCGCCGAGCGCGTCGTGGTCCTGTCGGATGCGGTCTGGCGTCGCCGCTTCGGATCGGACCCCGGTATCCTGGGCAAGTCGATCACCCTGAATGCGGAGCCCTGGACCGTCGTCGGGGTGCTGCCCCCGGAGTTCCGGCCTCCGCTCCAGGTGTCGCCGGAGGTGTACCGGCCGATTCGCCGTCCGGCCACCAGTGGATGCGGACGGGGCTGTGTGGTCCTCCACGTGATCGGGCGGATGAAGCCCGGCGTGACCATCGAGCAGGCGCAGGCCGACGTGGCGGGCATCGCCGCGCGGCTGGCGCGAACCTTTCCCGCGACCAACGACAAGGTCGGGGCATGGCTCATTCCCCTGCACGAACAGATCACCGGCAAGACGCGGGAGCCGCTGCTCGCCCTCGGCGCGGCGGTCGGGTTCGTCCTGCTCATCGCCTGCGTCAATCTCGCGAACCTGCTCCTGGTGCGCGGTGCCGGGCGCGCGCGTGAGCTGGGCGTGCGGGCGGCGCTGGGTGCGGGGCGCGGTCGGCTGGTCCGGCAACTGCTGACCGAAAGCAGCGTGCTGGCGGTGGTCGGAGGCGCCCTGGGCCTTGCCCTTGGCGTGGCCGGGAGCGGCATCCTGTCGACCCTGGTTCCCGACGGCGTCCGCCAGATCCAGGGCATTCATGTGGATGGCGCGGTCGTCGGGTTCACCGCGGGCCTCGCCGTGATCTCGGGCATGCTGTTTGGTCTCCTGCCCTCCCTCAATGCCGCGAGAGCGGACCTCATGGGCGCGCTGCGCAGCGGCGGGCGCGAAACCGGACGCGGCGGAGGCGCGGTTCGCAACGGGCTGGTGGTGGCGGAGCTGGCGTTTGCCGTGGTCCTGCTGGTGGGCGCGGGATTGCTGCTTCGAAGCTTCCTGCTGATGCAGCGGGTCGATCTTGGTTTCCGGAGCCGAGGCGTCGTTCTGGTCAACATCGGATTCCCGCGCCTGCGCTATCCCGATGGAAACGCGGCGCTCGGCGCGGTGAACAACATCCTGGCGCGGCTGCGCGCCAACCCGGCGATCCGGAGCGCCGAAGTGACCGATCTCCCGCCGCTCAATCCCGGCGGCGACCAGGACGTCACCGCGATTCCGGTGGGCGAGGCGCGCCGGTCCGATGTACCGGAGGCCGTCTGGTATCGCGCAGTGACCGCGGGGTATCTCCCGGTGATGCAGATGCGGCTGGTGTCGGGGCGGAATTTCACGCCGGAAGATCGCCAGGGCTCGATGCCGGTCGGCATCGTGAACCAGGAAGCGGCCCGCCGGTTCTGGCCGGGCAAGAGCCCGATCGGGCGGATCCTCGCCCAGGGAGAAGATTCGACGGCGCCGCGGCTCACCATCGTGGGGGTCGTCGCGTCGGCCCATCATGACGGGCCCAACCAGCCGCTCAAGACCGAGCTGTTCGCGCCGTTCGAGCAGAACCCTTCGCGCGGCCCGGTCTTCGTGCTGGAGCCAGCCCGGGATCCCGAGTCGGCGGTGACGGTGTTTCGTCAGGTGCTCAAGGAGGTCGATCCTCTCGTGCCCGTCGCCAGCGTGGACCCGATCGAAAAACTGGTCGGAGACGCGCTGTCGCTTCCACGCCTCTACGCATTGCTCATCGGGATCTTCGCGAGTGCCGCGCTCCTGCTGGCCGTGCTGGGAGTGTACGGCGTCATGGCCTACGCCGTGGCCCAGCGCCAGCGGGAAATCGGGGTGCGGCTGGCGCTCGGTGCGGCTCCCTCGGCGATCCGCCGCCTGGTCCTGGGCCAGGGGGCCCGGCTGGCGCTGATCGGAACCGGGATCGGTTTGCTGGCAGCCGCGGGAACCGGCCGGTTGCTGGGCACCCTGCTATTCGAGGTGAGCGCGTTCGACTTGCCGACCTTTGTCGCCGTTCCGCTGGTGCTCGGGGTGATGGCGCTGCTGGCCTGCTGGCTGCCGGCTCGGCGCGCCATGCGGGTGAACCCGCTGGTCGCGATTCGCGAAGAGTAGGCCGAGCGGGACGCTCAGGGCCCCTTGCGGTAGAACCGGAGCATCAGGCTCACCGATTGCGTCGCCGGCACCCGGCCCGCGGTGGAGGCGGCGACCGTCTCCCAGCGGAGCCAGGCATCCATCGGCAGGCCCCGGGTTCCGTCGCTGCGTACTCCGTCATGGGAAAAGGTGAGACCCCCGAATACGGCGGTGAGGTTTTGCCGGGAACCAATCGCGAGCACGTCGGGTGTGGTGCCCGCGATCGGCGCCTGATTCCTCACGTATTTGTAGGTGTCGGCACCCTTCGACCAGTAACGGACTCCGGCCGACAGCGAGAGCGTCGGCGCGATGCGCAGGAAGGGCTCGACCGATCCCTCGATGATCTCACCGGGGTTCCACTCCACCGCCGCGAGGGTATTGGCCAGGGCAAAGGGCTGGTCGGGCGGTGAGACCCGACGATCCTTCCTTCCCGACAATTGCAGCACGTAGCGCGCGCTGAGCCGGGCACCCAGGGCACCATGGGCCAGGTCGGTCACCAGGTCGCCCTGCACATCGGGTTGACGATCGCCGGTGCCGATATCGAAGAAATCGTCCGGCCGGTCGAGCTGTCCGGTGCGAAGTCGCACGGTGCCCGCCAGCGAAGACCGTATAGCCAGGCCCCCCTGCGTCGCACGATGGTCCAGCCAGGTGAACGACGCGCCCACCTCGATGTCCCCGATGTACTGCAGCACCGGAGGCTCGAAGGATCGGGACTGGAGCGGGCCCGCGGGATTGGTCGCGAACTTCTCGAACTCCGTGCCGGTCGGGCCGCGGACCGGCAGGGCGGGGGAGTCGCTCAGGGTGACGCCTTGTTCGGCCAGCGTCGTGATCGAGCCGCGCAGCGCGATGATGGGCGCGCTCAGGGCATCGGCCGCCGGCGATCCGGCGACGGGAAGAAATGCGGCCGTGGGAAGCAGATCCTTGAGCGCCGCGTTGAGCGGGGTTCCGCTCGCCAGGATCTGCTGCGCGAGCGCCTTTCGGGTCGGATCGGCGTCGAACGCCCCGCTGTTCAGCCTGGTCGAGATGGTGGTGAGCGCGGCTTGAAGCTGGGCCAGGAATGCGGATGTCTGGAGGGCCCCGGCCGAGGATCCGAACGTGGTATTCGCGGGATTGATGCCGGCGGTGGCCCCGACCGTGTCGATGCCCAACCGGTTCTGCACCCGAACCCGCACGATCGGCACTGTGCCGAATACGGTCAGTCGCCGGGTGATCCCGTAGGCGGCGCCGATGTATCCCGTGCCGATGTTGACCAGCATCGACGACGTAGTGTTGCCCAGCGAGAGACTCGCCGCTCCCGCTCCCGGAACCCGGTGGAGCGCCGCCTCGGCGGAGTCGAGGGTCGCCAGGAAGCGCCCATCGAACGGAGTGAAGGTGAAATCCGCGCCGGCGTCGCCCTTGACGCCGTCGACGTAACGACGGTCCCAGTTATCGAACCGCCCACCGAAATCGAGCCGGAGGAGGCCCTTGGGTACCGTGACAGGGGCAAGTTGGGCCGCGAGCGGCCCCCCCAGGATTCCGGTCAACAGAACAAGCGCGCGGAGCGGCCGAGGCAGAGTCATGGGTGCGGGAAA
Organism: Gemmatimonadales bacterium; assembly: GCA_036006105.1. Classification (GTDB taxonomy): domain Bacteria; phylum Gemmatimonadota; class Gemmatimonadetes; order Gemmatimonadales; family GWC2-71-9; genus JABFSM01. The sequence goes on along the minus strand of DASYPZ010000101.1, from coordinate 1,226 downwards.
TTCGCGGATCGGAGCCCCTAATGCCAGTCTCTCCGATTCCCCGCCCGGGTCCGAAGGATCCGCGGCCAGCGACCTATGCCGACTCCGCGAGAGAAGGCAGTGGGACCGGCACCGACTCGGGCATCGCTCCCCCGGCACTGACATCGTTCGGGTCCGCGGTCGCCGATTCGGCATAGCGGATCCGCCACCAGCGCTCCACCACCCAGGGACTCGTGGTGCTTGGATTCCGGGCCAGCGCCTCGAGAAAGCCCCGGGCATACCGGCAGACGATAGTCCGGGCGAAGCGCCGGCTGCGGCCGAGCGTCTCCAGTTGTTCGATGACTTCGATGGCGTGCTTGACCCGCCAGCTCAGCTCTCGGAAGTCCGGCCACGTCATTCCGAGCCGGAGGACCCGGATGCGCCGGGCGCCCGCGTTCAGCTTGTTCTCGACTCGCGCGGGAGTGGTTCGGCAGAGCCGCGCCAGTTCCGCGGGTCGCCAGCCGGCCAGGGTCCGGAGCAGCAGGAGCGGCGCGGTTCCACGCTGCAGGGCGGGGTGGGTGAGGAGGAAGATGGCGAGGGGAAGATCCTGATTCTGATGATCGATGAGATCCACCGATCGGATTTGTCCATCGAGCGATGGCAGGTGTTCGGCGATCGCCTTCTGCAACGCGCTGGATGCTGCGGGGTTTGTCTCGATCGACGCCCCCCGCAGGGTATCCATGATCGCGTGTACGCACGACAGTCGCTCGGCCCCGGCCAATTGCACCAGGCGAGCGGGAAGCAGGGCGGGCCGGAGCCCGCCCTCCCCCTGCAATTCATGCATTCGACACTGCTCTGGTTCTGGTCATCAGCTGCCTTTGCTTCGATGTGACCCGATCTGCGCGTCGTCCGCCTACTGTTTGTCGCGGAGCATCGCGCGTCGGAGCGCCCGGTTCGGCACCTCCGAAATCGGCTTCCAGGCGCCACCGCCGCCCGTCGCCAGACTCGGCGAGAAATCCGGTGCGCCGGCGCCACCAAAGGTGTAGACCGGCTGGCCCAGGACCGACAGCTCCTTGGCCGGCACCGGCATCTGGCGCGGCGTGCCCGGATAGAGGCAGTTGATCGATGGGCAGGCCGCGGCAAGCGTCCAGCCCTCGGGGGTCCCGCGGCGCCGGTTGTAGAACGCCGTGGAGGAGAACCCGATCAATTCCACTTCCTGCTCGTACTGCAGCGCCAGGAGCAGCGCCGGCAGGCCTTCGCCGCCGGTC
>DASYPZ010000100.1:0-4251 GCA_036006105.1 Gemmatimonadales bacterium | reverse complement strand
TGACGCTGCTGGTGCGTCCGAGCCGGATGCTGTTGACGACGTCCTTGGTGACCGCGACACCCTGGGCGTAGGTGCGCCGGGCCAGCTCCCGAGCCTCCTGCGCGGAGAGCTCCTCGTTGACGTCGGTGGCCGGCTCGAAGTGGATGTGCGGGGCGTTGGCCTGCCCCAGCCGCTCGATCAGGGCGGTGTAGCGGTCCTCCACACCGGTTTCCGCCAGCAGACTCAGCATGATGCTGAGCAGGGCCTGCCATTCCCGCCGCTCGACTCCCGCCTGGGTGTGGAAGACGCCGATGTCGAACGCGCCAAACGTCGTCAGCAGGTTGCTGAGCGCGGCGAAATTATCCAGCTCCAGCCGGAGCCGAGTCCCGTTGATGAAGAGAAAATCGCCGGCCAGACGGAGCTCGAGCTCGGATTCCCGGAGCAGCAGCGCGGTGGAGGACGCCTGCAGCTCGTCGAGCGCCTTCTGGACCGTGGCGTTTTCGACGGGGTAGAGCTTCAGCGCGCGGAGCGCGGCGTAAAAGGTGAGGAGAAACCCCCGCCCCGCGTGACGAATGAAGCCTTCGTCACCACTCGGGCCCCGGCCGGCGTGGAGGTCGTCGGTCATGCCGGCCACTCGCGCAGGGCGCGGAGGGCCGCGTTCCGCACCGGGAGGTCCTTGTCCTGCTGTATGCGCTCCAGGACCACGCGAGCGGCGTCGGTTTGCAACCGGCCGATGGCGTAGGCCGCGCAGGTCCGGGTTTCCGAGGATTCCTTGCGGCGGAGAAAGCCCTTCGGCTCCAGGATGTTGGTGAGCACCGGCAGCGCCGCCGCCCCGGCAATCACCGCGTACGCTTCGAAGAACTGCCGCTTTTCGGCGCGCTCCAGCTCCCGGGGACCCTTGCCCATCACGGCGGCCTCGAGGCGGCGCAGCGCGGCCCGGTACCCCTTGGCGGCGATGGTGGTCACCGCCGCAAGACGAATCGCGCGATCGGAATCCTCGAGCGCGCGCTCCAGCGCGGTCAACGCACCGGCCGACCCGATGATGGAGAGGGCTTCGACCGTGGCGAGACGCACGGCCGCGTCCCGGTGCGTGACCAGCCGGTCCAGCAGCGGCACGGCCACCTGGAGCCCGAGACGGCCGCACAGCCCCGCCGCTCCAACCAGCGCGGGAGACTCGCCCCGGCCGAGAATGCCGAGGACAACCTCGGTATGGGCGGCGGCGAGGCGATCGACCGAGGACTCGAGAATGCCCCGGATCGCCGGCCGAGTCAGGCTGGGGAGAAAGGTGAGCATCGTCTCGAGCCCTTCGGCATGGAGCTCTCCCAGCACTTCACCCACGTCCTCGTCGGCCGGAACGGCCTCCGCCTCCTCCAGGGACTGCAACAGCTGGGACAGAATGTCGGGCTCGCTGAGCCGGGCCTGGAACGACAGCAGGCGGTCCCGCATCTGGGGCTCCAGCGCGGTGACCCGCTGGGCCATGCTGCGAAACTCGCGCAGGAGTCCGGCGACGGATCGGAACTCGCCCCGGTTGAGCAGGTTGGGGAACAGGGTATCGAAGATGACCAGGACTTCCTCGCGCACCACATTCGCCGGCTGGAGCTCGAAGATATCCAGCAGCGCGTCCAGCGCGGCCCGGCGCTCGTCCCGGCTGTATTCGGAATCGACCTCCCGCTTGAGCTGGGCGATTTCCTGGTCGTCGAGGAAATACAGGGTCGAGTCGAAGTCGTCCATGTCGAACCCGGCCGACAGCTTGTCGGCCGCATCGGTGCGGATTTCCTCCTGCACCGCGGCCTGGGCGGCGGGGTCCTGATGCATCGCCATGTCGGTGGCTTGAGGGTCGAGCACCGCGAGCGAGTCACTGATGATCTCGGCGAACTGATACTCGATGCACTGGAAATCCTGCTCCCAGAGCAGCGTCAGCAGATCGTCGGCCGCGTCGCTGGGCAGGAGCCTCGCGCGGGTCACCAGCTGAAGAAACCGGACCATCTCCCCGTCCTCGACTCCGGGTCGGAGGGTCAGGAATCGCATCCCGTCCTTGTACAGCATCCAGGCCAGGCTGTCGCCCTTGTTGGGCTGGTGGTAGACCACCTGCTCTTCCCACACCAGATCGGTCTCGACGACGGACAGTCCGAGCTGGCGGGTGGAGGACCAGATCGGGAGAAACGCCTGTTGAATCGCCTGCTCGGCGCGCTGATAGACGGGATTGTTGGGGAGGTACATCTGGAACGCCCGGAGTCCCTTGGACATGGTCCTGACCAGCTCTTCTACCTGGGTGACAGGCAGCGCGAGATCGGATCCGGTTGGCAAGTTCAAGGTCGCACCTCAGCGGCTGGCGAAGGCCGAGGAACGGTAGTGGCCTCCGCAAGATAGCAGGGGACTGTGGGTTAAAGGACTGGGCCGGGGGGTCATGGGCTCAATTGACTTTCGGCAATTGTTCGGTTAACCTATGGTATCCATTTGGGTTCCTCGGATTCCCTCATCGGGACAGGTCACCCGCCATGCACCTCACCAAACGGCAGAAGGAAATCCTGACCTACCTCGAGGGGCATATCCAGTCCCGGGGGTACGCGCCGAGCATGGAAGAGATTGCGGAGCATTTTTCTTACCAGTCCCTGGCCACGGTCCATGAGCACCTGACCAATCTGGAGCGGAAAGGATATATCCGGCGCTCTCCCCACGAGAGCCGATCGGTTCGGGTGCTGCCTCCCAAGAGCATCAGCGGCGCCACCGAAATTCCCCTGCTGGGCGTGGTCGCGGCCGGTTTGCCCATCGAGGCGGTGCTCCACCAGGAAACTCTGGCCGTACCGGACGTCATGCTTCCGGCCCGCGGGCCGAACTACGCGCTCAAGGTCAAAGGAAGCTCCATGGTCGACGAGCATATCGTCGACGGAGATTATGTCGTTGTCCACGGCCGTCAAAGCGCCGATAACGGAGAAATGGTCATCGCGCTCGTCAACGGCTCCGAGGCCACCGTCAAGAAATTCTATCGGGAACCGGGCGGATGGGTCCGTCTCCAGCCGGCCAATCCCGCCATGCAGCCCCTCCGGTTCCCCGAGGGAGACATCATGATTCAAGGCGTGGTCGTGGGGGTCATCCGCAGGTACTAGTCTTTCCGCATTCTGGTTTGCTGTAACCTCCTCTCCCGACTAAATTTGCCTCGCAATGGCGCGCACCTTTCTGGTCACGCTGCACTATGACGGCGGTCGGTTCGCCGGGTGGCAGCGACAGGCAAAGGGACGCACCGTGCAACAGGAGGTCGAAGCAGTCCTGGAGCAGCTGTGCAATGGACCGGTCCGGGTCCACGCGGCAGGGCGCACCGATGCCGGAGTTCACGCGGTTGGCATGGCCACGAGTTGTACCCTGCCAGACCGATGGACCGGTTTTCGGCTCGTCAAGTCGATGAACTCGCTGCTGCCGGAGGATTGCTGGGTCGAGTCGGTGCGGGAAATGCGCCCGGGCTTTCATGCCCGGACCCGCGCCCGGGGACGCCGCTACCGCTATGTCCTCGGCACCGATTCGGGCGCGGCGTCTCCGTTCCGGCGCCGCTACGAGTGGGCGCTCGGAAAGTCGCCCGACCGCGCGCTGCTCGCGGCGGCCGCGGCGGCGATGGTCGGCGAGCATGACTTCGCGGCCTTCAGCGTGCGACGCTCGCCGGTTCGGCATCGGCGCAGCCGTATTCGGCTGGCCCAGTGGGCGGAGCGTCCGGCGGATACCGGTCTGGTGTTCGAGATCGCCGCGGACCGGTTCCTCCACCATATGGTCCGGATGCTGGTCGGCACGATGGTGGACATCGGTCTCGGACGCCGTGCCCCGGACGACATGACTCGACTCTTGGAACTCGACCCGGGCGTGCGCACCAGCCCACCCGCCCCTGCCGAGGGACTCTACTTCGTGGCTGCCGACTACCCTCCCGAATGGTACGCCTGATGCGCCGGCTCCTGGCGCTCGCACTGCTCACGGGACTGGCCGGATGCCGTGGCGCCGACAACAGCCTGGTTCCCGCGGTGCGCGCCCAGCGCTCGGCTGAGGCCGGCGCGCTGAACACCTCCCGTCGCACCGCGGTGGTGGACGCCGCTACCCGCGTGTCCCCCGCGGTCGTCTCCGTCACGGTCACCTCCCGCCGTCACGTCACCGAACAGGGCCCCTGGGATTTCTTTCTGTTGCCGCCCCGGGAAACCGATCAGCTGGTGCAGTCCTCCGGCACCGGGTTCGTCGTCCGGACCGACGGGGTCATCATCACCAACCAGCACGTCGTCGCGGGCGCGGAATCCA
>DASYPZ010000099.1:0-6112 GCA_036006105.1 Gemmatimonadales bacterium | reverse complement strand
GGACGCACCAGCAGCGTCAAGAAGGTCAAGCGGGCCGTCCAGATGATCGTGGATCAGGTGCTGACCAACGAGACCTCCATCATGGGTCTGACGACGCTCCGCGATTACGACGAATACACCTTCACCCACTCCGTCAACGTCTGCATTTTCTCCGTGGCTCTGGGTCGGAAGATCGGTCTCACCAAGCTTCAGCTCTATGATCTGGGCATGACCGCGCTGCTGCACGACATCGGCAAGGCCAAGATTCCGATCGAAGTGCTGAACAAGGTCGACGGCCTCACCGAGGACGAGTGGCGGGTGATCCAGGCGCATCCCTGGCGCGGGGCCATGACGCTGTTCGGGCTGCGCGCCTATGAGGAAATCCCGTACAAATCGATTCTGGTGGCCCACGAACACCACATGAAGACGGACCTCACCGGGTACCCCCGGGCCATTCGCCCGCGTACCCTGGGTATCTTCTCCAGGCTGGTGGCTGTCGCGGATGGTTTCGATGCCGCCACGACGCGGCGCGCCTACCAGACCGTCCCGATCGAGCCGGATCAGGTGCTTCGCGAAATGTGGACCAATCCGCGGCGCGGGTACGATCCGATCGTGGTGAAGGCGCTCATCAACCTGATCGGAGTCTATCCCATCGGAACCTGCGCGATTCTCGATACGTTCGAAGTCGCCATCGTCGCGCAGGCCAATCCCGACCGCGAGCTGCTCAATCGTCCGGTGGTGCGCATCGTCATCGATCCCGCCGGCGGTCTCATCGCGCCGCCGGGAACCGCCGTGGACCTGGCGGAGCGCGGACCCAACGGGGACTATCTCCGGTCGATCGTGAAAGTGACCAATCCCGACCGCTACAATCTGACGGTGGGTGACTATTTCCTCTGAGTCGTCGCCGGATTTCTCCGGCAAGCTGATGGAGTGGTATTCCCGGGGCCTCGCCCTGGCGGGACCGCTCCTGGTGCTCATGGTCGCGGTCTGGGATCCGCGCTGGATGCGGCATCCGATTCAGACGGTGGTCATCATCGCAAGCGTCGGCCTGCTGCGGATCGCGCCGGTGCGCCTCAGCAAATATTCCTATCTCACCCAGATCGGCATTCCCGCGCTGCTTGCGGCGCTGGCCGCCCCGGCCCCCGTGGCGGTCATCGGACTGGCCATCGGGGTCTTCGTCGCCGATGTGACCTGGCTTCGGAAATCGGTACGCGCCGGTGCGGTCAATGCGGGCCGTGAGACGCTCTCCTTCGCCGTCGCCTTCGGGTTCTACGCTCTCGCCATCCGGCTGGGGGGCGCCCGGACCCTGACCCTCGATTTCCTGGCCCCGTTCGTGGTCCTCGCGGGCATCTACTTCGCGGTCACCCGGGTGCTGTTCTACCTGTCGCTGATCGTGCGGAGCAAGCTCGAAGTGGAGGACCGGCTGTTCATCCTGCGCTGGGAAATCATCGCCTTCCTGATGACGCTGCTTGGCACCGGTATCCTGGTCTGGGCGGTCACCCAGCTGAGCCCGCCCGGCTGGGGTGTCGTGCTGCTGGCGCTGGCGGTGGCCGGCCTTGTCACCCGAGCCTTGCTGGAGGAGGCCATTTCCGCCGAAGACCTGAACAAGGTCCACACGATGCAGGCCAATCTGGCCAGCGATTCGAGTCTCAAGGTCACCTTCGAGCAGATCGAGCAGCTCGCGTACCGGCTCCTGGACTGGGGAGACTTCCGGATCTATCGCGCCTCGCCGGAGGGGCCGGTCATGGCCTACCGGGCGCACCAGGGACGCCCCGCTCGGGGGGACCCCGACCCGGGCTTGGGAACCTTCCGCTCGCGGGTCCTGACCGATGGTGAGCCGATCTCGATCGACGATACCTGGCGCGATGCCGGAATGCAGCGGCCCGATCCGGCGGTGCGCACCGTGATGCTCTATCCGCTCCGGCACGCCGACCGCATCGTGGGCACCCTGGAACTGGAGCACCACAAACGCTACCACTACCGGGCTCGCGACCGCTCGGCGATGGCCGCGATCTCCGGGCAGATCTCGACCGCCATTCATATCGCCGAGCTGCGCCGACCGCTCCTGGAGACCGTGGAGCAGATCGGGGGTCAGATCCAGGCCCTGGCGCGCGCGGCCAACTCGTTGCGCTCCTCGGCCCTGGCCCTGCAACTCGCTTCGGAGAACATGCGCCGGGAGGCCTCGGGGCAGGAGACCTTTGCGCGAACCGGACTCGAAGCCACCGCGGAGCTCGGCCGTCTGGTGGAATCGGCGGCGGTGGCGGGCTCTCGAGCGTCGACCGTCAGTGCCGGCGCCGCGGGCGCCGCGGCCAAGCACCGGGGTGAGATCGAGGAGGCGGTCGACCGGCTGATCCAGGTCCAGTCATTCGTGGCGGCCAGCTCCCGATCGGTCGCCGCGCTGGGCGCGACCACCGTCCGGATCCGGAACTTCCTGGCCTCGATTCAGGAGATCGCCGAGCTGACCAACGTGATCGCGCTCAATGCGTCGATCGAGGCGCACCGGGCCGGCGCCTCGGGCCGCGGGTTCGCCGTGGTTGCCGAGGAGATCCGCCAGCTGGCCATGCAAAGCGCCGAGGCCGGGGCGGATGCGACCCGGCTCACCAGCGACATCTCGCGCGAGGTGTCCGGCATGGCCACCCAGATGGAGCGGGGGGAGCAGCTCGTGGCGGATGTCGGCGAGCTCTCCTCGGACACGGCCCGCGCGCTGGATACGATCGTACAGGCGACCCAGGAGGCGGGTGAGCACTCCCGGGCCATCGCCGATTCGCAGGCGGCGCACGAGGCGGCGGGACGGCGTCTGTCGTCGCAGATCCGCCAGCTCGCCGAGGGCGCCCAGCGGGCGCGGGGCCAGACCGAGACGCTGGCGCGCGAGGCCGGGGAAGCCACCCGCGGTCAGGCCGAGCTCGAGTCGGCAATCGCCGAGCTCCAGCGGGTCGCCGGCGAGCTGCAGGGAATCGCGCGCCACTTCGTCGTCTAGCGCATGGCGCCCGTGCGCGCCTACGTCGCGCTCGGCAGCAACCTGGGAAACCGGGAGCTGAACCTGGCACTGGCCCGCGAGCAGCTGGGCCAGACGCCGGGAATCGAGATTCGCGGCGCGTCGTCGGTCGAGGAAACGGCGCCCCTCGGATTGGTGGCTCAGCCGGCCTATCTGAATCAGATGCTCGCGCTGGACACCACGCTTTCACCGCGCCAGTTGCTGGAGCATTGCCACCGCATCGAGTCGCTCGCCGGTCGGGAGCGCCGGACCCGGTGGGAGTCCCGCACCCTGGATCTGGACATCGTCCGATATGGCGGACTCTCCATCCAGGAGCCCGGCCTCACGCTGCCGCACCCGGGGTTTCCGGAGCGGGCGTTCTGGCAGCGGGAGCTCGCGGAGCTGGAACGGTTGGGCCTGTGAGGGCGAGTCTATATTGCAGAGGCCAATGACCGATTCTTCATCGAATGCCTTCGTTCCCTCCGAGTTGCGCCCGACGCTACCGGCATGGGCGAAGGTCACCCCCGAGCGCCACCAGCACATTCAGCGCGTGGCCGAGCTGGTCGCCGCCTGGGGCGACCGGATGGGAACCCCGGATTCCGAGCTGTATCGCTGGTACAAGGCGGTGTGGCTGCACGACGCGCTGCGAGACGCCGATGAGGCGGAGCTGATAAAGTGGGCTCCATCGGTAAAGGGTCCGGTGGAGTTGCGTCACGGGCCGGCCGCGGCGGCGCGGGCCAAGGGAGAAGGAGAAACCGACCGCGGTATGCTCGACGCGGTTCGGTTTCACTCGGTGGGTCTCGCCGAGTGGGACATGGTCGGCCGGGTGCTCTACTGTGCCGACTTCCTGGAGCCGGGCCGTTCCTTCGATCGGGAAGAGCGCGCCGAGCTGGCCCGCCGCTTTCCGGACAATCCCCAGGCGGTCGTACTCGAGGTCGCCCGTCGCCGCATTCTGTACGCCATCACGACCGGTTGGAGTCTGCCGGAGCCGACAGTCCGATTTTGGAATTCGATCGCCGATTCCGCCTCATCGCGCTAGGGGTCCTGGTGGTCGCCGGGCTGGGCGCCGGCGCCTGGGCGCTCCTGCGCGGTGATGCGAGGACGGGAACACCCATGCCCGTGCCGCTGCTCGGCGGGGATCACATCGTGGTCGAGGTCCTCAACGGCTCCGGGCGGCGGGGGTTGGCGCGCATCGCCACGCATACGCTCCGGCTGGCGGGATTCGATGTGGTCTACTTCGGCACCGTGTCCGACTCGATCGTCGCGACCCAGGTGCTGGCGCGGCGGGGAGACTCGCTCGCGGCCGTGAAGGTGGCGCGGGCTCTGGGCGGTGGCCAGGCCAGGATCAAAACGGACACGCTGCTGCGCGTCGATGTGACGGTGCTGCTCGGCGGCGACTATCACCCTCCGGCGGGATTGCGCCCCTGATCAGACGCCCAGCTCCTCCGCGATGACCAGGATGTCCTCCCGCAGAACCCGCCGCTCGACCTGGAGGTGCAGAAAGCTCCGGCGCCCCAGCAACCAGAGCCCCAGGGCGCGAACCGCACCAAGAGCACGGTCGGCCAGCTCGACCAGCCGGAGCGCCGCATAGCCGCTGATGGGGCAGAGGATCAGCCCGACGACACCGGCCAGAGCGCCCCACCATCTCCAGCAGAGTGCCGCCACCAGGATCCAGGTCAGCGGGAACAGGACGAAGGCCGATCCCGCCTTGGCGGTAGCGAGGATATCGTCGTACTTCCCGACTGCCCGGGTCGACAGCAGCCCGACCAGCCGGTAGGGCAGATAGTGAAGCAGCAGACCGGGAACGCCGAGCGGAACCAGCAGAGCAAACCGAAGCAGAAACAGCCCGATGCCCACCAAGACTCCCCCGGTCTTGACCCGCCCCACCGGGACATCCCAGGGATCGATCCCGGCGCCCCGCAGCTTGTCCTCGTACCGAAGCACCCTCCGGCGGATCCCCTCGAGCCGGGTGGGATCCCGGGCCTTGAGCGCGTCATATCCCTTGAGCACTCGGCGCCGGAACGCGAACTCCTCCGCAAGCTCGGGGCGGGGTGCGTCGTCGGAGGCGCGCCGCTGGCTGGCGAGGATGCGTTCGGTGCGGGCGACAAAATCGTGGGCCTCGAAGGCATCGGCCTGGAGAGTCACCTCGCCCAGGGCCACGCCGATCCGGTCGGTGAGATCCCGGACCGCTTCGGGGGGCGGCTCGCCGGCGGCATCCAGCACGGCGGGATGGACTTCAAACGGCTCGCCATAGTAGACCAGCGCGGCGCTCCGGAAGGTCTGCTTGTCGGTGTAGAAGAGCCCGACCGGCTGAATCCGGAGGGGAGGATCGGATATCACGCCCAGCGCGATCCGGGCCGCTCCGGTTTTCATCGGCTTCATGCGAGGGTCGCTATGACTGGTGCCCTCGGGGAACAAGGCGATCGCTCCGCCCCGGCCAAGATGGGTGCGGACCCGGGCGAACATCTCGCGATTCTTGGTCAGATCGGCGCCGGGGTCCTGCTTGCGCTCCACCGGGATCGATCCGGCCGCGCGCACCAGCCAGCCCACCACCGGAATGCGGAACAGCGGCGCCTTGGCGAGAAACGAAACCGGCCGAGGGGCGAGACAGAGAATGAAGACCGGATCGACCAGGGAGTTGGGATGATTGAGGACGAACATCACGGGTCCGTCGGTGGGCACCCGCTCCACGCCTTCGGATTCCACTCGGCGGAAGAAGATCCGGAGGGTGAACCGGAGCAGTGCCACGACGACGGCACGCGGTCCCGCCATCAGCCCGACGCCGCCGCGCGCTTCTTCTTCTCGGTTTGCACGAACAGCTGCCCGCATGCGGCGTCGATGTCGAGTCCGCGGCTCCGCCGAACCACCGCTTCGACGCCCTGGTTGATCAGCCGGTCGGAGAAGGCCCGGATCCGGTTTCCCGAGGCGGGCGTGAGGCCGGGTGCGCCGCCCGGGTGGAGCGGGAGGATGTTCACGTGCGCGCCGAGCTGATGGGCCAGCTTGGCCAGCTTGTCGGCATCGGCATCGCTGTCATTCTTGCCGGCGATGAGGACGTACTCGAACGTAACCCGTTTGCGGAACGCGCGGGCCGCCCGCAGGACCTCGTCCAGGGGATACTTCTTCTGGATCGGCATCAGGCGGAGTCGCTGGGTCGGGCCG
>DASYPZ010000098.1:0-4619 GCA_036006105.1 Gemmatimonadales bacterium | reverse complement strand
GACCGGCCGGTGTTCGGGTCACTGCTGACGCAGAACGTGAGCGACCAGCTGGGCGGGGTGCGGCTCAACGCGATCCAGATCCTGGCCTTCGCGCTGGTAGGGCTCGGGCTGGCGCTGCTGGGGATCCACGGGGTGTTGTCGTATACCGTGCGGCAGCGCACCCAGGAGATCGGGATCCGGGGCGCGCTGGGCGCGAGCCGGGGCGGGATCGAGCGGATGGTCCTGGGAGACGCGGCGCGGCTCAGCGGCTTCGGAGTGGCGATCGGGCTCCCGGTGGCGTTCTACGCCAGCCGGCTGATCCGGGGGATGCTCTACGGCGGGGTCAGCGCCACCGATCCCGGCGTGTACGTAGTGGTGGCGCTGGCGGTGGGTGCGGTGTCACTGGTGGCGGCGTGGGCTCCGGCGCGGCGGGCGGCGCGGGTCGATCCCGTCATTGCGCTCCGAGCGTAGACCGCGGAACTGCTGCCCACAGATTACACAGATGACAACAACACGGGTGAAGAGCCGCGCCGAGGGAATCCCCCGGCTGTCTCTGTGGCCATCTGTGGGCGGCTGTTACGACACAGTGGTCGCTCACGGCGATCCGAGCACAAACTGATTCCCGTCGGGATCGACGAAGATGGATGAAGTGCCCCAGCTCTCCTTCCTGGGGGGCTGGGTGAACTTGACGCCCCGGGCGGTGAGCTCCTTCCAGGTAGCCGGCACATCGTCGGCCACGAACGAGATGCCGGTGAAGGTGCCGATCCGGTCCTCGTGACCTTCCGGGGTGAACAGCGCCAATCCGGTGCCGGAGCTGCCGATCCCGACTTCGATCCAGCGCTGGCCGGGGCCCATCGGCTGGTCGGTGATGACCCGGAAGCCCAGCTTCTTGGTGTAGAACTCGAGGGCCCGGTCCTGGTCCGACACCGGCACGCCGACGAACTTCATTGCCTTGATCATTGCTCCACTCCGGCTGGGTTTGGTGGTGCCGCGCGAGCCCTCAATCTCGGGGACAGGGCGGGCAGCACAAGGCCGGTTTTCGGTTCTATAGCAATAAATGCTACAAGCCATTCGGCGCGGTGTTGCGCGGCGGCGAGACCGATATAAGGTTGAGCGTATGACGCCATTCACTCGCCGACCCGTGCTGCTCGCGCTGTCCGCAGCCTTCGTGATGTTTCCGACTCGCGCTATTCTCCCCCGCGCCGAAGCCACCGCCGTGCTGGCGGGGGGCTGCTTCTGGGGTACCGAGTACGTCTTCGAGCATGTGCGCGGCGTGCGCTCGGTAGTCTCGGGATTTGCGCGGGACAAGGTCACCGGTACCGCGGCGGATCTGCCCCAGGCGGTGGAGGCGGTGAAGATCGTGTATGACCCGTCGGTGGTGACCTACAAGCAGCTGCTCGATGTGTTCTACCGGGTAGCGCACGATCCGACCTCGAAGGACCGGCAGGGGCCGGACGAGGGGGCCGAGTACCGGGCGGTCGTGTTCACCCAGAGTGACGCGGATGCGGCGGCGGTGAAGGAGTATCTGGTGGGGCTGGAATCCGCGACCCATTTCAGCGGTCCCATCGTCACCGAAGTGCGGGCGCTGGAGAAGTTCGCGGCGGCGGAGGCGTACCACCAGGACTACAGCTCCCGTCACCTGAGCGATGGCTACGTAGTGCAGAACGACATCCCCAAGCTCGAGCACCTGAAGCACGACTTCCCGGCGCTGTACCAGGAGAAACGCGCGCCCTGACGTTTTCTCGCCCCGCCCGAACCAAGGTCCTCAGGCCTTAGATCACTCGAGAGGACCACTTTGGAAAAATATTACTCCGGAGGCATATGTCTCCGGAGTAATAATTTACCGTTCGGCTTGGCCCTACCTTGTCAGAGTATTCCGCGAGCCCGGCTCGCTTCTCCTAGCTCCCCTGTTCGGTTAGGCTTTGGTATGCCTCTACGCTCATCGCTCGGGCTAATTTCGCTCTGCCTCCTGGCGGCGTGCGGCAGCGACTCCTCAGGCCCCTCGTTGACCCTCGCCGGCAACTACAGCGCGACGATCTTCCGGGTCACCCCGCCCGGCCAGGCTTCCATCGACGTCCTCGCCGCAGGCGGAACGCTGAACATCGACATCACCTCCGCGGGCGCGACCACCGGGAATATTTCCATCCCGGCCAGTGTCACCGGCGCCGGCTCATTTTCGGCGACCATGATCGGCACGGCAACCTTGTCCGGAACGACGGTCACCTTCACTCAGAGCGCGGATACCTTCGTCCGAGACCTGGCCTGGACCCTCTCGGCATCCGGCCTGAGCGTGTCGAATCAGATCGTCGCCGGGGCCACGTACACCATCACGCTCACCAGACAATAGCCGGCCCGACTATTCCCGCGGCGGCAGCGACGCGCCCAGATCCGCCATCGTCTCCCGGCGGACCCACCGGCGGAAGAAGGGATTCTCGAAGCCGTAGCCGGTCCGGCTCGGAGACTTCACCATCAGGCCGGCCTCGATCATCGCCCCGGCGGAATTGGTGGCCGCCCCGCTGGTAGTGAGCCCGAACTGTCGCATCGAGGCACTGGTAGTCAATCCGTTCCAGTCGGCCGCGATCGCGCGCAGCACGTTCTGCTGCAGTCCGGTCAGGGCGTTCCACATCGACTGAAACAGGGCCTCCTGCTCGTCCACCACATCCTCGAACGCCGCCGCCACCGCCCCGGCCTCGAGCCGGCCCTCGCCCCGGCCATTGTCGAAGCAGCGCCGCGCCACCTGCACGATGTCCCGGGTGCGCGGTCCCGCCACCGCCACGATCTCGGCACCGACCCCCGAGGCTCGCACGCCCGCGCGACTCATCCGGTCATCGATCCAGGTGGCGAGGTGGGCGGGATCGATGGGACCGAACTCCAGGTGATCGGCGAGGCCGTAGAAGGCGCGGCCCTTGTCCAGCATCCGCTCGATGATGTGCGCCTGCGACCCGGCCAGCACATAGCTCACCTGCTGGTGGTGCTGGATGATGCCGCGCAGGTGCCACTCCGCCGCGTCGCCGCCGAAGCGCTGAATCTCCTGAAACTCGTCGAGCACCACTCCGATGGTCGTCTTCCGCGCCGCGGCGAGGCCATCGATCGCGTCCAGGGTCTGGGCGAGCGAGGTGCGCTGTTCCTCCAGCGGCGCCGAACGGAGCCGGACGTCGAGGCTGGGGATGATGTGGCCGTGGGCATCGGGGGTGAGGGTGATGGTGAGCCCGACGCGCGCCACGAAGTCGCCGATGGCATCCTTCCACCGGCGGCCCAGCGCCTGCCCGGCCGCCTCGAGGATCCGGTTGGCAATGTCGACCAGGGTCGAGGCCGTGGACATGTCGGCGAGAAACGCCACGCCGCCCCTGGACTGGTGGCGCTCGACCGCCCGCACCAGCGCCGAGGTCTTCCCCATGCGACGGGGGCCGTAGACCAGCAACTTGGCGCCCGGCTCCTCGAGAGTCCGGCGGATGCGATCCAGCTCCACGGCCCGGTCGGTGAAGAACTGGTCCGACACGACCCCATGAATCCGGAACGGGTTTTCGACGTGGGTAATTGGCCCTCTCGAGAAATTGGTTATCTCAATATATCACAATAATACTGTCTAAACAAGCACTTTACATTTGCACATTAATTATGCTGTTGTTTTCAACACTTCAACAACTGACAGCATTTCTAATCGATTGATTTACAAGGTCTTACAGTTCAGGAACTCCAATAGCAGCGTCCCGCCGACGGATGCGTCCGGTCGTCGTCTACCACCCCGTGCGCTATTGGAGGTATTCTTCCTGAGTGACTCGCGCCATCAAGACTGGCGTGTCCCCAGATCCAACTCCCGGAGCCGCTCATGCGCCAACTCGTCATCGCCGCACTGTGCTGCCTGTCTCCCGCAATGGTCGGCGCCCAGGACCCCGGCCAACAGACTCCGACCGCAGAACAGAAGCATGGAGGCACCGAGAAGGTGCACTCCCTCGACAACGTCGCCGTCAACAAGGGAGCGTGGAAGGCCGCCGACGTCGAGATCGAGCAGGACCGGAATCGTCCTTATGTCTATGTCTCCGGTTTCGTCAACTACAACACCACTATCTACGATATCCACAACCCCGCCAAGCCGCTGCAGGTCTTCCAGTGGACCATCGAGAACCCCGAGCTGCACCGCGGCATCGGCGCGATGGACGGGAAGTATTTCAAGATCGGCGACCGCTATTACTACGAGCAGTCGCTCCAGTTCCAGCAGGGCACACCTGACGCGGACCTGGGCGCGATCATCTTCGACGTCACCGGCCTCCCCGACGGTTCCAAGGTGAAAGAAGTGGCGCGGATCCGCTATGCCGCGGCGCCGGGCGGCTTCCACAATACCTTCGCCTACAAGCACTCCGACGGCCGAGCCCTGCTGTTCGTCACCGTCAACCAGCAGAAGGCGCTGATCTACGACCTGGCCAAGGTCGTGGCCGGCGGCGATCCCGCCACCTGGCTGATCGGAAACGTGCCCAATCCGACGCCTTACAAGCAGCTCGGCGCGGGCGGCTATCACGATTTCTACGTGGGCTTCGACCCCGCCACCAATCAGGACAAGTTCTACGGCGCCGGGTTAGGCGGCTATTCGGTGTGGGACGTGACCCTGCCGGCCGCGCCGAAGCAGCTGTTCACGATCACCA
>DASYPZ010000097.1:0-19081 GCA_036006105.1 Gemmatimonadales bacterium | reverse complement strand
CCATCGGATTGGGTTTCGCGATTCCGATCGAGCGGGCCCTGCGCGTGGAAGAAGAGATCCTCAACAACGGCACGGTGCGCCGGGCCTGGACCAGCGTCGAAGTGGCCGGCCCCGAATCCATGCAGGATTGGAAGACCCAGGGAGGCGTCACCGTGACGCGAGTGGCCCCCGACGGGCCGGCGGCGCAGGCGGGCATCGTGCAGGGCACCGTGCTGGTCGAGGCCAACGGACGGCGGCTGCACAACTACCTCGACTGGGAAGCGGTGAAGCTCGACCTGCACGTCGGCGACCCGATCAAGGTCCGCATCAAGAAGGGCTCCGGCGAGGAAGATCGAACCTTCGCCACCCGGGACCTGCCAACCAGCACCGCCACCAAGGTGAAGGTGCTGAGCGGCATGGACGTCGTCTCGGTCACCCCGGCCATCCAGACGGAGCGGGGCCTGCGGAGCAACAAGGGCGCGCTGATTCTCAAGGTGAGTGACGAATCGGGCCGCGCCACCGGACTCAAGGAAGGCGACGTGATCCTCGCGATCAACCGGACCCTCATCACCTCCGCCAAGCAGGTGGCCGACGTGATCGAGTCGCTGGGATCTCGGCAGGCCTTCCGGATCTATTTCGAGCGCAATGGCCAGATGATCTTCACCGACCTGGAGTTCCGTTGACCGGGACGCCCTATCAGTCCCCCCTCGGCACCCGGTACGCCTCACCGGCCATGCAGCACCTCTGGGGTGATGTCAGCCGGATCGGACTATGGCGCCGCCTCTGGCTCGCCCTGATGGAATCCGAGCGGGAGCTCGGCCTGGATATTCCGGCCGAGGCGATCGAGCAGCTGCGGTCCCACCTCGACGATATCGACCTCGCCACGGCCGCGCAGTACGAGCGGCGTTTCCGGCACGACGTCATGGCGCACGTCCATGCGCTCGGGGACCTGGCGCCTGCGGCACGGCGGTTCATCCACCTGGGCGCCACCAGCGCGTTCGTGACCGATAACGCCGATCTGATCATGATGCGGGAAGGTCTGCGCCTGCTGCTGGGGCGCCTGGTGGCCCTGCTCAAGATCCTGGCCGCGTTTGCGCGCAAGCGAGCCGCCCTGCCCTGCCTGGCCTACACCCACTTTCAGCCGGCGCAGCTCACCACGGTCGGCAAGCGCGCCACGCTCTGGGCCCAGGATTTTGCGCTCGATGCCGAGGAGCTCTGCCACCGGATCGAGACCCTGCGCTTCCTCGGCTGCAAGGGCACCACGGGAACCCAGGCGTCCTTTCAGGAGCTGTTCAAGGGCGACGACGCCAAGATCCGCGAGCTGGACCGGCGCATCGCGGAGCGCATGGGATTCGCGCGGCCGTTTCCGGTGTCCGGCCAGACCTATCCGCGGAAGACCGACAGCACGGTCCTGGACGCGCTCTCCGGCGTCGCCCAGTCCGCCGCCAAGATGGCCAACGACCTGCGGCTGCTGCAGCATGAGGGCGAGCTGCTCGAGCCCTTCGAGTCCGAGCAGATCGGCTCCAGCGCGATGGCCTACAAACGGAATCCGATGCGGGCCGAACGGATCTCGAGCCTGGCCCGCTTCGTCATCTCGCTGCAGCAGAATCCCGCCCAGACCGCGGCCACGCAGTGGCTGGAACGGACCCTCGACGACAGCGCCAATCGGCGGATCGTGCTCCCCGAGGCCTTCCTCGCCACCGACGCCATCCTGGTGCTGGCCACCAACATCGTCGCCGGTCTCGAAGTGCGGGAACCGGTGATCGCCCGCCACGTGGCGGAGCAGATGCCGTTCATGGCGACCGAGCGGTGGATGATGCTGGGCGTGGCATCGGGCGGGGATCGCCAGACGCTGCACGAGGTGATTCGAACCGCCAGCATGGCCGTGGCGGCGCAAGTGAGCGGCGGCGGCGAGAACGATCTGATGAAGCGCCTGGCCGGCCACTCCGCCTTCTCGGGAGTTCCGGCGGGCGCCTTCGCCGCCGAGCTCGATCCGGCCCGGTATACCGGCCGTGCGGAGGCCCAGGTGACGGAATTCATCGACGAGTACCTCGAGCCCGTCCTGGGCCGGGCAGCGGCGCTGGCCGCGTCGGTGACGGCCGAAGAGGTGCGGGTATGACGGTGATCACCGCCAGCCGGCTCCCGTTGCCACTCTGGCGTCGGGGCAAGGTTCGCGAGGTCTACGAGGTGGACGCGGGCCGCCTGCTCCTGGTCGCCAGCGACCGGGTGAGCGCGTTCGACATCGTCATGACCGAGCCGGTGCCGCGCAAAGGCGCCGTCCTCACCCAGCTGTCCGCGTTCTGGTTCCAGAAACTGGGCCACCTGGGCCCGCACCATTTTCTCACCGCGGATCCGGACGACATCATCCGCGAGGTGCCCACGCTGGCCGGCCACCGCGCGGACATCGCGGGACGGGCCATGCTGGTGCGCCGGGCCGCGCCGGTACCCTTCGAGTGCGTCATCCGGGGCTACATCTCGGGATCGGCCTGGAAGGAGTATCGTGACGGCGGCACCCTGGCCGGGGAGCGCATGCCCGCGGGGCTGCTCGAAAGCGCCCGCTTCCCCACGCCGATCTTTTCTCCCGCGACCAAGGCCGAGAGCGGCCATGACGAGAACGTCACCGAAGGCACGATGGCGGCGGCGCTGGGTGCCGGCCCCACGGCGGAGCTCAAGGCACGTAGCCTGGCCCTGTTCCGCGCCGGGAGTGCCCACGCCGAGACCAGAGGGATCATCATCGCGGACACCAAATTCGAGTTCGGCGTGACCGGCGCGGGTACGCCGGTCCTCATCGACGAGGTGATGACGCCGGATTCCTCCCGCTTCTGGCCGGCGGACCGCTACACGCCCGGGCAGACCCAGCCCAGTTTCGACAAGCAGCCGCTGCGCGATTATCTCAGCGGCCTTCGGCGAGAGGGGCGCTGGAACGGCGAGGCGCCTCCCCCTCCTCTTCCGCCCGAGGTGGTGGCCGCCACCAGCGACCGCTATCTCGAGGCCTACCGGCTGCTCACCGGGTCGCCGCTGCCGGAGCACCTCTGATGCGGGTCGCGCCCGAAGGCTGGCCGTTCATCGGGATCGCCTGGGTGATACTCGGCGGGTTGCTCTGGTTCCACCTCTGGCTGATTGCCGCGCCCTGGCTGCTGATTGCCCTCTGGGTAGTGGCGTTCTTTCGCGACCCGGTGCGCGACGGTCCTCGGGGTGATGACCTGGTCCTTGCACCGGCGGATGGGATGGTGGTCAGCGTCATCGCGATCGATGAGCCGGCCTACCTGCGCGGCCCCTCGACGCGGGTGTCGATTTTCATGAACGTGTTCAACGTGCACGTGAACCGGTATCCGGCCCGGGGGCGCATCGGGTTCCGCGCCTACGTGAAGGGCAAGTTCGGCCACGCCGGCCCCGAAAAGGCGTCGACCGACAACGAGCAGTCCAGCGTCGGCCTCGACACGCCGCGGGGCAAGGTGCTGATCAAGCAGATCGCCGGCTCCATCGCGCGGCGGATCGTGACCGACCACGGCGAGGGCGCCGAAGTGGCACAAGCGGAGCGCATGGGCCTGATCCGCTTTGGCTCCCGGGTGGACGTATTCGTCCCGCCGGGCGCGGAGGTCACGGTCCGCGTCGGTGAGCATACCAAGGCGGCCCAGACCGTGGTGGCACGATGGAAATGAGCAGCCCGCCGCCCCAGCGCGAGGGCATTCGCAAAGTCGTTGTCGTGATCCCCAGTGCGTTCACGATCGGCAACCTGTTCTTCGGCTTCTGGTCCATTATCTCCGCCTTCAACGGGAACTTTCGCCAGGCCGGCTGGTTCATCGTGTATGCGGGTATTCTCGATTCGCTCGACGGCAGGGTGGCGCGCCGGATGGGCACCGGGAGCCGGTTCGGGGCCGAGCTCGATTCCCTGGTCGACATCGTCTCCTTCGGCGTGGCGCCGGCGCTGCTCATTTACTTCCTGGAGTTTTCCGCCGCCGGGCGTTTCGGCTGGGTGGTCTGCTTCCTGTACGTGGTGGCCGCGGCACTGCGGCTGGCCCGATTCAACGTGCTCTCGCACGGCAAGCCCACGCCGGGATGGTTTACCGGGCTGCCGTCCCCCGCGGCCGGCATGACGATGGCCACCTACTACGCGTTCAGCCAGACCCAGTGGTACCGGGCCTCGGTCGCCTACATGGATCTGCAGCATGAGGGACTGGTGGTCCTGCTGCTCCTGACCGCCGCGCTCATGGTGAGCAAGGTGCAGTACCCGCGGGGCGGACCGATCAATCTGAAGCGGCCGTCGGGTCTTCTGGTGCTGGCCGTCGTGCTCGGGTTCGTGGTCGGGTCGATCGTGGCGCCGTCCTCGTTCCTGTTCCCCTTCTTTCTCACCTACCTGACCTTCGGCGTGCTGCGCCACGTCGTGCTCAGGCTCATCGACACCGGAGGCGACGAATGACCTGGAGGGTGAACGTCCGTATTCTGCCTCGCAAGGGCCTGCTCGATCCGCAGGGCCAGGCGGTCGAGCACGCCCTCTCGGCGCTCCGCTTTCCCGAAGCCAGCAACGTCCACGTGGGGAAGGCCATCGCGCTCGACGTCGCGGCGGGCACCGCGGCGGAGGCCCTCGCCCGGGTGCGCACCATGTGCGACCAGCTGCTGGCCAATCCGGTCACCGAGGACTACGAGATCGAAATCGACGCCGGAGCCAAGGCATGATGCGCGTGGCGGTGGTTCGTTTTCCGGGCAGCAATTGCGAGCCCGAGGCGTGCCGGGCCGTCGAGCGCGCCGGCGGTGAAGCGTTCTACGTGTGGCACCGGGACACCTCTCTCGCCGGCGCCGACGCGGTCATCCTCCCGGGCGGATTCAGCTACGGGGATTACCTGCGGAGCGGCGCCATCGCGCGGTTCAGTCCCATCATGGACGTCATCAGGAGCCATGCGGCCGCGGGCGGGCCGGTCCTCGGTATCTGCAACGGATTTCAGATTCTCTGCGAAGCGGGCCTGCTGCCGGGCGCCCTGGTCAAGAACGCCGGGCTCAAGTATCTGTCGCGGCCGGTCGACGTCCGGATCGAGCGGGTGGACACCCCGTTCACTTCCGCGTACCGGATGGGCGAAGTGATCCGGATTCCGGTCGGCCACGGGGATGGGCGGTTCGTCGCCCCGAACTCGCTGCTGGAGCAGCTCGAGGCGGAGGGGCGCGTGGTTCTGCGCTATGCCGGGTCTTCCGACGCCGATTTCCCGTCCAATCCGAACGGGTCGGATCAGGATATCGCCGCGATCTGCAGCGCCAGCGGAACCGTCGTCGGCATGATGCCGCACCCGGAGCGGCTGGCCGATCGCGTGCTGGGCTCCGACGCCGGACAGGGGGTCTTCGAGTCGCTGATGCGGTTTTCGGCCGCCCCTGTTCCCTGACCCTCACACCGGTTTTCTTGAGCCATATGTCTACCGACAAGCCAAGCCGCAATGAAGACGAGTACTTCGCCCGGGAGGAGCACGAACGGCTGGCCAAGCTCCGAGCCAGGGAGCACGCCGACCGTGCGGCGGCGGAACGCCATTCGCACTATCTCAGATGCCCCAAGTGTGGCGCCGGGCTCCGAACCGAGATGTTCCATGGCGTGCAGGTCGAGCGCTGCCCGGAAGACGGCGGAATCTGGCTGGATGCGGGAGAAATCGATCAGCTCATGAAGCACGAGGACCACAGCCTCTTACGCCGGGTGTTCGGCGACGTGGCCGGCTCGCTCAGGAAGCCCAAGTGACCCATACCGCCGTCTCGGCCGACGCGCATCCGTTCCCGGGCGAACGCACCGTCACCCCGGAGGTCGTGCGCGAGCACAACCTGACCGAGGCAGAGTATCGCGACATTGTCGCCATGCTGGGCCGCACCCCGACGCTCACCGAGCTGGGGATTTTCTCGGCGCTATGGTCGGAACACTGCTCCTACAAGCACACCCGCCCGGTGCTCCGGACCTTTCCGACCGAGGGACCCCAGGTGGTTCAGGGCCCCGGCGAGAACGCCGGCGTGCTTCGCCTGCCCGAGGGGTGGGCGGTGGCGTTCAAGATCGAATCCCACAATCACCCCAGCGCGGTCGAACCGTATCAGGGGGCTGCCACCGGCGTCGGCGGAATCCTGCGGGACGTGTTCACCATGGGTGCGCGCCCGGTCGCGGTCCTCAATTCGCTCCGGCTCGGACCCCTCGATGACCCGCGAAACCGGTATCTGTTTACCGGCATCGTGAAAGGCGTGGGCGACTACGGCAATTGCGTCGGGGTACCCACCCTGGGCGGCGAGGTGGCCTTCGCGCCGGGGTACAGCGGCAACCCGCTGGTCAACGCCATGTGCGTCGGGTTGCTTCGGGAAACCGACCTCATGCGGGCCCGGGCCCACGGGGTGGGCAACGTCCTGCTGGCCATGGGCTCCCGCACCGGTCGGGACGGCATTCACGGCGCCAGTTTCGCCTCCGAGGAGCTCTCCGAGAAGAGCGAAGCCCGCCGGCCGCAAGTGCAGGTCGGCGATCCCTTCACCGAGAAGCTCCTGCTGGAGGCAACCCTGGAGCTCATCGAGGCCGGTCTCACGGTCGCGATCCAGGACATGGGCGCGGCCGGGTTGACGAGCTCCTCCGCGGAGATGGCGGCGCGGGGCGGCGTGGGCGTCGAGCTCGACACCAGCCTGGTGCCGACCCGTGAGCCCGGCATGACGCCCTACGAGATCATGCTCTCCGAGACCCAGGAGCGAATGCTGATCGTCGCCGAGCCGCACCGGGTGCCCGACATCCAGGCCGTCTGTGCCAAGTGGGACCTCACCGCCGTGCCGGTGGGCCGGGTCACCGACGACGGCCTGTTCCGGATCGTGCATGCCGGGGTGACGGTCGCGGCGATTCCCGGCGAGCGGCTGGTGGATGGATGTCCGGTGCATCATCCCGAGGCTCGGGAGGCGCCGGCCGCCGTCGCCCGGCGCGCAGCGTCGCCGACGGCGCCCGCCCGGGTCGACCCGACGGCGGCACTCCCCCTGTTGCTCGACGTTCCGACCATCGCGAGCAAGCGCTGGGTCTTCGAGCAATACGATTCCACCGTGCAGGCCGAGACGGTCCTCGGCCCCGGGGGCGACGCCGGGGTGCTCCGGGTACCCGGCACCCGCTTCGGCCTGGCCATTTCGGTCGACTGCAATCAGCGCTATGTGACGCTCGACCCGTACGAGGGCGGCAAGGCGGCCGTGGCGGAAGCGGCCCGGAACGTGGCCTGCACCGGGGCGGTGCCCCTGGGCATCACCGACTGTTTGAACTTCGGCAATCCCGACAAGCCGGAGGTGTTCTTCCAGTTCCGGGAGGCGTGCCGCGGGATTGCCGACGCCTGCCGCGCATTCGGCACGCCGGTCACCGGCGGAAACGTGTCGCTCTACAATGAGAGCCCCACCGGCGCCATTGATCCGACCCCGACCATCGGGATGGTCGGCCTGCTCCAGGATGTAACCCGCCGAGTGCCCAGCCACTTTTCCGGCCCGGGCGATTCCCTCTTCCTGCTGGGAACCTCCCGCGGCCACCTGGGTGGCTCGAGCTATTGGGAGGTCGTTCACGGATTCGTCGGGGGCGCACCGCCGCCGGTGGATCTCGTCGCCGAACAGCGCCTGCAGGGGTTGCTGGCCGCCGCCGCCACTCGCGGGCTGCTCCGCTCGGCGCACGACTGCGCCGACGGCGGACTCGCCGTCGCACTTGCCGAGGCGTGTATTGGCGGGCCCTACGCGAGCGCACCTCTCGGGGCCAAGGTCAATCTCGCCAATCCCGGAGGCCTGTCGGCCGTCGCCCTGCTCTATGGTGAGGACGCGGGCCGGGTGGTCGTCTCGTGCCGCCCTCGGGAGGCGTCGCAGCTCCGGGCGCTGGCCGAAGAGCATCAGGTCCCCATCGAGCCGATTGGAACGGTGTCGGCGCTGCTGGATCCGCTGGAAGTGCACATCAGGGACGGACACACCACGTTGCGCTGGCCCACGGCCGAGCTGCGGCGCACCTATTTCGACGCGATCCCCCGGCGCATGCGCCAGGAGCCGGGTCGCGGAGAGGCCGGCTGACATGTGCGGAGTCATCGGAGTCTCGGGAGTGCCCGATGCCGCGCGAGTGGCCTATCTCGGGCTCTACGCCCTGCAGCACCGCGGCCAGGAGAGCGCCGGCATCGTCACCATCGACGCCCAGACCCAGGCCCACTCCCGGCGGGGCATGGGACTGGTGGGTGACATCTTCAACGCCGGGGACCTGGCCGACATGCCGGGTGACGCCGCGGTCGGGCATACCCGGTACTCGACCACCGGCAGCTCGGTGATCGCCAACGCGCAGCCCTGCGCGGCCAATTACCGCTGTGGGCCGCTCGCCCTGGCGCACAACGGCAACCTCACCAACGCCGCCGCGCTCAAACAGGAGCTGGTGGCCCAGGGGGCGATTTTCCAATCGTCTTCCGATTCCGAAGTGATCGTTCACCTGATCGCCCGCTCCACCGCCGCCGATCCCGAGGCCCAGATCCGGGAAGCCCTGTCCCGGCTCGAGGGTGCCTTCAGCCTGGTGATCTCGGTGGGCCGGGCGATCTACGCCATCGTCGATCCCCGCGGGTTCCGGCCCCTGGTGCTGGGGCGTCTCGGCGACGGCGTCATCATCGCCTCGGAAACCTGCGCCCTCGACCTGGTGGGAGCCACGCTGATCCGCGAGCTGGTTCCCGGCGATTTCGTCCGGGTTACCAACGGCGTGGTGAAGAGCCTGGCACCACTCCCGCCCAAACCGGTCAGCCGCTGCGTCTTCGAGCTGGTCTATTTTGCCCGGCCCGACAGCACGGTGTTCGGCGAATCGGTGGACCGGGTCCGGCGGGAGCTGGGCCGGCAGCTGGCGGTGGAACACCCGGCGCCCGGCGCCGACGTCGTGTTCAGCGTTCCCGATTCCAGCAACGCGATGGCGCTCGGCTTCGCGGAAACCAGCGGCCTCAAGCTCGAACACGGGCTGATCCGGAACCACTACGTGGGCCGGACGTTCATCAATCCGACCCAGGCGCTCCGGGTGGCCAAGGTCAAGATCAAGTTCAACCCGGTGAAAGACGTCATCGCCGGGCGATCGGTGGTCGTCGTGGACGATAGCCTGGTGCGCGGCACCACCAGCAAGGGCCTGGTCCAGATGATTCGCGCCGCGGGGGCGCGTGAGGTGCACCTCCGGCTGGCCTCGCCGCCGATCACCGGGCCGTGTCATTACGGCATCGACACGCCGACCGAAGAAGAGCTCATCGCGGCCACCCATTCCATCGACGAAATCCGGGACTTCCTGGGTGTGGACACCCTGGGGTATCTGTCGCTGGAAGGGATGCTGCGCGCCGCGGGCCCGCAAAACCAGTTCTGCCACGCCTGCTTCTCCGGGCGCTATCCGATCCCGGTCGGTCACCAGGATTCCCGCGCCGCCAAACTGATCCAGATGGCCGCGACCACCCCATGACGGGCGCCGCGCCGCAGCCCCTGGTCTACTTCTTCGGCCAGGGCCGCGCCGACGGCACCGCCGCGATGAAGGACGTGCTGGGCGGCAAGGGGGCGGGACTCGCGGAAATGACCAATCTGGGAATTCCGGTCCCTCCGGGATTCACCCTGGCGGCAAACCTCTGCGGCATCTATCTCGAAACCCGGGGCTTTCCGCCCCGGCTCCGGCCCCAGCTCGAGGCCTCGCTGGGCCGTCTCGAGGCCGCCACCGGACGGCAGTTCGGCGGCGCAGAGGAGCCCCTGCTGGTGTCGGTGCGCTCCGGCGCGGCCGTGTCGATGCCGGGCATGATGGAGACCATCCTCAATCTCGGCCTCAACGACGTCACCGTCGAAGGACTGCGCCGCCGCACCGGCAACGCGAACTTCGCCTTCGACTCCTACCGCCGTTTCGTGCAGATGTACGGCGGGGTGGTGTACGAAGTGTCCAAGCGCGTCTTCGACGAGGCCCTCGACCAGCGGAAGCGGGCCAGCGGCGCCAATCGCGACATCGACCTCCCCTGGGAGGCGCTGCGGGACCTGGTCGGGGAGTACAAGTCGCTGATCAAGCGCGAATCGGGCAAGGATTTTCCCGAAGACCCGATGGAGCAGCTGTGGGGGGCGGTGGCCGCCGTGTTCGAGAGCTGGAATACCCGGCGCGCCATCGACTACCGCAAACACCACGAGATCGACGACACCATGGGCACCGCCGTGAACATCATGGCGATGGTGTTCGGCAACATGGGGGAGGACTCGGGAACCGGCGTCGCATTCACCCGGGATCCCTCGACCGGCGAGCGGGTGCTCTACGGGGAATATCTCCTCACCGCCCAGGGCGAAGACGTCGTCGCCGGCATCCGTACTCCGGAGCCGATCGCCACCCTTCGGGATCGGCTCCCTGACGCGTACGCCGACCTGGAACAGACCGCCCGCACCCTGGAGCGACACTTCCGGGACCTCCAGGATCTCGAGTTCACCATCGAGCGCGGCCGCCTGTACATGCTGCAGACCCGCCGGGCCCAGCGGAGCGGGCAGGCCGCGGTCCGCGCGGCGGTGGAGATGGTGGACGAGGGGCTGATTTCCGAGGAGGAGGCCATCGCCCGGGTACCCCCCAACGACCTGAACCAGCTGCTCCATCCCACCATCGACCCCAAGGCAGCGCTCGATCTGCTCACCACCGGGCTGCCCGCCTCACCGGGAGCGGCCAGCGGGGCGGCGGTCTTCGACGCCGATCAGGCCGAGATCCGCGGCCGCAAGGGCGAGCCGGTCATCCTGGTGCGCCGGGAGACCAGTCCCGAGGATTTCCACGGCATGGTGGCGGCCAAGGCCATCCTCACCGCGCGGGGTGGCATGACGTCACACGCCGCGGTGGTGGCCCGCGGCATGGGCAAGCCCTGCGTGGCCGGCGCCCACGACATCGTGGTGGACGAGCACGCGCTCGCGTTCGCAGTCGATGGGCGCAAGGTGAGTGACGGCGAGTGGATCACGGTCGACGGCAGCACCGGCCGGGTGTATGCCGGACGGGCCCGCCTGGTGCCCCCGGAGCTGTCGGGCCACTACGCCCGGCTGATGGGGTGGGCCGACGAGATGCGCCATCTCCGGGTTCGGGTCAACGCGGATACCCCCGCGGATGCCCACCGGGGTCGCGACTTCGGGGCCGAGGGCATCGGATTGTGCCGGACCGAGCACATGTTCTTCGACAGCGAGCGCATCGGGGTGATGCGGGAGATGATCCTGGCATCCGACGCGGCCGGGCGGAAGAAGGCGCTGGACCAGCTGCTGCCGATGCAGCGCACCGACTTCGAGGGAATCTTCCGCGCCATGGAGGGCTATCCGGTCACCATCCGCCTGCTCGATCCCCCGCTGCACGAGTTTCTTCCCAAGGAGCCCGCCGAGATCGCGGCGCTCGCCCATGACATGGGGAAGACGGTCGCGGAAGTGGAGCGCACCGTGGCGTCGCTCTCGGAGGTCAATCCGATGCTCGGCCTGCGGGGCTGCCGCCTGGGGATCATGTATCCGGAGATCACCGCGATGCAGGTCCGGGCCATCTTCGAGGCCGCCTGCACCATCGCCATTCGCAAGGGCCGGGTCCAGCCCGAGGTCATGATTCCGCTGGTCGCTCATGTCGTGGAGTTCCGGAAGCAGGCGCTGATCGTGCGACAGATCGCGGAGGAGGTGTTCCGCGAACGCCAGATCACGGTGCCCTTCCTGCTGGGTACCATGATCGAGCTCCCCCGCGCCGCGCTCACCGCGGACGAGATCGCCCGGGAAGCCCAGTTCTTCTCCTTCGGCACCAACGATCTGACCCAGACCACGTGGGGGCTTTCCCGGGACGACGCGGGCGTCTTCCTGCCCGCCTACCTGGAACGGAACATCATCGAGGCGGATCCCTTCATCCAGCTCGATATCGAAGGCGTGGGCAAGCTCATCGCGATGGCGGTTCGGCTGGGGCGAGAGGCCCGGGCCGATCTCAAGGTCGGCATCTGCGGCGAACACGGCGGGGAGCCGGGCGCGGTGGCCTTCTGCGAGGCGCAGAAGATGAACTACGTGTCCTGTTCGCCCTTCCGGGTTCCCATCGCCCGGCTGGCGGCGGCCCAGGCGGCACTCGCCGAGCGCGGCACCATGAACCGGACCCGCGCCACCGTGTGACGCCTAGACCGGGACGCCGGCGCTGACCGCACCGGCTCTCGCCTCGACGATCTCATCCCCCCGCAGGAAGTTCTCGAAGGCCGTCACCGGCACCGGTTTCCCGAACAGATAGCCCTGACCCCGGTGGCAGCCCCGTTCCCGCAGGAAATCCGCCTGCAACTGGGTCTCCACGCCTTCGGCCACCACCTCCAGCCCCATGGCCCCGGCCAGCGCGATGATCGCGGTGGTGATGGCCGCGTTGCCGGTATCGGTGGTGACATTCATGATGAAGGTCCGGTCGATCTTGAGCGTCTTGACCGGAAAATTCTTGAGATAGCTGAGCGAGGAATAGCCGGTTCCGAAGTCGTCGATTGCGAGGCTCACCCCGAGATCGGCGAGCTCGCGGATCGTCCGTCCTACGACCCCGGCGGGCTCCATCAGCATCGATTCGGTGAGCTCCAGCTCCAGGGTGCCGGGCTGGAGGCCGGTCTCCCGGAGGATCGTCCGCACCGTCTCCACGATCCCGTCATGCCGCAGCTGCCGGGCCGAGAGGTTGACGCACATGCGCATGGGCCCCAGGCCGACATCCTCCCATGCCTTGGCCTGGGTGCACACGGTCCGCAGGATCCACTCCCCCAGCGGCACGATCAGGCCGCATTCTTCACACAGAGAGATGAATTCACCGGGTGACACGAGCCCGCGTTCCGGGTGCGCCCAGCGCACCAGCGCTTCGGCCCCGGTCGGCTTTCCGCTCGCCAGATCGATGATGGGCTGATACCAGATGGTGAACTCTCCCGATTCCACCGCCTTCCGGAGCTGGCTTTCCAGCTGCATCCGGGCCATGGCCTCGGTGTTCATCGAGCTGGAGTACAGCTGATAGGTGTTCCGGCCCTGCTCTTTCGCGTGGTACATGGCCACGTCGGCGCTCTTGAGCAGTTCCTCGGTGTCGGCGCCGTCGAACGGGTAGATCGCGACACCCATGGAGGTGGTGACGAAGACCTCCTGGGTGCCCAGCCGTAGCGGCTGCCGGAACGCCTCGAGCAGCCGGCGGGCCACTCGCACCGCATCCTGCGGGTCGGTAATGTCGGGGAGGATGACGGTGAACTCGTCGCCCCCGAGGCGGGAGACCTCCGCCACGCTCTCCTCCATCCCGACCCGGGCGACACTGTCGGTGGGACGCGAACAGGCCACCAGGCGCGCGGCCACTTCCTTGAGCAGCACGTCGCCCAGATCGTGTCCCAGGGTGTCGTTGATCCGGCTGAAGTGGTCGAGATCCAGAAAGCAGACGGCCACCAGCTTGTGGGTTCGCTCCGCGCGCACCAGGGCCTGGGCCAGCCGCTCCTTGTACAGCACCCGATTGGGCAAGCGGGTCAGGCTGTCGTAGAAGGCCAGGAACCGGACCTGATCGACCATGCGCGCGTTGGAGAGGGCCACGGCCACCTGATCCGCCAGCCGGCGCACCTGCACGGTGTCCTCCTCCGAGGACTCACCGGCCTTGCGACGCACGGCCAGCACACCGAGCAGCTCCCCGCCGTACCCGAGCGGATAGGCCTCGACCACGACGGCCTCATTGGCCCGCCGGAAATGGGCGAGGTACTCGGGAATCGCGAGATCGTCTTTTCCGTAGAGCAATCGTTCGGGGTAGCGCCGGGTTTCCCGGATATCGTCGGGTGTCATCACCGTCGCCATCTTCTTCTGCCGTCCCGCCGCGCACAGCCCGGTCCAGGTCGTCCCCACCGAGCTGCTGCCGGCCTCGAGGAGCGTCACGCTGATGGTCTCGCAGGGCGCGATCTCGGGAACCCGGTCGAGCACCGTCTGCACGATGGCCGCGGTATCCACCGAGGAGAGCACCGCGCGATCGATTTCCGCCGCGGTCTTGAGGGCGCGGAACTGCCGGCCCAGCTGGAGTGTCATGGCGTTGAATGCGCCGGCCAGCTCCTGGAGCTCGTCCCCGCTGGAGACCTGCACCGGAGTCTCGAAGTCGCGATCGGCGATTCGCCGGGTTCCCCGCCGCAGCTCGGCCAGCGGTGCCAGACTGCGCCGGATCTGGCTGATCCCGAGAATCAGCACCATCAACAGGGCAACGGCCAGCAGGAGCGGGAAGCTCCGGGAGAACGCGACCATCGGCGCCTGCACGTCGGCCTGGGGCTCGCTCAGCAGAACCCGCCAGGCCGGAAATCTGAATCGCCTCGTCTCGGGCAACGACCACCAGGTCGCCACCGAGGCCCCGGCCTTGCCGGGCCACTCGATGGTTCCCCGCGACGTGGAGGCGATCTTCTTGCGGAGGTCGGGAGGAAGCGACGACAGACTCGCCGATCCAATGAGCATGCCGAGCCCGGGATCCCAGAGCGACAGATCGACATTGCCGGGCAGCGCTTCGTCGTCGGCCGGGCTCCAGAGATACGAAGGATCGATGCGGGCCAGGAACCGGGTCGTCCCGGCCGACGGTTCGTTCGGGCGATACACCAGATACAGTCCGTACTCCACATCGGACCGGGAGTCCGCGATCACGACGCTCTGACCCGGCGCCAGAACGGGCAGCTCCTCCTGCCGGATCTCCCCCATTCGCTCCGTGTCTCCCACCAGCACGGTGATCTTGTCGCCCGACAGGCGAGCCAGCCCCTCCAGGGCGTAGAGGAGCCCTTCGCCACAGTCCCGGCTGGCCCCATCGACGCCATTGCCGCGGCACTGGGTGAGCCGCGGAATCACCTTGCGGAGATCATTCTCGAGAAAGGTCAGCCGGTCATAGAGGGTCTTGCCCGACGCGCTTGCGAGAGCCGCCAGCCGTTCCCGGCTCTGCTCGGTCAGCTGGTCCGACACGCTTCGAAACGACAGGAATGCCACCGCACAGGTCGGCACCAGCGCGCAAATCATGAACAGGAAAAGCAGCCGACGCCCGAAACGGCTCCGGAGCAACAGTCGTTCGGTGAGAGGCTGAAAGACCTGGTCGGGCCGTGGCGCTTCGGTCATGGCATCCGCATGTGGGTTCCGGCGGGACGGAATGTCCCAGACAACGCCATATAGAGCATGGCCCGGGCCAGTCCGTCCCCCAGCCCCAATAGTCAAAGGGCCCAACGGGTTGCGGGCAAACATGATGACGCGACAATCTTTGTGGTTCTGGTATACCCCACGCCCGATTGCAGTTGCTTGATCCGGGGGGACGGTCTGGTGATTATCCCCGATCAGTAGCCCCCATTCGAGAGACGAGCAGGCATGGCAAATCCGCGGATCGGCGTGATCATGGGCTCCAGCTCGGACTGGGATGTCATGCAACATGCCGCGAGACGCCTGGCCGAGTTCGGCGTGCCCTACGAGACTCGGGTGGTATCGGCCCATCGGACACCCGACCTCCTGTTCGAGTATGCCTCGGCCGCGGCGGACCGGGGACTGGCCTGCCTCATCGCGGGAGCGGGGGGCGCCGCCCACCTGCCCGGGATGCTCGCCTCCAAGACACTGCTCCCGGTGCTCGGGGTTCCGGTGCCATCCAAACACCTCCAGGGCCTCGACTCCCTCCTGTCCATCGTACAGATGCCCGCCGGCATTCCCGTCGCCACCTTCGCGATCGGTGAGGCGGGAGCTCACAATGCCGCCCTGCACGCGATCGCCATGCTGGCAGTGACCGATCCGGACCTTGGCGCCCGGCTCGCGCGGTTCCGCTCCACCCAGACCACGCAGGTTCTCTCCGTCACCCTGCCCCCGCCCGTCCCGGGATGATCCTTCCCGGCGCGACCCTCGGTCTGCTCGGCGGGGGACAGCTGGGACGGATGTTCACGGCGCGGGCCCGGACCATGGGCTACGAGGTCATCGTCCTCGATCCCGACCCGAACTCCCCGGCGGGAGGCATCGCCAACCGGCACCTCTGCGCGCCCTACGACGATCCGGGAGCGCTCGACGCGCTCGCCACCGGGGCGTCCGCGGTCACGACCGAATTCGAGAACGTTCCGATCGACGCCCTCGAGTTTCTCGCCGGGAGGGTGCGGGTGCGTCCCCATCCCGTGGCGGTGGCCATCGCGCAGGACCGGGTGCGGGAGAAAAACTTTCTGCGCGAGGTCGGCGTTCCCACCGCCCCGTTCCTCGCGGTCCTCGATGCCGACGGCCTCGAGGCGGCGTGGGAGGCGATCGGAGCGCCGGCCCTGCTCAAGACCAGCAGGCTGGGCTACGACGGAAAGGGACAGGCGGGCGTCAGCACCCGGGAGGAGGCTCGCCGGGCCTATGCGTCGTTCGGGGGTGTGCCCTGCATCCTGGAACGCCGGCTCTCCCTCGAGGCGGAGCTCTCCGTCGTCATTGCCCGGGGGGACGACGGCGCCCTGGCGGCGTTTCCTCCCGGGGAAAACGTGCACGCCCACGGCATCCTCGACACGACGACGGTGCCGTCCCATTTCTCCCGGGAGCTGACCGATCGTGCGCTCGCACTGGCCGCCACGGTCGCGGAGCGGCTCGAATATGTCGGCGTGCTTGGGGTGGAATTGTTCGTGGCCGACGGCGGAACCCTCTACGCCAACGAGATCGCCCCGCGACCCCATAACAGCGGCCACTACACCCAGGATGCCTGCGACGTGTGCCAGTTCGAGCAGCAGGTGCGGGTGCTCTGTGGCCTGCCGCTCTCCGCTCCCCGGCTGCTCACGCCGGTGTGCATGATCAATCTGCTGGGAGATCTCTGGCAGCGAGGCGAGCCCGACTGGGCGGCCGCTCTTTCCCTGCCGGGCGTGAAGCTGCATCTCTACGGGAAACGGGAGGCTCGGCGGGGGAGAAAGATGGGTCACCTCAACTGCATGGCGCCGACCGCGGCCGGCGCGCACGCGCTGGCCCGGCAGGCTTTCGAGCGGCTCTCCGGCTAGGGCATTCGATCCACCAGGCGGAACAGCGGGGCGAGCTCTTCGCGCGTATCGGGATCGGCCAGGTGCCAGTTGGCTTTCACCTGCGCGATGGCCTGCGCCGCGGTCGGCTTGTCCCCGGTGGCCATCGCCGCCCGAATCAGGCCGACCAGGGCCCGGGAGCGGCCCGGGGCGAGTCGGAGCGCGCGCTGGAACTCGAGCTGGGCCGCCGCGGGGTCCATTTCGAGCAGCATGGTCCCGAGCACTTCGTGCGACGGCTCGATGATCATCGGCGGCCCGAATTCCATGGGCATGACGTCCTCGATCGCGGTCGCCTCTCGCAGCAGGGCCACCGCCCGCTCCCGCGCTCCCCCCAGAAAGAGCCGCATGCCACCCAGCTCCCGGGCCATCACCCGGCCGGCCATCGCCGCGGGATCTCCGGAGCCCCGGTCGATCTGCAGCGCGTCGACCAGCCGGGCGAGCTCGGTCGCGGCCTTGGCGAGCCCGGCGTCGTCCATCCTCCGATAGGCGATGACTCCGTCGGTATAGACATCGATGAGATTCCCCAGCATCGTCATCTTGTCGTAGCCGATGCGATGATTGAACACCCCGCTGCGCCAATCCTCGGAGTGCAGGAGATAGTGGGCCCGCATCTCGACCAGCGCCGTAAACCTCGCCTGCGGGCCTCCACTCGCCATGCTCGACCGCAGCTGCTCGATCAGGCCCCGGGCGGCGTCATACTTTCCCTGCTGGATCAAGCCGTATACCAGCCAGGTCGAATAGTGACTCGGGACCATTGCGGTGAGGCCCACGGCAATCCGGTTCTGGGACACGACGTCGTCCCACATCCCGAGCGCGAGAAAGATGTGGGTCGTCATGTGCTGCGCGTGGGCCGCGTCCGGCGCGATGTGGGAATACGCGCGAGCCGCCTCGAGGCCTCGCGCCGCGTGGAGCGGATCGTCGAACGAATGGATCAGGTAATGGACCGCCCCGGGATGGGTGGGGTTGGCGCGGAACACCGTGTCGGCATACGCGGCCGCCCGCAGATAGGTCGTCGTGTCCCGAACTCCCTGGTTGAGCCCCAGCAGGGCCAGGGCATAGAACGCCTTGGCTTCCAGGTCGAGGGGCTCCTCCCGAACCAGTCGCTCCATGACCCGGGCGTACAGGGTGTCGCGACGGGGCTTTGAACCTGCCCCGTAGAGGGAATCCACCGCCTCGAGAAAGCGCTGTTCCCGCGACGTCGGGGCGGTGGCGCTGCGCGCCTCCGGTGTCGCGGCCAGCCGCCGCAGCGTGGCGCGCGCTGCCACCGAATCCTGCTCATTCCAGACCCCGTGATTGTAGCTCATCGCCTCGCCCCAATAGGCCATGGCGAATGCGGGAGCCAGCGCCTCCGCCCGAAGGAATGCCTTCGCGGCGCTGGCGTACTCGAAGCTGTGCAGGTACAGCACGCCGGTCAGAAAGGCCTGCTGCGCGGCCGGAGGTCCGGAAGTCGGAAACGCCAGCGTGCCCAATCGAGGGGTCGGCGCCGCGGGCTGACCCACCAGCGTCGTCGTGACAACACCGAGCATCAGGGAGACAACTGCGAGGCGGCCGCGGGAGATAGACATGGGGGTAGGCCAAAGATGCTCCCGGAATGGAGCCCTGCCTAGAGGGCAAGGAAAAGGGGTCGGGCGCGTGCCCCGACCCCTCATCCATCCTGTCTCGAGTCCCAGTGGAGGCGCAGGGAATCGAACCCTGGTCCGAACCAGCTTTCAGTGCAGCGTCTACGTGCGTAGGCCGATGTCTTCGCGTGGCTCCGGGCCGGTCCTCGGCCAACCTTCCCGAAACGAACCTCCGAGTGTTCTTACCCGCCGCGTCGGAGGACCACGGCAGGCCAGCCCGGCTTTGCTATTCGACGCCGACGCCCCGGACGGGCTTCGTCGCCGAAGGTGCCTTCGCGAGCTTAGCTCAGCTTAGGCAGCCAGCGCCAAATCAGAGTTGGCAGTTGAACGTTTCCAAGCGGTTTTACCAGGGACCTGGACCTGGGCACGCTGCCATACCTTCTACTGACCCGTCGAAACCAGTCGCCCCCGTGTTGTGGTGACTGGATCGTAATGGAATGAAGCGGTCGCAGCAAGGCTTCCGGGAAGCTGATCTCGCCATCGCCGTCTTGAACAAGTCATGTGTAACCATCTCACATACAAACGATTACAACTAGTATCTCATCTTGTTTCTCAACACGGTCTCAATAC